>UROR01000078.1 GCA_900549535.1 uncultured Collinsella sp. | reverse complement strand
CGTTGCCGTCTTGGTTGACGCTCGCGGTGCGAAAATAGCCCGCGGGGCGAAGGCGAATGACGAAATTACCGAGGTGCTCCGCCGGTTTGGGCGTGTCGTCTGCAAATGCCGCTCGCAGGGGAATGCCCGGTGCCGCGGTTTCTGGCAGGCTTGCAAGCGGCGACAGCGCCGCAAGACCTAAGCCCAGCGTAAACGCTCGGCGACTGATGGCATGATGTTCGGCCATGACTCCTCCATTCGCAGGGTGCGGTTATGCGATAGTTTTGGTCACTATACTGCCCAGATGTTTAAAGATGCTGGTTTAATTGTCTGCGCGGCGCAATAAATCGGTGGGCGGACGTGTTGGGGTGTTTATCGTTTTCGTACTGTTGCCACATTTGGGGCGGTTCCGGCGTCCGGCATCCTCGCGTTCGTCGGCTACCGGCATAAGAAAGGGAGGGTCGGTTTACCGGCCCTCCCTGGGTACGAAGCGCTGGGGTACCGTCGCTTGTTTGCACTGCGACCGTGTTTCCCGTTGCGCTCGCCAGTCGCTTAGCGCTTGATCTCGATATCGTCGAGCTTGACGTCCATGGCCTCGGCCTTGGCTTCGGCGATGTCGTCGGCAAATTCCAGAGACTTCATCATGGTCTCGACGGCGTCCTTGTGCTCCTCGACGTTGTCGATACGCACATACACACTGCCGCCGTCAACGTCGGTGAAGTATTCGGTCGTTACGCCGCCCGAGTGTGTATAGGAAGCGTTGCGCCAAGTCTTGCCGTTGTACTTGACGGGATCATTCTCGGTCCACTCAAAGTTGGCCTTCCATTTGGCCTCGTAGTCGAACAGCTCGTCAGCGTTCTTGTCAGAGTCGAAGACAGGGATGAAGCGATCGCTGGCGTGCTCGCTCTCGGTGAACTTAAACTGGGCCCTGTCGGCGGTGTCGCCGGCAACGTCGGTGATCTCGACGCCCTCGGGCACCTCGACCTTAAACCAAATGAAGTCGGTCCTCATATCCACGGCTGGCTTTTCTGCGCCGCCGCCACCGCCACTGCCGGTAGCGCCGCCGCTTCCGCCGCAACCCACCAGGGCAACCGCGGCAAGGAGACTGATGCAGAGTGTGAGAATCGCAAAGGCCTTCTTTTTCATGGTCGTGTCCTCCTCGATCTGTAACCGCCCATGGATTACCTGCCTTTACTGTACGCGTGGACGGCTCGCTAGGGTGGGCCATGTGTCCCATTCTGAGGGTCGGATTTGCGCCGACAAGTGGCAATATGCGCGGGGCCAAAAGAGGGGAGGGCCGATGCCTGTCGGCCCTCCCCGGGGTTGGGTGCCCGTTGCTTTAATGGGGCGCATGTGCGCAGGTGCGCGTAGGCGCGTGCGGGTGTCCCGTTACTTGAGCTCGATGCTCGAAATCTCGACTTCGCGCGCCTCGGAAACTGCCTCTGCCATGTCATCGGGGAACTCGATGGAGTTGAGGAGCGTCTCGGCTTCTTTCTTGTGCTGGTCGAAGTTCGAGATGAGGACGTAGACGCTTCCCGGCTCAACGTCGGTAAAAAGCATGGTTGAGATGCCGCTGTTGTCCTCGTATGTTCCGACGAGCCACGTCCTGCCGTTATACTCGACGGACCCGCCATCCTTCCACTGGAACGTATCCCCCTTCTTTTCTGCCTGGTCGGCGTGGGATTCCTCGGCTGTCATCGCTTTTTTCCAAACGGGGATAAAGCGATCGGCCGAGGCGTTCTCGTCTTCGGGGAAGGTGAGCTGGACCCTGTCGGCATTCTTGCCGGCGGAGTCGCTTACGCCGACGCCCTCGGGCATCTCGACCTTAAACCAGATAAAGTCGGTCTTCTTGGCGACGGGGGCCTTTTCCTTGCCCTCGCTCTTGGATGCGCTGCTGCCCCCGCCCGATGCGTTCCCGCCGCAGCCGACAAGGGCAAATGCGGCAAAGAGGGCGATGCAAAGGGAAAGGATTGATAGGGTCTTTTTCTTCATGGTGGCGTCCTCCTTGTCTGCCAGGGACATCGTGTGCCGCGGATCGCTGGGGCGGCGGTTGCGCGTGCACATGATGACTTTGTTTGCTGTGCGGTGATTCCTCCATTCGTCGTCCGGTGCCGTGATGAGCGTTGCCCCAACATGGGGCTCCTTACCTATATGTATGCCCCAGTTGCCGCTGCCCGGGAGTCTCGAAACGTGGGCCATGTGTCCCATGTTTGCGTTGGCATGGCCTATCGTTCGTCATAGAAATCCGCGATGGCCAGGTGCGCTGACGCCCATGTGCTTATGGGCTAGACTTAGCACCATTACGTGTTCGATGCGGTTGGTCGGCGGTTGCCGCCTGACCGATGTATATGACTTGAAGGTGCGTGCGTATGAGCCAAGAGATGATGGATAAAACCTGTCGAGAGTTTGCCGAGGCACTTGCCGCACGCGAGCCGGTTCCCGGCGGTGGCAGCGCGAGCGCCTTTGTGGGCGCGCTGGGCGCCTCGCTTTGTGGAATGGTCGCTCGTTATGGTGCGACCAATCCTGCGCTTGCCGATCGCGCGGATGACCTGACGCGCGCATTTGCCCAGGCAGATGAGTTGGCCCAGGAGCTTG
Source organism: uncultured Collinsella sp. (assembly GCA_900549535.1). Taxonomy (GTDB): domain Bacteria; phylum Actinomycetota; class Coriobacteriia; order Coriobacteriales; family Coriobacteriaceae; genus Collinsella. The sequence continues at coordinate 6,522 of UROR01000078.1, read as the reverse complement.
TCGAGTTGGTTGCCGAGGACGTTCGTGCATATGGGCAGGTGTCCGCGGCGTACGGTATTCCGCGTGGCGATCCGGCTCGAGCGACCGCGATTCAGGATGCGCTGCATGTGGCCGCTATGCCGCCGTATCGCATTATGGATGCCTGCGGGCGTGCACTGGCGCTGCTCGAGGACATGGCCGACAAGGGTTCGCGTCAGCTGCTGTCCGATGTGGCGTGCGGCGCCGTGTTCTGCCGTTCCGCTATGCAGGGCGCGAGCTTGACGCTCTTTGCGAACACCACGTCTATGAAGGATCGCGCTCGTGCTGAGGAGCTCGAGACGGCGTGTGATGAGTTGCTCGACATGTGGTTGCCGCGCGCCGATGCGCTGGCGCGCCGCGCCGCCGACGCCGCAAGGAAGAGGGGATAGCCATGGCTGAACTGCTGAAGGGTGCCCCCGTTGCTCGCGCTTTGACTGAGGAACTTGCTGCTCGCTGCGTGGCTTTGCGCGAGCGCGGCGTTGTGCCGACGCTGGCTATCGTGCGCGTGGGTGAACGCGAGGACGACCTATCCTACGAGCGCGGTGCGCTCAAGCGCTGCGAAAAGGTTGGCATTGAGGCTCGCCGCGTTTTGCTTCCCGCCGATGTTTCGCAGGACGAGCTGTTGGCGGCCATCGAGGACATCAATACCGATTCGTCTGTTCATGGCTGCCTGATGTTCCGCCCGCTGCCCGCCGGCCTTGACGAGGACGCGGTTGCCGCGGCACTCGATCCTGCCAAGGACGTTGACTCCATGACGCCGGTTTCGCTGCTCACCACGCTTTCGGGGCGCGGCGAGGGTTTTGCCCCCTGCACAGCCGAAGCCGTGCTTGCTTTGCTGGATCATTACGGCGTTGAGCTGGATGGGGCCAAGGTCGCGGTCGTTGGTCGGTCGCTGGTGATTGGCCGTCCCGTTGCCGCCATGCTTACGGCTCGCAATGCCACAGTGACGACGTGCCATACGCATACGCACGACCTTGCTGCCGAGTGCCGTGCTGCCGACATTGTGGTTGCCGCCGTTGGACGCGCGCGTACGATTGACGTGGATGCGGTTCGAGAGGGCCAGACGATCATTGATGTTGGCATTAATTGGGACGAGGCCGCTGGCAAGTTGGTGGGTGACGTCGATTTTGTTGCCGCGGAGCCGGTTGTTGGTGCCATCACCCCCGTGCCGGGCGGCGTGGGCGCCGTGACAACGACGATTCTCGCCAAACACGTGATCGAAGCGGCCGAGCGCGCATCGAAATAGGTTTTTGACCACAGGGGCTGCCGGGGCGGCGGTTTCGCCCTTTCTGCGCCGAAGCGATACACTGTTATCGTTTGATTTCTTCGCTCAAGGAGGATGCGCATGCCGTGCACAACGATTTTGGTTGGTAAGAACGCGAGCTACGACGGGTCGACCCTGGTCGCGCGTAACGAGGACTCGTCCAACGGGGTGTTTGAGCCCAAGCGCATGCGCGTAGTGCACCCCGACGAGCAGCCGCGCGTCTACACGAGCGTCCTGAGCCACCTGACCGTTGAACTGCCCGATAACCCCATGCGCTACACGAGCGTCCCCGATGTTGTCCCGGGCCACGGCATCTGGGCCGAGGCCGGCTTCAACGAGCTCAATGTTGGCATGTCCGCAACCGAGACGCTCACAACCAACGAGCGCGTCCGCGGCGCCGATCCGCTCGTGGACTATGTACCCGCCAAGGGCAACGAGGGTGAGGACGGCTATGTGCCGGCGCAGCCTGGTGGCCTGGGCGAGGAGGACATGGTGACCCTGGTCCTGCCGTACGCTAAGTCCGCCCGCGACGGCGTTCGTATCCTGGGCGACCTGCTCGAGCGCTACGGCACCTACGAGAACAACGGCATCGCCTTTAGTGATGTGGACGAGATCTGGTGGCTCGAGACCATCGGTGGTCACCACTGGATTGCCAAGCGCGTGCCTGACGACGCCTATGTGACCATGCCCAACCAGCTGGGTATCGACAGCTTTGACCTGGATGACGCCGAGGGCGCCCAGGCCGACCACATGTGCTCCGCCGACTTGCGCGCCTGGATGGCCGAGTGGCATCTGGACCTGACGCTGGGCGTCGAGGGCGACGGCCCGGCTGCGGTCTTTAACCCGCGCGAGGCCTTTGGCTCGCACAGCGACAGCGACCACGTCTACAACACGCCGCGCGCGTGGTACATGCAGCGCTGTCTCAACCCCAGCGACGTGTGGGATGGCCCCGACGCCGACTACACGCCCGAGAGCGACGATATCCCCTGGAGCCGCGGGCCCGAGCGCAAGGTGACCATCGAGGACATCAAGTACGTACTCTCGAGCCACTACCAGGGCACGGAGTACGATTGCTACGGTAGCAAGGGCACGCCCGCTACGCGTGGCGCCTATCGCCCCATCGGCATCAACCGCAACAGCCAGCTCGCCGTGTTGCAGCTACGTCCCTATGCGCAGCCGGCCTATCGCGCCGTGCAGTGGATGGCGTTTGGCTCCAACTCGTTTAACGCGCTGGTTCCGCTGTACGCCAACGTCGAGACCATGCCCGAGTACTATGCCGACACGCAGGCTCGCGTGACGTCCGAAAACTTCTACTGGGCCAACCGCCTGATCGGCGCGCTGGCCGACGTCCGCTTCCATGAGTGCGGCCGCGCTGTGGAGGACTACCAGGAGAAGGTCGGTGGCATGGGCCACAAGCAGATCCATGACGTCGACGCTGCCGTAGCCGTTCTGCCCGAGGCCGAGGTGCCCGCCGAGCTTGCACGCGCCAACGAGGAGTTTGCCGAGCGTGTTCGCGTAGAGACCGATGCTCTACTGGGCAAGGTGCTCTACACCACGAGCTGCGCCATGAAGAACTCTTTCGCGATGAACGATAACGTGAGGTAGGGATTTCCCGTCGATCGAATAGCGCTAAAACGCTTTGTCGCTTTCACTCAATCTTGGGTACAAGAACGCCAATGCAGTTGTTTGTGATTGGAGACAACCATGGTTATGAAACTCGATCAGCTTGTTAACGGCGCCATTAACGTGGGCTTTGGCGCTGCCGCCTTTGCTGTCTATGGCGGCAAGAAGGTCCTCGACGACCTTAACACCAAGGGCGAGCAGGTCCGCAAGGACACCGCCACCCCCGATATCGCCCGCAGTGTGTCCGACATGTTCGAGCAGGCCGGCGGTACCATCTCCGATCTGACCGAGCGCTTGGGCATGCAGGGCGAGACCGCGGCCCAGCGCGTGCTCGACGAGCTCATCCTTGCCCGCGTCCGCGTTATGACCGCCCCCGAGCGCACGGCTTTCCTGGCCCATGTGCGCGACATCGTCGATTCGGTCGAGGACAACGTGACCTCGGTGCCCGTTGAGTCCGTTGAGCCCGACGATGCGAAGGGTACCGAAGAGGCCGAGTAGCAGCGTAGATGGCAGATTCCACCACCGATTACAACAATCTAGATCCCTTGGGTGACGAGGCGGCGGTTGTCGATGAGGTCGATGCCGCCGTCTCGGGAGCTCGCAAGAAGCCGCGCGCTGTCGATATGGTCCCCGAGGAGCCCGACGCGATGGCGCCGGATGAAGAATACCAGCTCACGCCGGCGGGTCGCCGCGAGCGCATCGGGCAGATTGTTCGCCTGGTCAAAAAGTACCGCGTGTGGGATAACCTCACGCCGGTTCGTTTGCGCCGCCTGCTCGAGGAACTCGGCCCCATGTTCGTCAAGATGGGGCAGATTCTGGCCAACCGGTCCGAGATTCTGCCGCAACGCTTTTGCGACGAGCTGCGTCGTCTGCGGTCCGACGTGGAGCCGGTGCCGTACGAGGTCGTACTCAGTTGTCTGGAAGAAGAATACGGCCTGCGCCTGGGAGAGATGTTCGATGCGATCGACCCTAATCCGCTTGGTAGCGCATCGCTCGCGCAGGTGCACCGCGCCCGCCTGGTGACCGGCGAGGACGTGGCCGTTAAGGTGCAGCGCCCCGGTGCGCAGCAGGTGATGGCGCAGGACATCGACATCATTCGCTCGGTGGTGCGCATCGTTTCCAAGTTTGTCAACACCGATCAGTTTGTGGATCTGCATGGCGTGGTCGAAGAGCTGTGGACCTCGTTTCGCGAAGAGACCAACTTTTTGGCCGAGGCCAAAAACCTCAACGATTTCTATGACTTCCACAAAAGCGTGCATGGCGTATCGTGTCCCAAATCCTACCTGGACCTTTGCACCGAACACGTGGTGGTCATGGACTACATCGACGGCATCTCTATCGCCGATCCCAAGCGTTTGGCAGCCGAGGGTTATGACTTGGAAAAGATCGGCGCCGCGATCGTCGAGGACTACTCGACGCAGGTGCTCGACGACGGCTTTTTCCATGCGGACCCGCATGCGGGAAACATTATTCTCAAGGACGGCATCGTTTACTTTATCGACTTGGGCATGGTCGGACGCATGTCGAGTCACGATCGCGGTATCGTCAAGGACATGATTTTCGCCGTGGCCGAGGGTGACGTGCCCAAGCTCAAGGATTCGCTCATGCGCTTTGCCGTGACGCGCGGCGACTCGGCTGAGCTCGATCATTCGGCCTTTTTGTCCGATTTGGACTTTATCGTCGCAGACTTTGCGGGCCTTGACCTGAAGGATCTGGATATCGGCGAGTTTTTGACCTCGCTGCTCAATCTGGCACGCAAAAATGACGTTGAGCTGCCGAGTGTGGTGACGATGTTCGCCCGTGGCATGGTGACGCCAGATCATCCAGACGCACATCAAAAACGAGAAGAGCACCTATGTGCGCGTCCGCGAAATGGGGCGCGATCTTGCCGCGAGCAGCTATCGCGCAGCAAAAGGCTCGCTCGAGGCGGCCGAGTATCTGGGCTTGGCGTCGCGCATGCTCACGCGCGGCCAGCTTAAGGTGAACACGCAGATCATGAGCAGCGATAAGGCGCTGCGACAGCTGGGTGGAATTATCGACCGCATGTCGATGGCAATTGTGATTGCCGGCCTGTTTATCGGCTCGTCGGTGGTGTACTACGCGCGCATCGAGCCGGTTGTGTTTGGCATTCCGGTCATTGGCTTTTTGGGCTACGTGAGCGCGTTGGTGCTGGCGCTTATGCTGGGCCGCAATATCTGGCTCAACAGTCACGGCGGCAAGCACTAGGGGCTGCGGTCACCGTATTTTCCTATCGCAAATAATAGCTTTTACCTTGGGCTTCGCCTGCGTGCGAGGCCCTTTTGCGTGATACCATACTGACGGTAATAATCGATGGCATAGATGGTGGTGCGGAGACGCACGAATGCGCGGTTTTCCTGCGCGTTTGGGAGAATCGGGGTGCAAGTCCCCGGCTGTACCAGTAACCGTAATTCCTCTTGGCTCGGGATGTTCGCGTCGCAGATCGGACGACGCGCCTGAGCCGTTAAGGTTAAGTCGGATCGCCTCCCATCTTGCATGCGGCTGCGGCGTATGCCGCCGGCGTGCATAGGGCTCTGGAGGGAAGGGGGACCCCGATGGGGGAACTCGAGCGCAACATGCGCGATGACGTGGGGCAGCCTCAAGGCAACGCTCCAAGTACAGACAATGGGGGACAAATGGATATGTTTGAGGACGAGCGTGAGTGCGCCTCGTTGCATCGCCGTGGCGCGATTGCACGCGGTGTAGCTAAGCGCGGTCTGGTGGCATTCCTGGCCTTCGCGATGGCCTTTGGCACCACGCCGGCTCAGCTGTGGGCCGAGGGCGCCGAGGGCATTGCCGAGGCTGTGGCTCAGGCTGCGACGCCGAGTGAGGACGCAGCGCTTGCGGGCGGTGCCGCTGAGCAGAGCGGCGCCGAGGTTTCGGATTCTGGGAGCGCGCCCGGAGCTTGTGGCGGCTCTTCTGGGGCGGCAGCTGGCGACGATGGCCCGGCGACGGGGGAGAACCCTGCCGCGAGCGAGCAGTCTTCGACGGCATCCGCTGGCCAAGCAGGATCTGCCGCCGCGACTGCCGTCCAGACAGAGAGCCCGACAGAAACCGGCGATGTCGCCAAGAAGCAAGTCGAGGTCTCGTTCTCGATTATCGGCACCGATGCCGACGGCAAGGCTCAGACCTGGGTGGCACCTACGCAGCTCAAGCTCGACGATGGCGCGACGGCTGCGGATGCCTTCATTAAGCTGCAGGAGAAGACAGGCTTCAAGGCGAAGTACGAACCGAACACGGCATACGGTTTCTACCTCGAAAGCATCACATCCCCGAGCGATGGCCGCACGCTTGCCTACGATCCGACGACTTATGCCTTCTGGCAGCTGTTCGTCGACGGCGCGTCTTCCTCGGTTGGCGCGAGCAGCGTCAAGCTCACCCAGGGGCAGAAGATTGAGTTTGCCTATACGGCTGGTAGCTCGTCCCCTGTCGTTAAGGACCAGGTTGCCGCAAATGTGACCGTCATTGGTCGCGATGCCCAGGGCAAGACTCAGACTTGGGTCGATAACGCGCAGTATGTGGTGACGTCCGGCTCGAGCGCACTTGACCTTACGAAGGTCGCGCTCGAGGCGAATGGCATCGACGCCTTTGCTGCGGGC
>UROR01000077.1 GCA_900549535.1 uncultured Collinsella sp. | reverse complement strand
CCATATTCGCAGCGTCCTGCTCTAGATACCGATCTATTGAACGGAGCTCCCCATCCCTATACCGAACAGCGGAAACGTCACCAGCGTCAGGAAACACCTCGACCAGAGCCGGGGCCAGCATCGCCGTCGACATTGCAATCGCGCATACGGCGAGGGCAGGAGAATGCAGGAGCAGCTTCCCCATCGTTCTTACGTATGCAACGGCGGAGGCACAAGCGCTCGAACGGGCTGTCGTTCTCGATGCGGTGAAGGAACCTCTCTCAAGACAAATCGGGGACATCGGGCGCGCGCAGCCGCTCTTTCCAGCAACGCAAAGCAGGCTAATTGCCAGCACCTCGATCCCGATTGCGCATACGAGGGTAATCGCGCCACGCTCGAAGCAAAGTCCAGGCAGATTCACTATCTGCGTTGTCGGGTACGGGCTATAGGCGCCGACGGTCAACTCAGTGTTCGCATACGTAAGGGGATTCAACAGGGCGAACTCACGTAAAGCGATGGATCTTCCGTAATACCCGGGAACCATCGTCGCCCCCATCAGGGCACATACGAACACGATTCCAAGCGTAGGGTTATTGGCAATCTTCACGGCAAGGTGAACGACGAGCGAGATGAACGCCGCCACCAAGAATTGCAAGATGGCCGTCTGTGCGAACACCAGCCAAGCCGGTTTGATAACCGGAGTCGCATATTGAACGTAGCCTATCGGATAGAACAGCGAGCCCGGGCCATTCTTCACAAGTGCGGCGATTATCCCTGGAAGATTGACGGCGAAGACGGCAAGCATCGCAAAAACACTCGCCCATACGCTCGATGCAACAAGCCTGCCCAGCTCACCCATCGGTGCCTGGATGATGAGTTTTTCACGTTTGTTAAGACGCGCGGCAAGGAACGAAACGGCAACGGCCCTTGCGGCCCATAGCAAGTACTCCTTCGATCCGTCATAAAAGGAGTACGCTCCATCCGATACCTGCAGAAACGGAAGCAGAGGAGAGAGCGGCGCCAAGACAAGACGCCCCGCGGCAAGAGGGTACAGAAGCGCGGGCATGCTTGATGAAGAGGTATAGACGCCCTCCTCCCCCGCATTCACAAGCGCATCCGCATAGGATGCTGACAATTCCTGCTCAACACGGGTTATTCCCGACTCGAGGTATTCAACCCGTCCGTCGATGCCAGCCGCGCTCCTGAAGACGGGCAAAGCACAAAGAACCATCAACGCAACAACGACAACACAGAGCGACCTGGAGGAGAGAAGCGACCTAAAGATCGCCTTCGAGATTTTGAGCATATTCATCGCCAACCTTAACCTCATCCAGTCGGAACAGAGGGGCCGAACAAAATGCTCGGCCCTTATTACTTGTCGGCAAAGTCAATTTAACATAAACTGTTAAAAAGTAACCTGAGATTTTTAAATTCTTCGGAGGTTGTTATGAGTTCTGACAATCGCACTCCCCGGCTTCATTCCTTCCATATCGCGTGTGCGATAGCCTCTACAGCCCTTTGCATCACCGCCATCGCACAAGTGGCGTTCTCCTTAATGCCAGCAATCGAAGTGCTCAACAACCCTGTAATTGCAGACTCCCCCGCGTATCCAGCCCTTGCGATCTCGACATTGGCCCCTGCCGTCATCGGTATCGCTACGACCATCCTCAGCGCCGTTCTCGTGTGGACGATCAAGAGCGCAGACCCCTTCAAGAAAGGGTCTGCGACATGCTTGAAGGTGCTCGGCATTCTCTTCATTGTTCAAGCTGCCACCAGCCTCTACGCCGGCTCACTCGAAGCCTCCGTCTCGATGTTTGGCGGCGAGGGGACCGTCGGCACCCAAGAGATCGCTTCATCATTCGACTGGACCTCTCTGGTTCTCGGCATCGTCTTGTTCATGCTCTCCCAGCTCTTCTTGTACGCTCGAGAGCTGTACCTCGACTCCGACGAGATTGCGTAAGGAAACGTCATGCCCGTAATTGTTCGCCTCGACAAGATCATGGCCGAGCGAAAGATTTCCTCGAACGAACTTGCCGAAAGGATTGGAACCACGCCCGTGAACCTGTCCCGTATTAAAAAAGGGCATATTCGCGGCATTCGTTTCAACACGCTCGAGCAGCTATGCCTCGCCCTTCGTTGCCAACCTGGAGACCTTCTCGAAGTCATGAGCGAAGAGGATGCCCGAAAGGAGTTCGGACTCGATTGGTCCGCCGAGGATTAGAGGGCGGTCGTACTCGCCCTGCACACGGGGATGCGAATCGGCGAGGTCTGCGGCCTTCGGTGGTGCGATGTGGATTTCGAGTCGGGCCTGATCTCGATCAGACACTCGGTGGCGTACGCGAAGGGAATGGGTTCGTTCATCAAGGACACCAAGACCCATGACGCCAGGGGTATCCCCATCGACCCGGTCGGCCTACTCCCCTTCCTGAAGGAGACCCACGAGATCGACTGCGGAAAGCTGCGCTTGCGCGGCCTTACCGGGGCGGTCGAGATCGGGGACTGCTACATCCTGTCGGAGCCGGGCGCGACCTTCGCGACGACAAGCTATATCCGCAGGGCGTTCAAGACGTTCTCGGAGACCAACGGCCTCATGGGCACCAACGACGAGCTGATCACGTTCCACGGCCTTCGCCACACGTTCGCAACGCAGTGGATCCGCCAAGGCGGCGATATCAAGGCGCTCCAATCGATCCTCGGCCACAAGGACGCCATGGCGACGCTCAACGTCTACGCCGACATCGAGCCCATCTCCAAAATCCATAACATGCTGCGCGCCACGCCGTGCCTTTGGCGCGGGCACCTCGGGCCGAGGGTCGATCCGGGCCCCATGTTCCAACAGAGGATCCAGGAGTCCATCGAGACGCTCCAGGCGTTCGGCTACGGCATCACCGAGCCGGACGACCGAAATATCGCCATACGCGACGTGAAGACGAACAGTTGGCTCTAGCTCACCGAGTACGCGGCAGTGCTGGGCCCATCCCAACTGAGGTCACGGTGGTCCGATAGGGGCGCCGCCCGCGGCATGCGCCGCGGAGCGGTATCCCCTACCGAAGGGCGGGGATGCCCTCCGCTTCCAGTTCGGAATCAGCCGTCGGAGGCGTTCGGCTGACTGCGGGAACGGCCTGTCCGCTCAATGTGTTCGGCTGAGATCGGAAATCAACCCAACACGAGCCGGACACGCGCCAGACGGCTCTTCCCCGTACGGCCTTCCCCCTTACGCTCATGTTGCAGGCATGTAACGCCGCAGCGAGCGCGCCTTTTTTGCGCCAGACAGGTACAATGATGAACACTGTACCGTAGCGGAGCGCCCCGCGCGCGCCGCAATCACGCGAAAGGGTTTCCCATGGCCGAGATCTCGTCCTCCCGTATCGTCATCACCGTCCTTGGCAAGAACCGCCCCGGCATCGTCGCCGGCGTCACCCGTGTCCTAGGCGAGGCCAACGTCGACATCCGCGACATCACGCAGTCCATTATCGAGGGCATCTTCACCATGACCATGCTGGCCGACACCGCCGAGTCCAAGCTCGACTTCGCCGAGCTGCAGAAGGCCCTGGCCGAGGCCGGCGAGCTTTCGGGCGTCAACGTGTCCATCCAGCGCGAGGACGTCTTCAACTTTATGTACCGCCTGTAGCGAGCAAGCCGTGCGGGAACAGGCCGGCGCATCTGCACCCAAGCACGCCGCCCCCACACGGCCCCGAGAGGAGCGCGCATGGCTTACGACGCCAAGAAAATCTACTACCGCTTCGATGACCATCTGAGCCGCCTGGTCTTGGATTATGAGGCGAGCCGCCAGATTTCGCCCGAGAGCGAAAACCTCTACCACGGCATGCCGACTAATCCGTATGACGAGGGTCTGTTCGTCGAGCATAACGTCAAGCGCGGCCTGCGTAATGCCGACGGCTCGGGCGTGGTCGCGGGCCTTACCCGCATCTCGGACGTGCACGGCTACAACAAGGTCGACGGCAAGGTCGTACCCGACCAGGGCAAGCTCACGCTGCGCGGCTATAGCATCGAGGATCTGGTCAACAATGCCCAGGCCGAGAATCGCTATGGCTACGAAGAAGTCGCCTATCTGCTTATCACGGGCTCGCTGCCCAACAAAGAGGAGCTCGACGGTTTTTGCGAGCGCTTGGGCGCCTTTAGGCATCTGAGCGACGAATACGTCAAAGAGTTCCCCATGACCACGGTTTCGTCGAGCATCATGAACGTGCTCCAGCGCGCCGTGTTGCTGCTCTACGCCTTCGACGCCGAGCCCGACGTAATTACGCCCGAGCATGAGATCGACGTTGCCATCTCCATGCTCGCCCGTCTCCCCCGCATCGCCGCCTTCGCACACATGGCCTCGGTCGCCAAGCTTCGCGGCTCCGAGGTTCATGTACCGCACCCCACACCCGGCCTCTCCACCGCCGAGACCATCCTACAGGTGCTCCGCGGCGGTATGGCGTTCACCCGCGATGAGGCCATGCTGCTCGACGTGATGCTCATGCTGCATGCAGAGCACGGCGGCGGCAACAACTCCACGTTTGCCTGCCGCGTGCTGTCCTCCTCGGCCACCGACCCGTATTCCGCCTACGCCGCGGCCATCGGCTCGCTCAAGGGCCCGCGCCACGGCGGCGCCAACGCCAAGGTCGTGTCCATGCACGAGGACATCCGTGCGCATGTCTCCAATTGGGAGGACGAGGACGAGGTCGCGGCCTACCTGGGCAAGATCCTCGACAAGCAGGCCTTCGACGGCACGGGTCTCATCTACGGTATGGGCCACGCCGTCTACACGCTGAGCGACCCGCGCGCCGAGGTCTGCCGCCGTTACGCGCGCTCGCTTGCCGCCAAGAAGGACTTGGGCGAGGAGTTCGCGCTCATCGAGCGCATCGAGCGCCTGGCCCCGCAGGTGATGCGCGACCACGGCATGACCAAGCCTATCTGCGCCAACATCGACCTGTACACGGGCTTTATCTACAAGATGCTCGGTGTGCCCGAGACGCTCTTTACGCCGCTGTTCGCCGTCGCCCGCATGGCCGGCTGGTCGGCACACCGCATGGAAGAGCTCTTCTGCGCGCACCGCATCATCCGTCCCGCGTATCGCCCGGTTATCGAGCCGCTGGAGTATAAGCCGCTCGCCGATCGCTAGGACGCGGACCGTTATAGAACCCGAGCGTGGCCAGGGCATCACCGCCCTCGGCCACGCTTTTTATGCCAGTAGAAAGGGCTGCATCAAATGATTGTGTTTTCCGATATGGATGGAACACTGCTGACGACCGATAAGCAGATGAGCGACGCCACCTGGGCGATGCTCGACGAGCTTGCACGCCGCGGTATTGAGTTTGTGCCCTGCACGGGGCGCCCGCTGTCGGGCATCTTTGAGCCCATCCTCGCCCACCCCGCCGTACACTATGCGGTCTGTGCCAACGGTGCCAGCGTCTGGCAGCTCGACGACGGTACGCCCACCGATACCTCACGTGCTACGCGCATTTTGAGCCGACCGCTCGACCGCGCCATCGCCCACCGCGTCCATAGCATTGCCGCCGGTCACGATGTGACCTTCGATATCTTCGCGGACGGACAGTGCTTCCTCCCCCGCTCGCTCTACACGCGCCTGGACGAATTCTGCGGCGGCGACCCCCACATCGCGGCTTCGCTCAAGCGCACACGAACGCCGATCGACATGGATATCGACAACAAGATCGACGAGGTCGAGACGCTCGAACGCATCGCCATGTACTGGCACGACCCGGCCGATCGCGACGCCATCGCAGCGGAGCTCGACACGCTCGGAGGCATTGAGGTCACGCGTTCGTACGCCATGAATATCGAGGTCATGGGCGAGGGCGCCACCAAGGGAACGGCCCTCACGTGGCTGTGCGAGCATCTGGGCGAGCGTCTCGCCGACGCCTGGGCGTTCGGCGACAACATCAACGACATCCCCATGCTGCAGGCAGCGGGCCATGGCATGGCCATGATCAACGCCGAGCCCGAAGATTGCGAGGCCGCCGACGCCATTACCGAATACGACAACGACCACGACGGCGTCGCCAGCACCCTCATGGCCGCCCTCGCCTAGTCATTGGGGACGTTCTTAAACGACTAGTCGTTGGGGACACTCTTCGCAAAAAGCTGCAAGGATTGTCCCCCACTGTCGGCAGAAAAGGAACGTCCCCATCTGCCGGATTAGGAGAGACTCTCCAGCACGCGACGGAGCTCATGCTGAACGGCGTGGCCGCGGTTGCAGCCTACGACGCGATCGGCCACCGCTTTAAGCGCGGGGCGCGCGTTTTCCATCGCGCAGCCCGTGCCGACAAAGCGAATGATCTCGTAGTCGTTCATCGAGTCGCCAAACGCCATGACCTCGTCGCGACCAATGCCGTAATGCTCCGCGAGCTGCGCGATACCCGAGGCCTTCGACACACCAGGCTGCATGGCATCAATCCACGCGTTGCCCGAAGGCGCAAAAGTAAAGAGCTGACCAAGTTCGCGCTGTAGCACGTACGCGCTGTCCATAACCGCACTGTCGTCGCAAAAGATACTCGCTTTGATGATATTTACGCTGGGATCGGGCAGCTCCCAAATGCGCTCGGCATTGGGAAGGTCCTTATCGACCTCACGCACGAACTTGCACTCGTCATCGAGCAGGAAGGACTTGGTTCGGTCAAAGAGCGCAAGATGCAGATTGGGAAACGTCCTGACGGCTTGGGCGAGCCTTCGAATCGCCAGGTGGGAATACACCTCACGGTCTACCATCTTACCGTCGGCGTAGACCTGAGCGCCGTTAGCGGCGACAAAGTCCATCTTGTCGCGAACGGGCGCAAAGAACTCGCACAAGCGATCGTAGCGACGACCTGACGATGCAGCGAAATGCACACCATGCTCGTGTAGCGCCAGAATCAGTTCGTAGGTCTCGGGAGGCACCTGGCCGTTTTCGTCAAGCAGTGTGCCGTCCATATCGGATGCAATCAGTTTAAACATAGAAAAGCTCCCTTCGGGCTTGTTGGAATCGAACGTGTATCCGATTCCAACGTACCCAAAGGGAGCTCAAATAAGACTCCGCGGGCGTAAACGTTACAAGGACCTGGCAAATAGCTCACACATGCCAGAGGCCCCACGGTCGCGACGTCAGGCGGCCCGCCAAAGAATGTCCCCAACGACTAGTCGTTTAAGAACGTCCCCGATGACTAGTCGGCGATGGTGAAGGTTGTAACGTCGAACATGCCCTCGGGGCGAATGCGGAGCGTCGGGATGACCGGCAGGGGCAGGAAGATGATGCCCATGATGGGGTCGAGCGGCGGCTCAATACCCATGGCGCGCGCCTTGACCATAAAGTCGTCGTGCTGTGCGGCAACGTCCTCTGCCGTGCCTTCGCTCATAAGACCACCGAGCGCCAGCGGAATGCGCGCCACGACCTCGCCGTTGCGCACCAGTACGTGACCGCCCTGGCCCACGGCCTCAACGGCAGCCATCATATCCGCCGCATTGTCGCCCACCACGCACACGTTGTGTGAGTCGTGGCCGATCGTGGAGGCAATGGCGCCACCCGTGATGGTGAAACCGCGCACCCAGCCGCGACCGATATGCTTGCCGACCAGGCCCAGGCCAGCGGGGCCGTCGCCATCGGCGCCCTCGGCCTGCAGCGACACGCCGCGGCCATGGCGCTCAATCAGCATAATGCGGCGCAAGTCCTCGGCGCTCTCGGGGCGGGCCATACCCGTGATAGCCATACCCGGGATAACATCGATAACGGCCTCGCCCGGCTTAAAGGCATAATCGAACACGTCAAGCGAAAGCTTCGGCAGCTTAACGGAAGCACGCAGCTCATCGGCAAGCGCTGCGACCTCGGCCGTCTCGGGTGCGACCTCGCCCACAAAGGTGCCATCCTGCGCCACCAGGGCACCGGCGGCATAAACACGATGCGGAGCCTTGGCAAACGTCAGGTCATCGAGCAGCAGCAGGTCGGCGCGCTTGCCCGGGGCGATTGCACCGCGTAGCTCGTGCGGGTCGCGGCAGCCGTGATCTAGCCCAAACGCCTCAGCCGTGGAAAGGGACGCCATAGAGATGGCGACCACCGGGTCGACGCCGGCCTCGATGGCCACGCGGCAGGCGTTGTCGATCATGCCGGTCGAAAGCGCGTCGGAGGGAGCGCGGTCGTCGGTCGCAAAGCAGCAGCGGCGGGCGCGGGCGGGGTTTTCCAGCAGCATCGGGGACAAATTGGCCAGATCGTGGCTGCACGTGCCCTCACGCAGCATCACATACATGCCGCGGGACAGTTTATCGAGCGCCTCCTCGGGAATCGTCGACTCGTGGTCGGCGATAATACCCGCCGCGGCATAGGCGTTGAGGTCCTTGCCGGCAACGAGCGGCGCGTGGCCGTCAACCTGCTTGGACGGCGTCTGGTTGGCAGCATCGATGCGAGCGCAAGTCTCGGGGTCGGCCATAAAGACGCCCGGCAGGTTCATCATTTCGCCCAGACCAAAGACATCGCCTGGATGCTCGGCAAAAAACGCCTGCATATCGGCAGCAGAAATAACGGCACCGGCCTGCTCGTCGGGCAGCGCGGGCACGCACGAAGGCATCATGTATTTGATGGAGATGGGTGCGCGGCGGCCGTCCTCAATCATAAAGCGCAGGCCGTCCAGGCCCGCCACATTAGCAATCTCGTGGCTGTCGGCAATGGCGGTGGTAGTACCGCGCGTCGCGGCCATGCGAGCATACTCGGCGGGACGGATGTTCGAAGACTCGATATGCAGATGCCCGTCAATAAAACCGGGAGCGAGATAGCGACCCTGGCAGTCGATGACCTCAGTTGCCTCATAGGTGCCAGCGGCATCGTCGCGACCATCGTAGAGCACGCCGACGATCACACCGTCCTTGACGGCAACGCTACCGGGCGCCACGCGCTGGCCATACACGTCGACGATCTGTGCATTGGTAAACAGCGTGTCGACGGGCACGCGGCCCTCGGCGGCCTCGATCACAGTCCTCATGACCTCAACGGACATACATACTCCTTTAACCGTAGAAAAAAGCTGCGGAGCGGACAAGCCTTCACCGCAGCAAGCCAATAGCCATTGTATGCACAAACGATGGGTCAACAATACGCCTCTCCGCTTAACGGCACACGCCACTTGGTGCAATGGGGACTGCCGCTGAGCACCAATGACTACTCGACGACTACTAACTGCCGTCCCGACAACAAAAACGCCGATGTTTTGGCATCGCCAGCGAGCGAGTCGCATTTGAGACAAGGTGACGTGAAACGAAAGGGCGCTGACCTTCTGGTCGCGCCCTTGAAGTTGAACGTCAGATTG
>UROR01000076.1 GCA_900549535.1 uncultured Collinsella sp. | reverse complement strand
GGGACCTAGGGCGGATCAGCTAACAGGGCAGAATTTGGCATCATCCGAAATGGGAGAACCACAAGTGGGACAGAACATGAGCCTCTCCTTTTCCTAAGGCGTCGCACGCCTTCAAACCTTACACGTCTACGTTCTCAACAATAGCCGCGACGTTGTTGCGCAACATTGACCAATTTCCGAGAAATTTTGCTGCAACCGTTTTCCCAGGCATTTTCTTGCTTTCGCAGTAGAAAAAGGCACCCCGGGCTCAGTTGCCCAGGGCGCCTCGACCGGCTATTCGGTTTGATTGTTTTCGGCAGCAGGATTATCGCCCGGCTCATCCGCCGGCGTGGCAACGGCATCCCAATCGGGCTCCGCAGGCGTCGCCTCGGACGCCGGTGCGGGGACAGGAGCAGGTGCCGGGGCAGGGGCAGGCGCGGGTGCCGGGGCAGGTGCAGGCGCGGGCGCCGGGGCAGGCGCAGCACCAGTGGCTGCCGTGGGATTGAATCCCGCAGGAGCAGGCTTCTTCTCACCCGGGAGCACAAAAGTCAAAACGTCGTCCTTGTCCTCATCGGCCCATTCGCTTGCATAACGTGCAGCCCAATAGCCAACGGCACGGTGCTTGAGCATCTTGCCAAAGACCGTAAGGAACACCGTGACGAATGCAATCAGCACCAGGAACAATACGAGCGTGACACCACCGGCGGTAACAATCGCCTCGATACCCGTGGGGCGATAGTAATGGCCGTACGCGCCAATTCCGGCGATGGCACCAAAGACAGCTGTCAAGATCCACGTAATGGCGTTGGAAACCAGGCCCGTCAAAAACTCGGGAAGGAACGAAGCACAGAACAGCTTGGTCTTGTTGTGCTTAAAGGCCGCCCAGACCTTATCGAGCGAAAACGCGCTCTCGACGCGCCCGGTCACCGCAAAGTGCATCACGGCAATGTCGGCGAACATCTTAAAGAAGACACCCAGAATCGCCGAGGCAATTAGCGCCAGGACAAGCAGGCCAAGCGAGCCAAACAGCGCAGCTTCGAGCGCATAAGAGCCGTAATACGAATACGAGCCTGCGGCGCCAATTACCGCGCCCTCCGCCAGCGAAAGCACTACACCGATAACGGGAATGGCAGCGATAACCTCGAGCACGACCGAAATAACGCTCGAAAAGACTCCGAGACCAAACGACGTGGAACGCATCAGCGGACGGTCCATGCCGTCATCGACCTTGAGCGACAGATCACGGCCCCACTCGATACCAAAGCCGGAACCGCACACACTCGCAATGCAAGCTGCCAAAAAGCCGATGGCAGCCGCAATGCCGCCAATAACGGGAATAAACAGCACGAGCACCGACACAACGCAAATCAGCGCCGGCAAAAACGCGATTTGGCATACACGCTGAAGCACGCCCGGAGTCTTAGTCATATCTTGGAACGCCTGAGCCACACAGCCCTTTGGCGCATTCGCCACGGGCGGTTGCGGAACAAACTGCTGGGGCTGAGGCTGTCCCTGGGGAGCGGGGCCAGCGGCACCGGCATTAGGAGCGCCACACACGCCGCAGAACTTGTCGTTATCGCCCATGGGGGCGCCACACTGCGAGCAGAACATAGAATCATCCCTTCGTATCTTGAACGAATCACTTGGATCGCAAACGATGTCTTTAGCATCATTATTGCCCAATGTGGGGTCAAATACTCAAAGATGACCGATTTGCAAGGTACACGGCGCCAGCAGGCGGTTCGTTGAATACGTCTGTGCTAGTTCGTTCCGCGGAAGCCCTTGCCGACGATCTCGGAGCTGTCGACGATCGTGATAAAGGCACCCGGATCGACTTCGCGCGCATAGCGGCGCAGTTGCACGGCCTCGCGACGGCTCAGCACGCTCATGATCACCGTCACACACTTGCCCGAGAAGGCACCGTAGCCCCGGCTGATGGTCGCCGTGCGGTTGAGATGCTTGACGATAAACTCCTCGACCTTAAGGGGTTCGGAGCAAATGACCGTGCAGACCTTACGAAGATGGATGCTCTCAATGGCTTTGTCGACCACAAGCGTCTTGGCAAACAGGCCAAGCACGCAATACAGACCGACGCGCGGGCCGTACAAGAAGGCCGCGATGGCAACGATGCCGATATCGACCAACAGCAGCGCGCGGCCAATCTCGAGCGTGGTGCGGCGCTTGAGGATCATGGCGAGGATGTCCGTGCCGCCCGTCGAGGCGCCAATATCAAAGACGATGGCGCTGCCGAGCGCCGGCAGTATCACGGCAAAGCACAGGTCGAGCCACATATCGCCCGTCATCGAGACATCGGTCGGAATAAAGAGCTCAAACAGCGAAACATAGGCGGACAGCGCAAACGAGGCGAAGACGCTCCACAGGATTGCCTTGCGTTCCAAAAAGATAAAGCCCAAAACGACGAGAACCGCGTTAATAATCCACATAAAGACGCCGACGGGCAGGGTCGGGAACAGCGTGGACAGAATGACCGACACGCCCGAGGTGCCGCCAAAAGCAAAGTGATTAGGGGTTTTAAACGCAACGATGGCGAAGGCCGTAAGAATCAGGCCCAGATTGAGCTCGGCAAAAAAGCGCGGGAAGCCCGGCTCCTGGCTGCGCTTTTGACCGGCACGCTCGCCGCGCTCGATATCGGTGCGATCGACCACGCGCTCCATCGGCACCACGGGAGGACGATGCATCTCCTCGGCAGCACGCGATGCTGCCTCTGCCGCGGCGGCCTCAATCGCCCATGCCTTGCTTTCTGTTTCGTGCTCGTCAGCCATTACGGCAACCCCTCGTTAACAATTTGGAAACAATGCGCCCATTAGGGTAACGCGGAACGCGACGATTGCAACCCCTAGCTAGACGAGCGGTATGCCTACATCGGGGGGGCATACAAATAACGGCCGGCCACGCTTTTGCTTGCGCGGTCGGCCGTTTAACGTTTTCGCAGATAAAACCTGCCAAAACAAACCTGTCCCTTTTTGGAAGGTTATTCGTGCTGGCTGGTGCGGTGCTCGTACTCCTCGGGGGTGATGACGTCCTCGATGCGCAGGTTGACGCCCGCCACCTCAAGGCCGGTCATCGCGGCAAGGCGCTCGGTCACGCGCGCCTTAACGTCGTCGAAAATCGCGGGCGCATAGGCGCCGTACTCGATAATGACGGAGATGTTGACGACCACGCGATTGTCATCGGTGACCTCGACCGTCACGCCCTTGGTCAGATTCTCAGCACCAAACTGCTCCTGCACAAAGTGCATGAGGTTACCCTTCATGCCCAGAACGTGCGGAACCTCGCGGGTGGCCATGGCAACGATCTTCTCGATCACGCCGTTGGAATAGGTCAGCGAGTCCTCGGACTCGTCCGCTTCCTCGTCATCCTCATCCACATCGGACTCGGCCTCGACGAGCGCATCATCCTCGAACGTTACGCCCTCGGCCTCGGCGGCGACGGCCTCGTCTGTCTCGAGCTCGGTATCGGCTACGTCGACCTTCGTATTAAAAGCCATGGTTCCTCCTTATGCCTGCCGCGGATGCGACAGTCGAATACATATTAGCGGCCACTAAACAGACGGCCGAAGAAGTTGACGATCCCGTTCTCGCCGTCGCGAATCTGGCCGATCACAGCGCCGATCAGCACGAAGAATGCAATGACGAGCGTGTCCCACAGGCCCAACGTGAGAACCAACACGGCGAGGATAAAGCCAGCGACGGCGCCGAGCGTGGTGTTGGGATGACGCACAGCATAGCTCCAGATGGCAGCGCCCGTACCCTTGATGAGACCCATAGCCTCGTCAAAATCCGCGGCTGCCGCGTCTTGTAACTCGGTTGCCTCTGCTTTGGAATCAACAGGTTCGCTCGCCGGCGTGGCGCTCTGGTCAATCGTCAGGCGCGGCGTACGAGCGGTCTTATCTTGATTGGTATCACTCACCGGAAACCTCCACGGTCTGGACGGTAGTCTTGGACGGCAAAAAACGGACGCGCGTGGTCGTACCCGGCGTGCCGAGCATGGTGTCGCAAGCTTCCTCGATGCGCTGCTGCATCGCGGTAGCCAGAGATGCCACGTCCTTATCGTCAAGCGCGATAGCCTCGACCTTAAATCGGACGTGCGAATCGTCGGAGCCTTGGACGCGGGCCTCGACATGCTCGACCATCACGCGGTCGTCGCGCTCGGCAGCAGCCCTAGCACACGAAGAAAGCGCCGCAAGGGTGACCTCGATATTGCGCTCCCCCGCCGGATGCACACAGGACGGCTCGCGACGAGCAAACATCAGGCGGAAGAAGCTTACCAGCACGCCGATCGCCACAACTCCGCCGCATGCCGTCACGACAATGCGCGGCATGGGGTCGCGCATCAGCAGCATAAAGCGATACGTATACGGCCCCCAAAACTGGCAGACAAGCGTACCCAGCGCCACGATGGCGGCGGCAAGATACACAATCGCTAGGGCTCGTTTGAGTACGCGCACGTGGCGCTCCCTTCAAATCTCGGCTCTCGAAATGCAAAACGGTTCGCATCATTATAAAAGAGCCGGGTCCGGTGCTCTACGCACGCGGATCCGGCTCATCTATTCCACGAGGCTTGCATGCTCGCTTCATTATGCCCAGATATGCACGGCTTAACCCGTGCGAGCGCTACTCCTCCTCGAGGGCAGCGATGACCTCGTCGGTCATGTCCATGGTGCTGTAAACATCCTGGACGTCGTCGAGCTCCTCAAGACGGTCGATGAGGCGCTGAACCTTCTTGGCGTCGGCGCCGGAGACCTCGGTCGGGGTGGTCGGGACCATGGTGGTCTCGGAGCCCTTGACCTGGACGCCCTGCTCCTCGAGCGCCTTGGAGACAGCCATGACCTCGTTGGCAGTAGTCCAGACGATCCACTCCTCGCCGGCATCCTCGTAGTCCTCGCCACCGGCCTCGGCGATGGCCATCATGAACTCATCCTCGTCACCGGCAGCACCGTTGGCGATCATGGTCTCCTTCTTGGCGTTCTCGTCCAGGATCTCCTTGGCGACGACGATCTGGCCCTTGCGCTCAAACTGGAAGGCGACGGAGCCAGAGGTGCCCAGGTTGCCACCAGCGTGGGAGAAGGCGGAACGGACATCGGCGGCGGTACGGTTGCGGTTGTCGGTCAGGCAGTCGACGTAGACGGCGACACCGGCGGGACCGTAGCCCTCGTACACGATGTTCTCGTAGACGGCGGCGTCAGCACCCGAACCAAAAGCCTTGTCGATAGCGGACTTGATCTTGTCCTTAGGCATGGACTGAGCCTTGGCCTTGGCAACGGCAGCGGCGAGGCTGGCGTTGTTCTCGGGCAGCGGGTCACCGCCGAGACGGGCAGCAACGGTGATGTTGCGGCTGAGCTTGGAGAAGAGGGCGGAACGCTTGGCGTCCTGCGCGCCCTTACGATGCTTGGTTGTGGCCCACTTAGAGTGTCCGGACATACGTGTCTCCTATCGGTTTCGACCTAAAGCCCAGCGCAGATGCTCGGGCAATATAAACAAACGTCGTTATGATATACCTACTGGCCTGCGAGATAAACCCCAAAATGAAGGCGTCGTGATGATGGCCCCTTTGGTGCAAAGAAACCTGACATCAATGCACCAAGTTAGGACCAGAGGAAGTCGCTGCGGGTGACGGTGGCGCCGATGGCGAAGGGCATGCAGGCGATGACCGGATACAGGTAGCGCATGTAGGTCGAGCCGTTGCACGGACCAATCAGGCACACGGCGAGCACGCCCAACAGCGGCACCCAGATCGCCAGTGCACGCCATGAATGACGACGCAGCAGGTAGACCACCACGGCGATCATGATCCACACATAGGTGGCCGAGCTCATGGTGAGCGAGATAAAGGGAACACGCTGCACCGCCACACGGTACAGATTGATCAGGTGGTCACACCAGCGCACCACGTTGCTGTCAACCGGATGGAAGTCGAAGTACTTGAGGTTGTCGGGACGCGCCATGATCTCGGCACTACGCGCCGTGCTGTAAACCCAGGCATCGCGCGCGCTCGGATAAAAATAACCATAGTAGTTATTGATAAGCGCCGAAATATAGCACTCGGGATCCTTCTTAAACATCTGAGCCCATACCTCAAAATAGGCATCGATGTCCTCCTGCGAGGCGTACTCGTTAAAGCAATTTTTGACGGCATCGGACTTGTCGGGGTTGTAGCGGCGGCCCAGGTTCTCGTACTTGAGCACACGGTCGATCACGGCACGCTCTTCGTCGGTCACCGAACCGTCGCAGGGCGCCTCTTCAATCGTACCGTCGTCCTTGACCTTGGGGTTGACGCCCGAGTTGAGGCCGTCGTGCTTTTGGACGAAACGAGCCGTCTGCTGGAACGGAATCGAGAGGATTTCGCGCTTGGAACCAGGCGTAATGTCGTGCGCCGGCATAAACACCTTGGTGAAGTACATATTAGAGGCAAGGCAGAGCGCGAGCACCGCGAGAACGCCAACCCAGCGGAAACGCGGGATGGCGCCCGAAGGCGCAGCACCAGTCTGCTTGGCTGCACGACGAGCCACATGCGCGTCCCATACGCAAAACGCCGCCGCGATTACGCATGCCGCCAGGGGAAACACCAGGCCGCCGTTGCGCAGGAACGTGGAACCCATGGCGCCCAGAGCGAGCAGCAGCCAGTCGTGGCGCGCAAAGAGCACGGGGGCTTTCTCGCCCGCTCGCTCGGCATTGGCATCACGACGGGGCAGGCCACATGCCACGAGCTTGACGGTCTGTTCCAGCAGCACCAAGAACGCGTCGGCAAAGAGCACGTCTTTGGTGAGCAACACCGCGTAGTTAGAGAACATCGGCATAAACGCAAAGAACAGCAGGATCGCACCGCGAACCGGCAGGCTCACGCCCAGTTTGCGCAGCGACGAAATGGAATAGGCCATGCAGGCAGCCGTGATGACAAATTGAGCGCAGGTATAGATGGCAAGACCCGCGTTAGCGCTGTTGAACAGCGAAAGCCCCAGCTGAACGCACGAGCCGATAATGGCCGTGTGCACTACGGGATGATGCCCGTTGAGCAGCACGTTGGGGTTGAGTAGGCGCAGATAGTCGCTCGTGCCGTTGGGATAGTTGAACCACTGGCGAATCTGCGCGCCCGTATCTCCCATAAAAAGGCCAGGCAGCGAAGCGATGAGCGTGGGCGCCCAGGCGATCATAAGCACCAGGAAGGGCCCGGCAAAGGGATGGACCGAGAGCACGGCGTGAGTCACACGCCATACGCGGCCAAAGTGCGCCTCGGAAAACGGAATGCGCCGAGAGCTCAGCCAATCTAGACACTCAAAGGCAAGGTAGAAGGCAACGACCGCCAAGAGCATCCAGCCCGCGCCGCCAATCCAGGCGCAGATGATGCGGGCTTTGTCGCCAAGGACAATCTCGGCCGAGTCGGTGAGATCGTAGCTGCGGCCGAACACCATGCAGATGGCGAAGAACAGCGACGGCAGAATGATCGATGGACGCCAGGTGTCGCCACGGCCAAAGAACACGTAGCGAAACGGCAAGGTGAGCAGGCAGGCAAGTGCAAGCAGCATGACCGCGTCGGTATGGCCGGCAAACGAGAGGAGCACCTCGTAGCACACGTACAGCATGCCCGAGGCTTTGGGGTCAATCGCCAAGACTGCGTTGCTCGACACCGGGGCGGGATCGATGGAAAACGCCGTGGTCGCCAACAGCGCGAGCAAAAATGCGATGAGCGTCTGCTTGGCGGGGTAGCGCTTAAACCAGACGATGCGGGCAGCGTCGCGCGCAGCCGTTGTGGAGAGATCGGAATCCTTCACAGTCCAAAGAGCCTTTCTAGAAACCTGCCAAAAAGGGACAGGTTTATTTTGGCAGGTTTTATCTGGGGAAACGTTATTGTTCTGTCATCGTTGCCCAGCAAACCACCACAAAGGTGCCTGTCCCCTTTGTGGTGGTTAGGCGTCGAGGTAGATGCGCTGGGGTTGGTTGCGGCGACGAGCAAAGATGATGAGCGCCAGGCCTGCAATCACAAGTGGCAGGCTCAGTAGCTGACCCATGGTGATGACGCCGCCCAGCAGATAGCCCAGCTGGGCATCGGGCACGCGCACAAACTCAATGAGGAAGCGGACGATGCCGTAACCCATCACAAACACGCCCATAAACGTGCCTTGGGGCAGTAGCGGCTTTTTGCGGCTGAGCACCTGCAAAATGCAAAAGAGCACGATGCCCTCAAGAAATGCCTCATAGAGCTGGGAGGGGTGACGCGGCATATTGCCCGCGGTGCCGCCAAAGATCACGCCCCAGGGCAGATCGGTCGGCTTGCCCCACAGCTCACCATTGACAAAGTTGGCACAACGGCCCAGACACAAGGCCAGCGGCGCGCCTATGACGGCAAGGTCTGCCAAAGTCCAGGCATCGAGCTTATACATGCGGCACACGATGATGCCACCGATAATGCCGCCCACCAAACCGCCATGGAAGCTCATGCCGCCCTCGTTGGTGGCAAAGATCTCGAGCGGGTGCGCCCAGTAGTAGCCATCACCGTAAAAGACGACGTAGAACAGGCGCGCACCGATAATGAGGCCAAAGACCACGCCGACCACGACACTCGTCAGGTCGTCAATCGTGATGTTAAAACCCCAGCGACGCTGCGTGCGGTACATGACGACCGCCGTGAGCAGAGCGCCGACCACGTAGGCCAGGCCGTACCAGTAGATGGTGATGGGGCCCGCCGAGATCGCGACAGGATCAAGCATATGGTAGAAGTCGTTGAGCATGTCGACCCTCCTACTCCCTACATACAAATGCGGCCGCGGGCCTTGCGCTCGCAGCCGCATATTTGGGCGTAACGTCTATGCGGAGTATGCCGTCCGCAGCTTTCGCATCTTAGAACGGCGCGTACTCGTCGTACAGGTCGTCGGTCTCACCGGAGGCATTAACCTGCTCCACGCGGGTAACGCCGGGCACATGCTCCTTGAGGATGCGCTCGATGCCCATGGACAGGGTCAGCGAGCTCATGGGGCAGCCGGCGCAAGCGCCCTGCAGCTCCAGCTTGACGACACCCTCGTCGTCGACGCCCACATACTCCATATCGCCGCCGTCGGCCTGCAGGTTGGGGCGAATCTCTTCAAGAACCTTCTTAAGCAGCTCTTCGTTAACAGCCACAGGGGCTCCTTTCTCACAATTACGCGGGCGCGCCCGCGGACAGAAGCTATGTTACTACAGCCATGTACCCGCTCACGAGCCGTCCATGCGCGCAGACGCGACTTTCACGAGTAGTCAATTTGGGACCCTTGATTGTCATTTTCATTGCAACAGCCTCAGGACTCAGCGCAACGCGTTGCGCTGAGTCCTGAGGCGCGAATCCG
>UROR01000075.1 GCA_900549535.1 uncultured Collinsella sp. | reverse complement strand
TCCATCGACTAACTTCGTTGGTGTTCTGCGCTATTAAAAGACAGCAAAAGGGGCTGGGAAGCGATTCCCGGCCCCTTTTGCTGTTTAGGACAGTCTATTGAATGGTTGCTGGCCGATACTGGCTTGCGGGGCGTATCGAGAGTTTTCGCGATCCTTGGAGAAGGGTGGCGGAGCTGCCGAGCTCGTCATCCAGGGTTGCGGCTAGAGCTTTGGCATAGCTTTTGACGGTAAGGCTCGGACGATTGTTATCTTGGCTGATATGCATGGCAATGAGCTGTTCGGTGCGATCGGTAACAAGTTCGCGCGCGGCTTCGGCGGCTTGGCCGTTGGAGAGGTGTCCCCTTGCAGACAGGATGCGCTCCTGAAGAAAGCGGGGATATTCTCCCTCGCGCAGCATGGTCACATCATGGTTGCTTTCGAGCGCGAGGACTCGACAATCTTTGAGGGTGTTCATGGGCCTGGCTCGATAGCTCTCCGGTGTCGGTAGCAAAGCCGATGGAATCATCGAGGGCGTCGAATCGAAAGCCGATTGGATTTATGACATCGTGTGATGTTGAGTAGGTTTGCGCGTGGATGCCGGCAATGGATAGGGTGTCACCGGGGTCGAATTCCTCGACAGGCAGATGCGAAAGATTTTCTTTGCTCGAAAGTGTGCCCCTACTGGCAAAGAGGGGACCGTGCCAGTGCTTGCACCAGACATCGAGACCCTTGATGTGATCGCTATGCTCATGAGTAATGAGAAGAGCCGAGACGTTGTCTGCCGAGAGTCCCAGTTCTGCCATGCGCTTTAATGTCTCGCGGCGAGAAAGACCGTCGTCAATCATGATGAGCCCCCGGGGGCCTTCGATGAGCGCGCAGTTGCCTTTTGAGCCGCTGCCAAGGATATGAAGGTGCAGACGAGACATAAGATTCCAAAGGATACAATGGGTGCGGACGAATAGAGGAGGAAGCAAATGCCTACGGTATCACAGCATTACGGACACCATGCCGTGCCCGGGGCAGTCGATGAGACCCGAACGAGGCAGCAGGCTGCTCCTGTCGTGCTCATGGTATCAGGCGGCGCGGACTCGACGGCACTGCTTCTTATGGCGTGCACATCAAAGCTGGATATCCAAGACGGGCGCGGTGTTGCCCCCATTGCTCGCGAGCGCCTGCATGTGCTGCATGTAAACCATCATCTGCGCGGCAAGGCGTCCGATGGCGACGAGGCCTTTGTGCGTGAGCTCTGCGCGAAATATGGTTTACCGCTGTGCGTGGAGCACGCTTATTTTGATGGGGAGTCGGGCAATATTGAGGCCGCGGCCCGCGAAGTGCGCTATGCCACGGCGCGGAGGTATGTTCGCGAGCTCTGCGCCCAGACGGGGGCACCGCGAACGGCGGCTCGTATCTGCACCGCGCACACGTCTTCGGATCGCGCGGAAACGTTTTTGATGAACGCGATTAAGGGTTCGGGCCCCGCTGGCCTATCGAGCATTCCTCGCCGGAGGAATATCGTGGTACGTCCCTTGCTCGACCTAACTCATGGCGAGCTCGTGGGCTATCTACAGGTACATGGTCAGCCGTGGCGTGAAGACGAGAGCAATGAGGATATCTCGTATCTGCGAAACTACGTGCGCCATCGGGTAATGCCGGTGGTGGCACAGCGTAATGCGAGCGTGTGCAAGACGATTGGCGCCGCCTGCGAGATCTTAGGCGATGAGGACGCGTTTTTGTCTCAGCTTTCGGCACAGGCGTTTCGAAGCTGCCTGCGTAAGGAGGCGGCGGGCGCGCTGGTGCTCGATGCCAGGCGCCTTGCTGCGGCCGAGGTGGTAATCGCGCGGCGCATCGTGCGACTGGCGATTAAGCGCATCGATCCGGACGCTCGTCCCGAGATGCGACATGTGGAGCGAGTCCTTTCCTGCGTTGCCGAGGGCACCGGCTCGGTCACGCTTCCGGCGGGGATTGACGCACGCATTGAGTTTGGCATGCTGGCGTTTAAGGCGCCGGCGGCTCGCGAGGGCCTGGTCGCGGGCTGGGTTACCGTACCCGGTCGTTTGCCGTTGGGCGGGGGACGTATGCTGGTCACAGAACCGATGGCTGTTGAGCCCGGATGCGATATCGTGCGCCGCGCCCGTGAGCTTGCGGCTGCCGGGGAAGTGACAGCTTTGGTAGACGCGGCTGCCCTGGGTTTTGCCGACAGCGATAGTGAGCGGATCCTGGCGGGCTCGCGTGGCGAGATCCCTGCCGAGGCGCGATTGGCGCGCCTGTGGGTGGACGGTCCCGCGCCGGGAGACGTGATGTGCCCGTTAGGGATGAGTGGCCGAAGCAAGAAAGTATCCGATTTGCTAGGTGAGGCTCGCATTCCCGTTTCCGAGCGCGCCGGCGTGCCCATGGTGAGGACGGCGCCGGGGGGTGCCGTGGTGTGGGTCGCCGGAGTTCGCGCGGACGAGCGTTTTAAGTGCACGGCCGCAACGCGCGTGGCATATCTGCTTCGTGTGGTCGTTGCGGAATAGCGTCCCACGCCAGCTATTCTGTGCGACGTTGACGGTATTCCCGCGCTGATGGCGTACGGGCTGGAAAATATACCCCGTGCGCTGCTAAAATGTGAAGTTCGCGTCCATACGGCGGTGTGTGGGCGATAAGCACAAGAAAGGGTTGTCATGGCTTCTCAACATCCGGATATCGAGAAGGTTCTGTTTACGCAGGAGGATATCGACGGTATCGTCTCTCGCCTAGGCGAGCAGATTACTCGCGACTACGCGGGTAAGGATCTGGTGCTGATTGCGGTCCTGCGCGGCGCCGTGGTCTTTATGGGCGACCTGATGCGCAAGATCGAGCTGCCGACCAACATCGATTTCATGGCTGTTTCGAGCTACGGCGACGGTGTGAAGTCCTCGGGTATCGTGCGTATCATTAAGGACCTGGATATCGACATCCGCGGTCGCGACGTGCTGATCGTCGAGGACATTCTGGACTCGGGCCTGACGCTCAAGTATCTGATGAAGAACCTCGAGAGCCGCAAGCCCGCTTCTCTGGAGGTCGCCGCCTTCCTGTGGAAGGACGTTGAGGACCGTACCTCGGCCATCACGCCCAAGTATGTTGGAACCCATTGCCCCGATGCCTTTGTGGTGGGCTACGGCCTCGACTATGCCGAGCGCTATCGTAACCTTCCGTATCTGGGCATTTTGAAACCGGAGGTTTATTCGTAAGATGCCCGACGACCGTAACGATAACAATTCCCAGACTCCCCGGGAGCCTAAGATCCCGGGGATGCCCGGAGGCAAGAAGCCCACGCGTACGGGCTGGCTGTATTTTATTTTGGCTTGCGCGCTCCTGGGCTACGCCTTCTTTAACATGGGCTCCGGCTTTGCCAATTCCAGCAATACCGTTAAGCTCGCGACGAGCGAGATAGTGAGTGCCATCAAGCAGGATCGCGTCGAAGATCTGACCTATACGGTTCAAGACGGAAGCGTGACGGGTCATTACTGGAAGACGAAGAAGGACAAGGGCGATACGAGCGAGCTCAAGAGCTTCTCCTCGACCTATGTCGGCTCCGATTCGCTTGCCGAGCTTATGGCGGAGCACCCCGATACCAAGTACATCGTCAACACCAATGACCCCGATTTTTGGGGCGACCTGGCGATGAGCGTGCTTCCGACGATCGCCCTGATCGCCATCATGTTCTACTTTATGCGCCAGATGATGGGCGCCAACAATAGGAACATGCAGTTTGGCAAGACCAACGCCAAGACCAACGAGGCCACGCGCCCCAAGGTCAAGTTTGAAGACGTTGCCGGCGTGGACGAGGCGGTCGAGGAGCTCGAGGAGATTCGTGACTTTTTGAGCGATCCGGATCGCTATCGCAAACTGGGCGCCAAGATCCCGCGTGGCGTGTTGCTGGTGGGCCCTCCGGGCACTGGTAAAACGCTGCTGGCCAAGGCCGTTGCCGGCGAGGCGGGCGTGCCGTTCTTTAGCATCTCGGGCTCCGACTTTGTCGAGATGTTCGTGGGTGTCGGCGCCAGCCGTGTGCGTGACCTCTTTAAGGAGGCCAAGTCCCAGGCCCCGTCGATCATCTTCATCGATGAGATCGATGCCGTGGGACGTCAGCGCGGAGCTGGCTTGGGCGGCGGTCACGATGAGCGCGAGCAGACGCTCAACCAGCTGCTGGTCGAGATGGACGGTTTTGAGGAGAGCGAGTCGGTCATCCTGATCGCCGCGACCAACCGTCCTGACATCCTGGATCCGGCATTGCTGCGTCCCGGTCGTTTTGACCGTGAGGTTACGGTCGACCGTCCGGATGTGAAGGGCCGCGAGCAGATCTTGCGCGTGCATGCCGAGAACAAGCCGATGGACGAGGACGTGAAGTTTGAGAAGCTCGCCCAAATGACCGTTGGCTTCACCGGCGCCGATCTGGCAAATCTGCTCAACGAGTCTGCGCTGCTGGCTGCCCGCCGCCATCGTTCCGTGATCTCGATGGACGAGGTCGAGGAATCGATGGAGCGCGTGATTGCCGGTCCGCAGCGCAAGGGTCGCGTGATGACCGAGGCCGAGCGCACCACGATTGCCTACCACGAGAGCGGTCACGCCCTGGTGGGTCACATCCTGGAGCACTCCGATCCGGTTCACAAGATTTCGATCGTCAGCCGCGGCCAGGCTTTGGGTTACACACTGCAGCTTCCGCAGGAGGATCACTTCCTCAAGACCAAGAACGAGATGCTCGACGAGCTCGCCGTGTTCTTGGGTGGCCGCGTTGCCGAGGAACTCATGTGCGATGACATTACATCGGGCGCGAGCAACGATCTAGAGCGCGCGACCAAGATGGCGCGCGAGATGGTCACGCGCCTGGGCATGAGCGAGGAGCTTGGAACGCAGGTCTTTGGCGAGGCGCAGCATCAAGTGTTCCTGGGCCGCGACTATGCCGATCATCAGGATTACTCCGAGGAGACGGCGCGCCGCATCGATATCGAGGTCCAGCGCATTATGCGTGAGGCCCATCGTCGTGCGGTCGAGATCCTGGATGCCCGTCGCGATCAGCTCGACCTGATGGCCAAGGTGCTGCTCGAGCGCGAGACCGTCGAGGGTGACGCCGTGAACGCCCTGCTCGACAACGAGTGGGACGCCTACCTTGAGCGCGAGGGCGATATCCTGGCGGCCAAGGAGGAGCGCAATGCCAAGGCGGCCGGCATGCCGACCAAGAAGCGCACGCCCCGTATGAGCGAGGAAGAGCTGGCGGCTGATGCCGCGGCCTTTGCGCAGGCGGCCATGCAGGAGGATGCCGAAGTCGCATCCGATGATGCTGGCGATGACCATGCCGTCGTCGATGCCGACGCCGACGCCGACAAATAGTCTTTGTGGCGAAAGCCTCCGCGGGGAAACCTGCGGAGGCTTTTTCTTTTGAGCGATATGGGGCCGTCTGTTGATTGGGGACAGACTTAAATGAGCGTTTTCACGCATTTAAGTCTGTCCCCAATCAACATTGCTGCGGCACTTTGCTCGGCTAAAGCGTACAATAGCGCCTATGCGAAAGGGGAACAGATGATCAACGAAACTATGTATGCTCGCGGCGCGGAAAGCTCCATCATCCGTGAGATTTTTAGCTATGGCCTTGAGCGCAAGGCGCAGATCGGTGCGGAAAACGTATTCGATTTTTCGCTGGGCAATCCGAGCGTTCCGGCGCCCGCTGCTGTGGCTGAGTCGATTAAGAAGGCCCTGGAGCTGCCGAGCGACCAGCTGCACGGCTACACGCCCGCACCGGGCCTGCCGCAATGTCGTGCCGCTGTGGCCGAATCGCTCAACCGCCGCTTTGGCACGAGCTATGAGGGCAAGGATGTCTTTATGACCGTGGGCGCGGCGGCTTCGCTCACCTGTACGCTTAACGCCGTTACGAATCCGGGCGACGAGGTCATCGTTATCGCTCCGTACTTCCCGGAGTATCGCGTGTGGATTGAGAAGGCCGGCTGTACGTGTGTTGAGGCGCTCGCCGATGAAGATACGTTCCAGCTGAGCGTGGACAACGTGCTCAAGGCGATCACCGATAAGACGGCGGCCGTCATCATCGACTCTCCCAACAATCCGACCGGTGCCGTATATACATGCGACACGCTGACGCGACTGGCCAATGTTCTGCGCGAGGCCAACGCTCAGCGCGATCCCGAGAATCCGATTATGCTCATCTCGGATGAGCCGTACCGCGAGATTGTGTACGGTGCCGAGGTGCCTTGGGTGCCCTCGATCTACGAGCACACCATCGTGTGCTACTCGTATTCCAAGTCGCTGTCGATGCCGGGCGAGCGCGTGGGGTGGATCTTGGTTCCCAACACCAATCCGCAGGCTGCCCGTCTGATGCCGGCTGTTGCGGGTGCTGCCCGTACGCTGGGCTTCGTGTGCGCGCCGGCGCTCTTTCAGCGCGTAATTATCGACTGCATCGATGAGCCGAGTGACGTTGAGGCCTATGCACGCAACCGCACCGCGCTTACCGACGCACTAGCGGAGTACGGCTACACCTATGTTGAGCCGGATGGTGCATTCTACCTGTGGGTGAAGGCGCTGGAACCCGATGCGAATGCGTTTTGCGAGCGTGCAAAGAAGTATGAGTTGCTTGCGGTTCCCTCGGACAGCTTTGGTATGCCGGGTTGGTTCCGCCTGGGCTATTGCGTGAGTTACGAAACGATTATCAATTCGCTACCCGCTTGGAAACAGTTGGCGGACGAGTATCGTTAAAAGTAAAGCGCTCTGCCTACAATGTTTTACGTGAAACGGGGTTTGGTGTTAAGCCGGACCCCGTTGTCATGGACGTTGTGTCTTTGGGATGGAGTGGTTTTACGACTATCGAAGGCTATGCGTACAATGAATATAAGCGACGGCCGTGCCAGATAAGGAGACCTGATGCCCTACCTACTTTCTTGTGACATTCATACCCATACGATATTCTCTGCGCATGCATATTCGACCATTGAGGAGAATGTGTACTGGGCGGCAGAGCGTGGCCTGCAGGTGCTCGGATCTGCCGACCATCTGAGCTCTATGGTTACGGCTTGCCCCAATGACCTGCGCAGTTACCAATTCTTTATCAACCAGGATATCTGGCCGCGCATTTGGAGCGGCGTGCTGGTGCTGCGTGGTGCCGAGGCCGATATCGTTTCGCTGGACGGAAGCCTGTTTGGCGAGGACACTCCTGTCACGCTCGATATTGCCGGCGATTCGTACAGCCGTCAGCATTCGCTGTTCGATTTGGTTACGCGAAATTTGGATTATTTGGTTGCGAGCGTGCATAATCCGCAGATTGCTGAAGGCGCGACGCTGGCCCAGACGACCGAGATGTATATCAATGCCCTGGAGCACCCCAAGGTGTTCATGCTGGGTCACACGGGGCGTTCGGGCGTGCCGTTCGATATCGACGAGGTGCTGTTGGCGGCTAAGGCCAAGCACAAGATTATCGAGATCAACAACCATAGTCTTGAACACGGTGTCGACACTGAGCATTGGGCCGTATGCCGCAAGATCGCCGAGCGCTGCGCCGAGCTGGGCGTGGGCATTGGCGTGTCAACCGATGCCCACATTGGCATGGCCATTGGCAAGCTCGATCACGCGCGCAAGATGCTCGACGAGATTCACTTCCCGCTGGATTTGATCGTGACGCGCGACCGCGAGACGCTGCTGCGCGAGATGGCGGCAGCCGGCGTGTGCGATCTGCGCAATGGGATGTAGCGGAGTTTATAAACCAAGCGAAGGGGGCGGCCCAGGCGGGTCGCCCCCTTTCTTGTCCCAAAAATCTACTGAGGTCGGTTAGCGGCGTTCGAGGACCGCTACGGTTTCGGTGTGGTCGGTGTGAGGGAACATGTCGACGGGCGTGATCTTGAGCAGGCAATAGCCTCCGTCGAGGAGCTGATGCAGGTCGCGCTCTTGAGTTACGGGGTTGCAGCTGATATAGGTGATGCGGCGCGGCTTAAGCGCGCAGGCAGCTTCGAGGAACTCGGGGGTAGAGCCGGCGCGCGGCGGATCGATGGAAAGGACATCGACCCGCTCGTTGTTATCGGCGGCATCCAGGATGCAATCGGTGGCGTCGTCGGCCATAAACCAGGCGCTGCGGGTGAGGCCGTTGAGCTCGGCATTGCGACGTGCGTCGGCAATGCCCGCCGGGTTGCGCTCCACGCCGAGCAGCATAATGCCGATGCCCTTTTTCTGGGCATCTTTAACTGCGCAAAGACCGATGGTACCGCTGCCACAGTAGGCATCCATGAGCACATCGCCCTGGTGCAAATCCATGCCGTCGATAGCGAGCTGATAGAGCAGCTCGGTCTGTTGCGGGTTGGTCTGGTAGAACGCGGTGGGGGAGATATCGAACTCGCAGCCGAGCAGCTGGTCGCGCATGCACTCGGCGCCATAGACGATACGAGTCTCCTCACCCAAGATGGCATTGCCTGGGCGACCGTTGATGTTCTGAGCGACGGTGACGATATGCGGATCGAGTGCGGCGACAGCCTCAAAGAACTCCTGCGCATGCGGTAAGTCACGCTGGGCGGTCACGAGCGTAACCATGACCTGGTCGGTACGCCAACCGCAGCGGATGACGGCATAGCGAAGCAAACCAAGATGCTTGTCCTCGTTAAAGGCGGGAATATGCAACCGCTCAGCTTCGCGTGCGATGCCGTTGAGAATCTGACGAGCGCCCGACGCCTCGACGGGGCATTCGGGTACGGCAACGATCTTGTGCGTGCCGCGCTCAAAGAAACCGCAACGGACAGCGCCCTCCTTACCGGGAGCAAAGGGAGTGGCAGCCTTATGACGAAAGCCACGCGGCGCAGGATATTTACCCGGGTCGCCAAGGGTGACGCCCATACCGCGAATAGGATCGACAGCAATGCTCTCGCGCTCACAAAGCTCGGCAAACAGCTCCTCCATAGCAGCCTGCTTAGCCGCCAACTGCTTTTTATAAGGACGATTGAGCGCCGTGCACCCACCGCAAGATTTCATGATCGAACAGGGAGACTTGGGGTCCACGGCCTTACGCGCAGACGAAACCCGATATTTATGCGAGTGCTTGGAGCGAGTCTGAGATGCCTTATCCTCGTTCCGACGAGAGCCGGGACGCTTGGCCTTAGCCTTGTCCTTGGCCGACTTACCCTTCGCGTCCTGAGACGACTTGGATTTCTTAGAAGATTTTTTCTCCTCTGACCCCTCAGCCGCCTCGATCAAAGCACGACGAGCCTTACGCTCCGCACGAGATTCTGCCATGAATTAACCCCACTAATTTACAAATTGAAAGCTGAAAGCATTGTACCGTGCCAAGCTAGCGGACGATATACAAGCGCCTATTTCATGTCAGTGATAAGTCCAACGATGTTTGCCCGGCGTGGGCGGGGAGCGGCGCGTAATTAACTTTCCTGCTCTACAGTCCTGCGCAAGAC
>UROR01000074.1 GCA_900549535.1 uncultured Collinsella sp. | reverse complement strand
AGTATCGCTGGTCAGATGACGCTCCGCGTCGATATTGGCGCGGTCGAGCAACGCCGCAATCGCGTCCACGTCCTCTTGAGGAATCTGAGCCGCGGGCTTCATACCCTTTACGACCATAACACCGACAGCCGCCTGCGGAAATAGCTCCCAAAACGAATCCTCGGCAACGAAACTCTTCATGCGCTCTCCCTTCATCGTGCGCGCCCGAGCGAGGGCGCCTAAACAAAAAGCGCCCTTACGACGGCCACCTTCAAAGTCCTACGGTGCCGCCACAAGAGCGCTTACGCTGCCCCCATCCGGAGAAGGGGGCAATATGTCAGGCGTATTGTAACCCGAGTCATCCGCGCGAGTAAAACCACCACAAAGGTGCCTGTCCCCTTTATGGTGGTTTTGGGCCTGAAGCAACGCTAGTGTCGGAGTCCCAGCAGGCCGCGGCCGCGATGACGGGCGTCGGCGTGCACCTGAGCGTGCGGACCGGCGGCCTTCACGGACTCGGGCAGGTGCGAGTACTTCTTCTCGAAGTTCTCCTCGAACATCACGGCCAAGTTGTGCGCCGCCTCGTCGTAGCGCGCGGTGCTCTGCCAGTACTGGCGCGGCACCAGGATGCCGTCGGGCACGCCGTGGCACGTGGTGGGAATGTCGACGTTAAAGATGTCGTCATGCACGAATTCGCTGTCCTCGATGGTACCGTCGAGGGCGCGGGCCACCAGGGCGCGCGTGTAGGCAAGCTCGATGCGATGGCCCACGCCGTAGCCGCCGCCAATCCAGCCGGTGTTGACCAGGTACACACGCGTGCGGCCGTCGGCGATGCGCTCACCGAGCATCTTGGCATAGACCATGGGGTCGAGCGGCATAAACGGCTCGCCAAACAGCGAAGAGAACGTGGGCGTGGGCTCGGTGACGCCGACCTCGGTGCCGGGGATCTTGGCCGTAAAGCCCGTCACGAAGTGGTACATGGCGGCATCGGCCGTCAGGCGTGAGATGGGCGGCAACACGCCAAAGGCGTCGCAGGTCAGGAACAGCACGACGCTTGGAGTGGTGCCCATGCCCTTGGTCCACGCGTTGGGAATGTGCTCCACAGGGTATGCCACGCGCGTGTTGTGCGTGATCGAGATGTCGTCGTAGTTGGGCTTGCGGTTCTCGTCGAGCACCACGTTTTCGCAGATCGCGCCAAAGCGGACAGCGTTGAAGATCTCGGGCTCGTGGAAGGCGTCCAGGCCCTCGCATTTGGCGTAGCAGCCACCCTCGATGTTAAAGATGCCCATGTCAGACCAGCCGTGCTCGTCGTCGCCGATCAGCAGGCGCGTGGGATTGGCCGAAAGCGTGGTCTTGCCGGTGCCGGACAGGCCAAAGAACACGGCGGTCTCGTGCGTGACGGGATCAATACTGGCCGAGCAGTGCATGGGCAGCACGTCGTCCTCGACGGGCAGCAGGTAATTCATGACGCTGAAAATGGACTTTTTGATCTCGCCGGAGTAGCCGGTGCCGGCGACCAGAATCACGCGCTCCTGGAAGTTAATGACCACGGCGGCGCTGGAGTTGAGGCCCTTGATGGCGGGATCGCACTGGTAGCCCGGCGCGGCGAGCACACAGAAGTCCGGCTCGCCGGTGCGTGCGATTTCACGGGCAAGCGGGCGGGCGAGCATCTGCTTAATAAAGAGCGCCTGGCTGGCACGCTCGCAGGCGACAAGCAGACGACGCGTATGGTTGCGGTCGGCACCGGCCATACCGCGAGTGACGAACACGTCGCGCTCGTTGAGATAGTCGACGATGCCGGCCTTGATGGCCTCGTAGCTCTCGACAGACAGCGGGCGGTTGACGGCACCCCAGGCAATCTTGTCGTGAACATCGGGGGTGTCAACGATAAAGCGGTCATTAGGCGAGCGGCCAGTGCGCTCCCCCGTCTCGATCACCAGCGCGCCGTTGGAGGCCATACGACCTTCGTTGCGACGGATGGCGTGCTCGACGAGCTCGGCTGCCGGCAGGTCGACCAGCAGACGGGGCTGATTCTCGGCGGGATCTTCGACCAGCGTAATACCAAAGTTGGACAAAACTTCTGCAGGGGTAACACCAGGCATGGGGCCTCCTTTAAAAACGCGACACGTGGACGCGGCGCGCACTTTACTCACGTAAAGCCCGTTGTACCCGATATGCAAAAACGTTTTTGCGGCAACGGCGAAGCGCCCGCCCAACGGTCAAAAATCGCAGGCAAGCGGCCTAGTCGTTAAGGACACTCTTGAACAGGCAACAGCCAAGGAGCGACCCCGGATGCCGGCACTTAGGGACGTTCCCAAAGTGCCGGCACATAAGGAACTTCCCCAAATGCCGTCTACTGAATGGCGCCGCCGAAATTATCGAACAACCTGTTCAAAAACACGAGCGAACACCGTCGCGTCTATACTAGAGCGCAGCAATAGAAAGGACCCCGCTTTGAGCATCACGCCCCTCGATAGCGTCCGCCGCGCCATCGCCCGCCGCAACGGCATCTCCAACTCCGCTGCATCGAAAGACGGCGCCGCGAAGGCCCAGGGCGGCCGCATCGAGAACGGCCTCTTCCCTGCCTCCCACACGGCCGAAGAGCTCGCACGAATCCAAGAGCTAAGCCAGCGTAACGCCGGCGGTCCCGACAGCAGCCAGGCCACACGCCGTCGCCGTGAGCGCGATCGCCAACCCGGCCCAATCCACCGCATGGTCAATGCCTGGTGGAACCGCCTGCTCGGAGCCGTCTACGGCGGCGGCTTCTCCACGCAAGAAGCCGAATACGAAGATCACGCCGCCCGTCGCGACTATCTCTGGAATACCCTGGGCACCGCCGTATGGGGTTTCGCGTTTCCCCTGCTCACCATTGTGTCCACGCAGCTCGTGGGCGCCGAGGAAGCCGGTAAGTTCTCCATCGCCTTTGTCACCGGCACGCTCATCATGATCGCGTGCAACTACGGCGTGCGCAACTTTCAGGTCTCGGACATCGACGAAAAAACCTCCTTTGCCTCCTACCAGCTCAACCGCTGGCTCTGCGGAGCGCTCGCGCTGGCATGCGGCCTGGTATACAGCAGCGCCCGCGGCTACGATGCGCAGATGGCCACGATCGGCCTGGGCGTCTACCTCTATAAGGTGATCGACGGCATCGCCGACGTGTACGAGGGCCGCCTGCAGCAGGCCGACAAGCTCTATTTGGCCGGCATGAGCCAAACGCTGCGTTCCGCCGGCGTCATCGCGGTCTTTAGCGTGGCACTGTTCCTCACGCGCAGCATGCCCATCGCCGCCATGGCCATGGGCATCGCCGCGATCGCCTCGCTCGTGCTGGTCACCGCGCCGCTCGCCCTGCTCGAAACCGAAAAATCGCGCCGCGTGAGCCTGCGCGAGGTCGGTCACCTGTTTATCAAGTGCGCCCCGCTTTTTGGCGCGCTGTTCCTGTTCAACCTTATCGAGAGCATGCCCAAGTTCGTGATGGAAGGCACGCTGGCCTACAAGTATCAGCTGTACTTTAATGCCCTGTTCTTTCCAGCGCAGGCCATTTTGTTGAGCATCGGATTTGTCTATAAACCGCAGCTTCTGCGTCTGTCGAGCATTTGGACGAATCCGCGCAAGCGTCGCCGCTTTGACTTGATTATTATTGCCGTTATGGCACTGATCGTGGTTATCACCAGCGTGTGCGCCGCATTTATGGCAGGTCCCGGTATTCCCCTCATGAGCTTTATGTACGGCCTCAGCTTTGAACGCTACCGCACGCTGGCACTGCTGATGGTCGTCGCCGGCGGCGTCACCGCGGCCATCGACTTTATCTACGCCATCATCACGGTGCTGCGCCACGCTGGAGACGTCACCAAGATCTACCTGATCTGCTTCGCCGTAAGCGTGGTGCTGCCGGTGATCCTGATTAAGCTACTGGGTCTGATGGGCGCTGTGGTGAGCTACCTAGCCATCATGGCCCTACTCCTGGTGCTGCTGATTATCGAATACGCCCACATCCGCCAACGCATCGAGCGCGACCGCAACCCGTACGGCGTATAACGCCCACCTTGGTACATTGGGGAAAGAAACGTCGATGTTTTGGCGCCAACCTCTTGCGCCGTTATTCCCCGGGGCGAATATTCGCGTAGAACTCCGCCCCATCATCGAGCCGCAGGATGCCCACGCGACCGAACTCGGAGCCGGTGGCGGCGGCGCAGTCGATATCGATGCGATCGGGCACGCCGGCGGTATCCTCGCCACCCAGGCGCACAATCTGCCCGCGGCCCGACTCCTCATCGAGCCCCGCCAGGCCGCCAACCTCGCAATAGCGCCCAAGCGACACCGTGGGCGTGTGGCCGCTCACCACGACCGGGCCCTCGCCCTCGGCAGAAAGCAGTCCCGTCGGCGCATCCCAATAGCCGCGACGAATCCACAGCAGGTCATCGGACGACTGCACCGCGAGCATCTGCTGCAGCAGCTCGCGATCGGCACCCACCGCTCCGACGCCATCGGCACAATCGACGCCATGCTCAAGTAAAAACGCGCGCGCCGCCTTCATCTCGATTCCAGCATGTACCAGCAGATACGGGCGCTCCTCGGTCTCGGCCACCGCGCAGAGCGGCAGCGTGGCCATCCATCGCACGAGCTCCTCGTATGCCTCAAATTCCATGTCGTTGAGCTGCTCGCTCGTCGTCCAGCCACCGTTGATATCCCAGGTCTCGGCATCGAGCGGATCCTGGCCAATGATGGCATCGAGCATGATCTGCTCGTGATTGCCCTTGAGCACACGGGCGTTGGGCAGCGAGCGCACGAGCTTAATAACGCCGACCGGATCGGGCCCGCGATCGATCATGTCGCCCAGCACGTACAGCGTGTCGTCGGACGTCAACGAGATCTTAGACAGGGCCTCGTCAAGCGCACGCACGTGCCCGTGAGCATCAGATGTCACATAGATCGCCATGGTACGCCTCTCCTTGCATTGCGGTCTAAGCCCGGCGCCGCAACAAAAACTTCAAGTTGAACTTAAACGTTACCCATTGTACTCCGTTGCAATAAAGCTGGAAAGGGTTTCCGAGCAGAGGCAAAGACGGCAGCCGTCTATGACGATATCGCGCACGCCCGCAATCCGCCCCCATAAACCCACCACCTTTGGGTACAAATAACCGCAGACAACTGACCGTGCCACGCCAACCATCCAGGAGCGGACACTATCCATGAACCAGATACTTCTCTTTATCGGCCTCGTCATCATTTTGTGCCTGACCATCAAACCCGTCGGCAAAAAGCTCCCCTTCCCCACCCTGCTCATCTTTATCGCGCTGGGCATGCTGCTGGGCGTCAACGGGCCGGCGCACATCGACTTTAGCGACTACGCGCTCACCGAAACCGTCTGCAGCACGGCGCTGCTGTTCATCATGTTCTACGGCGGCTTTAACACCAACATCGACCGCGCCAAGCCCGTCGCCGCGCCCGCAGTGCTGCTGAGCACCCTCGGCGTTATCGCCACCGCCGGCATCACGGGAGCCTTTGCGCACTTCGTACTGGGCTTCGACTGGATCGGCGGCCTGCTGCTGGGCTCGGTCGTGGCGTCGACCGACGCGGCCAGCGTCTTTAGCGTGCTGCGCGAACACAACCTGTCGCTAAAGGGCGGCACCGACTCGCTGCTCGAGGTCGAATCGGGCTCCAACGACCCCGTCGCCTACATGCTCACCGCGGTACTCGCCACCCTCGCGGCGGGTGGCAACATCGACATTCCCGTGCTGCTGACCAAGCAGATCATCCTGGGCGTGGGGTTGGGCCTTGCCATCGGCTGGACATCCAGCCGTCTGATTGAGCGCGCACACGCAACGGCCGAAGGCGCGCAGACCATCTTCTTGTTCGCCGTGGCGATCGTCGCCTACGCACTGCCGAGCTACCTGGGCGGCAACGGCTTTTTGGCCGTATACCTGGCAGGCATTGTGCTGGGCGCGAGCGACATCACCGGCAAGGTCGAGATGGCGCACTTCTTTGACACCCTTACCGAGATGGCCGAGATGACGATCTTCTTCTTGCTCGGCCTGCTCGTCACGCCCGCGCGCTTGCCGCAAATGCTGCTACCCGGCCTGGCGCTCATGGCGTTTATGCTCTTTGCGAGCCGCCCCATCGCCGTCGGTCTGCTGCTGGCGCCCTTTAAGACGAGCCCTCGCCAGGTTGCGCTCGTAAGCTGGGCGGGCTTGCGCGGCGCGGCTTCGGTCGTCTTTAGCCTCTTTGCTGTGGTGGCCGGCGTTCCCGGCGGACACGACCTATTTGACCTGGTGTTTGTGATTGCCGTATCGAGCATTGTGGTGCAGGGTTCGCTACTGCCGGCGGTGGCGAAGAAACTCGATATGATCGATGCGGCCGGCGACGTGCGCCGCACCTTTAACGACTACCGCGACGAGGACGGCATGTCGTTTGTAAAGCTCAAGGTGGGCGCTGGCCATCCGTTTGCCGGGCGCTCGCTCGCGGACATTGGCAGCGCGACGGACATGCTCGTGGTCCTGGTGCTGCGCGACGGGGCGCATCCGGTACTGCCCAATGGCGACACCGTGATCCAGGAAGGCGATCTGCTGGTGATGGCCGCCCCAACGTTCGAAGAGCGTGCCGAGGTTACGCTGCGCGAGGTCACCGTGACTCCCCACGGTCGCCTGGCCGGTCAGCGCCTGCGCGATGTGCCGCAAGGCAAGCATCCGTTTATTGTAGTGATGCTCAAGCGCGACGGCCAAACGATCATTCCCGATGGCAACACCCTAATATACGCCGGCGACGAAGCCGTCATCGCCACGCTGGCGTCGTAGTGACCAGGGGTTAGCTAATTTGCGACGAAGAAATCAAGCGCCTAGAGAACCTCATGCCTTCGCTCGCAGATTTGGATTTGCCCGAGGAGTAAAGCACCCCTCCCCCATGTAACCATCCTG
The DNA here is from genome assembly GCA_900549535.1 of uncultured Collinsella sp. GTDB lineage: Bacteria > Actinomycetota > Coriobacteriia > Coriobacteriales > Coriobacteriaceae > Collinsella. The sequence continues at coordinate 2,526 of UROR01000074.1, read as the reverse complement.
TAAATCATAGCGGCGCACTCGGGTTTTGCTGTGATTCGGTCGCGCCTGACGCTCCACTGTGCTAAAGTATCCCGAACGTTCAAACGACTACGAGGGGAACTAGAAGATGGCACGTGTGCACAACTTCTCAGCTGGCCCGGCCGCGCTGCCTACAAGCGTGCTCGCCGAGATCGCCGACGAGATGATGGACTACCGCGGTTGCGGCATGTCCGTGCTCGAGATGAGCCATCGATCTAGCATGTACCAGCAGATTATCAACGACGCCGAGGCAACCCTGCGCCGTCTGCTGAGCATCCCCGACAACTACCGCGTCCTGTTTTTGCAGGGCGGCGCCACGCTGCAGTTTGCGGGCATCCCCATGAACCTCATGCGCCGCGGCCGCGCCGGCTACGTCGTGACCGGCAACTTTGCCAACAAGGCGTACAAGGAGGCCGCCAAGTACGGCGAGGCCGTGCTGCTCGCGAGCTCCGAAGACACCACCTTCGACCGCATCCCCGACATGGCCGACATCAACGCGCGTATTGCCGCCGAGGCTGCGGGCGACGGGCTCGACTACGTCTACATCTGCCAGAACAACACCATCTTTGGCACCATGTACCACGAGCTGCCCAATTGCGGCGACGTGCCGCTGGTCGCCGATGTCTCGAGCTGCTTTCTGTCGCAGCCGCTCGACGTTGAGCGCTACGGGCTCATCTACGCCGGCGCGCAGAAAAACGCCGGCGCCGCGGGCGTGACCGTGGTCATCGTGCGCGACGATCTCATCGCAGATGGCCCCGCCTTTGCGCAGACGCCGCAGTACATGGACCTTAAGACCCAGACCGCCAAGGGCTCCATGCTCAACACGCCTAACACCTTTGGCATCTACGTGTGCGGCAAGGTGTTCCACTGGGTCGAGGAGACCGGCGGACTTGCCGCCATGGCCGAGCGCAACTGGGCCAAGGCCAACCTGCTCTATGATCTACTCGAACTCAGCGAGCTGTTCCATGGCACCGCGCAGGCCGATAGCCGCTCCATCGCCAACGTCACCTTCCGTACCGGCGATGCCGAACTCGACGCGGCCTTCGTTGCGGGCGCGGCAGAGCACCAGATCCAAAACGTCAAGGGTCATCGCCTCGTCGGCGGCATGCGCGCCAGCGTGTACAACGCCGTCACCATGGAAGACGTGCAGGCACTGGCCACGTACATGAAGGACTTCGAAGCGCAGCATAGTTTGAGTCCGCGATCTAACTAGCCCGCAACCCGCGGGCCGACCAGCCACTTCAAACCACCCTGCTTAGATCAAAACCTGCTAAGGAGTTTTTCCATGCGTAAGATTAAGACCATCGACGACATCACTAAAGACGGCAAAGTCGAGTTTGGCGAGGGCTACGAGTTTGTGGGCACCGCCGAGGAGGCCGACGCTATCCTGATGCGCTCCACCGACCTGCACGGCTACGAGCTGCCCGAGGGCATCCGCGCCATCGCCCGCTGCGGCGCCGGCGTCAACAACATCCCCGTCGAGGAGTACGCCAGAAAGGGCGTCGTCGTCTTTAACTCCCCCGGTGCCAACAGCAACGCCGTCAAGGAGCTCGTCCTGGGCATGCTGGTGCTTTCGAGCCGCGGCGTCGTGCAGTCGATGAACTGGGTGCGCAACAACGCCGACGACCCCGAGATTCAGGTCGATGCCGAAAAGGCCAAGAAGGCCTTTGTGGGCCGCGAGCTCAAGGGCAAGCGCATCGGTGTCATCGGTCTGGGCAACGTGGGCTCCAAGGTCGCCAACGCCTGTGTCGACCTGGGCATGGACGTTTACGGCTACGATCCGTTCATTTCCGTCGAACACGCGTGGGTGCTGAGCCGCGAGGTGCAGCGCGTGGGCACGCTCGAGGATCTCTGCCGCGGCTGCGACTACCTCACCGTACACGTGCCCAGCAAGGCCGACACCATCGGCATGATCAGCACCGAGCAGATCGACCTGCTGGCCCCGGACGCCGTGCTCATCAACTACGCGCGCGAGACCATCATTGACGAGGACGCCGTCGACGCCGCCCTGCGCGCGGGCAAGCTCAGCTGGTTTAGCTGCGACTTTGCCACGCCCAAGACCGTCAAGATGCCCAACACGTTTATCACCACGCATTCGGGCGCCGGCACCGGCGAGGCCGAGGCCAACTGCGCCGACATGGCCATCAGCGAGCTCAAGGATTACCTGGAAAACGGCAACATCGCGCACAGCGTCAACTACCCCGCCTGCAGCATGGGCAAGGCGCGCGCCGCAAGCCGCATTGCCTGCCTGCATGCCAACGTGCCCAACATGATCGGCCAGATCACGGCCATTCTCGCCAAGGACAACGCCAACGTGCAGCGCATGACCAACGAGTCCGCTGGCGAGAACGCCTACACCATGTTCGACACCGATGAGCACCTGGACGGCAGCACGATCGAGGCGCTCAAGCAGATTCCGTCGATGTATCGCGTGCGTGTGATCAAATAGCGCCGGTGCCAAGCCTGCCAGGCAGGCCATGAAGCCCATTCGGCCCCCGTTTTCACGAA
>UROR01000073.1 GCA_900549535.1 uncultured Collinsella sp. | reverse complement strand
GGCCGCCCACGCGCGGGGACGGCGAGGGCTCGGAACTGCCAGGCCCCAGCTCGACCTCGACTCGGCCATCGAGCCCAGCGGTGGCAACGGCCTCGCGGCAGCAGGCCACGACATCGGCCACGCTCGTACCCTCGAGCATGCGGAAGTTGATATTGGCCCACATATCCTGCGGCATTACGTTGGCACCGGTACTGCCGCCTTCGATTTGCGTGGGCGCACAGGTGGTGGTCCCAAGCGGGTACAGCTTTTTGCTGGCGAGGCAGTCGCGCACGATGGCATCCTTGCTGGCAGCAATCTCGTCTGCGGTATAAAGCCCCAGCTCGACGAGCTGCGCGGCAAGCAAATCGGTCACACGCGCCGGCCACTCGATATCGCAGATCGCGACAATGGCGCGGCTGAGCACTTCGAGCGACGTGCCACCGTAGGGGTTGGAAGAATGCCCGCCTTCGCTTCTCGTCTTGAGCACGATATCGGCATAGCCCTTCTCGGCAAGATCGGCATGCATAAGCCAACCCTCACCTGCGCTGTACTCGGCAGCCGCAACGATACGATAGTCGCCCTCGTCGATCAGGTACTCAAGCTCTACGCCACGCTCCTCGAGCGCGCGGCCAATGGCACCCGCGCCGTACTGCGTGGTCTCCTCATCCTGGCCAAAGGCCAGCAGCAGGGTTCGTTCGTGTTGCCAGCCGTGCGCCAGCGCATACTCAACGGCCTCCAGGATGCCCGCAACCTGGTCTTTCATATCGATGGCGCCGCGACCCCAAATATAGGTGTCGTCCACGTGCCCGCTAAAGGGATCGTGCGTCCAGTCCGTCTCGGTGCCCGGCACCACGGGAACCACGTCCATGTGGCCCATGAGCATGACCGGCTTGAGGGCGGGGTCGGTTCCGGCAAGCGTCACGAGCAGCGAATGGTCGATGAGCTCGACCTCGCCCGTCGCAAACACGCGCGGCCAGGCCTGCTGCATATAGGCGCGCAGGTCGTCGAACGGCTGCCAGTCCACTGCCTCGGCATCCATGCTCGAAATGGTCGGAAACGACAGCACGCGGCCCAGGCGCTCGCACGCACCAGCTTCGTCCAAATCGGCAAAATCATCCTCATGCGCAAAGAAGCGCCAGACCTCGGCCATGACATCCTTTCGATTGTGATGACGAGGGCCGCCCCACCGGAGCGGCCCTGCCACGTAAGCGTTTGCGGTCGGCTATTTGTCCTCGAGATAACGCGAGAGGAACTCGCGGGTACGCTGGTGCTTGGGGTTGCCGAAGAGCTCCGTCGGCGCGGCGTCCTCGAGGACCACGCCCTTGTCCATAAAGACCACGCGGTCGGACACCGTGCGGGCAAAGGCCATCTCGTGCGTGACGACGACCATGGTCATGCCGTCGGCAGCGAGCTTGCGCATGACCTCGAGCACCTCTCCCACGATCTCGGGGTCGAGTGCGGAGGTCGGCTCGTCGAACAGCATGATCTGCGGATTCATGCATAGGGCACGAGCGATGGCAACGCGCTGCTTTTGGCCGCCGGACAGGCGACCCACGGCGGCGTGCGCGAACTTCTCGAGCCCCACGCTCGTCAGATGCTCCATCGCGACCTTCTCGGCCTCGGCCTTGCCCATCTTTTTGAGCGTGACGGGCGCGAGTGTGCAGTTGTCGAGCACGTCCATGTTGTTGAACAGGTTAAAGCCCTGGAACACCATGCCGATGTCCTCACGCAGCTTGTTAATGTTGCAACGCTCGGCCGTGAGGTCCTGGCCATGGAACCAGATGTGGCCCGCGTCCGGGGTCTCGAGCAGGTTGAGGCAGCGCAGGAAGGTCGACTTGCCCGAGCCCGAGGCGCCGATAATGGTGACGACCTCGCCGGGATTGACGGACAGGTCGATGCCCTTGAGCACCTCGAGCGAGCCGAAGCTCTTGCGCAGGCCCTCGACGCGGATGAGCGGCTCATTGGTCTGTGCGGCGGCCGCAACGCCGGTAATGGCGGTATCTGCCATGATGATTCTCCTCGTCTTGAGCCTAGTTGGAGCTGGGCAGCGTGACCGGAGCCTCGGCGCCGAGCTTTTTGCCAAAGGCCTCGAGCAGGCGGCTCGCCACGAGCGTCAGGATCAGGTAGACCACGAGCGCCACGCAGTAGACCTCCATCTGGCGGTAGTACACGCCGGCGACGGTGGTGGTGGCGTACATAAGGTCGAACACGCCGATGACCGAGAGCACCGACGAATCCTTGATGTTGATGATGAGCTCGTTGGTGAGCGCCGGAATCGCGTTTTTAATGCCTTGGGGGAACACGACTTTGCGCATGGCCTGCCACTGCGACAGGCCCAGCGAGCGCGCTGCCTCGGCCTGGCCGGGATCGATGGACTCGATGCCGCCGCGCAGGACCTCCATCATGTAGGCGGTGGAGTTGAGCGAGATGGTGACGAGGCCGGCGGTGAAGGTACTCCAGATCTGGTTGGCCTGAGCGGTCTCGAAGCCCATGCCGCGCAAAACGGTAAAGCCCGCGTAATAGATGAGCAGGCCCTGGACCATCATGGGCGTGCCGCGCACGATGGTGGAGTAGATGGTCGCAAAGCCGCGGCCGATACTCTTAAAGAAGCGCACCAGGTCGTTGTCCACGCGGTCAAAGGTCTGAATACGCAGGAACACAAAGAGCAGCGCCAGGAAGAATGCGATGACGGTACCGAAGGTCGCAAGCGCGATGGTGATCTCGATACCGCGGATAAAGAAGTCGCCACTCTTGTAGGTCATGTAGACCAGGCTCGACAAAAAGTCGCTGGGGTTGGAATCCGAGACAATGCTCACCTGCACCAGGTCGATAAACGACATGACGCAGCGGTCGATAAAGAAAACTGCCGCGATGGCGACCACGACGTAGCTGCCTAAGCGTGCTCCACGACGGAAACGCTCAGATGCGAACGGCGATTTTTCGCGATAGTCGCTCCAGTGCATAAGCTTGGTGACCAGCGCCGCCGCCGACACGACGAGCCACGCCCACAGGATTGCCCAAAGGCAATCTTGAAACACGCCCGTGGGAGCCAAGAAGCTCAGCGGTGTGGGGTTGCGCTGGCTAAACGCCAGGCCGAGCGCCGCGATAACGCTCGTGCCCAGGTACACATAACGGTGGTCGGCCTTGATAAAGGAGGCCAGACGATTGATGGTTTTCATGCTGCCTCCCTATGCCGGCTGGCGGTCGAGGCACGCGTCCCACATTTGGTCGCGCTCCTCTTGGCTAATGCCCTTGAGTGTCTTGTCGATGAGCTTAAGGAGCTTGTCCGAGCCCTTGCGGCAGCCGACGTTTGCCGCGACCTCCTGCTTAAAGCCCTCGCCCTCGGCAAAATGAATGGGGACGATGCCCGGGTTTTGGGCCATATAGCCCTTCTCGTTCTCGGTGTTGTAGGTCACGGCGTCGCACGTGCCCTGCAGCAGGTTCGAGAACACCGTGGGGACGGAGTCGACCGGGTTTTTGTGCACAACGCCCGGAATCTCGTCGATGACAGTATCGAGCATGGTGTCCTTTTGGCCGAGGACCGTAGCGCCGCTAAAGTCGCTGAGCTTGGTCGCGTTTTGGTAGGGCGAGCCCTCTTTTACGAACAGGCCAAAGTAACCGATAAAGTACGGGTCGGAAAAGCCGACAGACTCCTCGCGCTCGGGCGTGGCGCTCATACCGGCGATGATGAGGTCAATCTGGCCGTTGTTGAGCGAGTCGATAAGGCCCGAGAAGCTCTGTTTGACGGCAACGGGCTCGCCGCCGAGGGCCTTGCAGACGATCTTGGCAATCTGCACGTCGTAACCATCGGCATAGGCGCCCTGCACGTTGTCGATGGGGATGGTGTACTCGCTGGCTTCGGAGACCTGCCAGTTGTACGGGGCGTAGGCCGCCTCCATGCCGATACGGATCTTGTCCTTGCCGATCACGGAATCGGACAGGTCGTCGCGACCGCCGCCCGTCGTGGGCTGAACTACTTCCAGCGTGGAGGGACGCTGGCAACCGGCAAGTGCGCCGGCGACGACAGAAGCGCTCGCAGCGAGAGCGCTACCCAAAAAGATGCGACGGCTGCATACCGGCTGTGGATGCGCGTCGCGTTGATGGGGAGAATGCATAATCTGCCTTCCCTGTTGAATCGTATGCTGACGAGTTAACAGGATATACGCCAGCGACCAGCAGCGCAGCACAAGCTCGAAAAATTAATAGACACACGGTAGTCATTGGGGACGTCGATGTTTTGGCAATGCCGGCGAGCGACGTCCAGAGCGAACAAGTTGGCATGAAAAAGGCAAGGCATAGACCTTCTGGTCATGCCTTGCCTTTTGAATGACAAATTGTCGCTCTGGGTGGCGCGCAGCGTCGACCGGCCCGCCGTTCGTCAGAACGGCGGAACCTCTAGAACAAGGTGACGCTAAAGCTACGTTTATCGGTAGCGCCGGGAGCCAAGGTGATGGTGTTGACCTTGTGCTCAAAGACATCGTCCTCGGTGTCCATGGTGGTATGACCGGTCCAGGGCTCGAGCGCCACAAACGGAGCGTCGTTGGCGGCAGACCACACGCCAATGTACTTAAAGCCCTCAAAGTCGATCTTGACGCCGTGGCCCGACTTGCGGCCGCGCAGTGTGAGCGTGGAACCCGGAGTATCGGTGAACATGATGGCATCGTTATCGAAGCTGCGGTGCGTGATGGGCAGCACGTCCGAGTTATCGGGAGCCTTGTAGCTACCCTCGAACGTCATAAGACCGTCGGGCGTGATGATGGGAGCCTCGTTGGTCCAAGCCTCGGTAAACGCCAGCTCGTAATCCTCGAACGCCTCGTCCTCGGCACCGGGGGCGGGCACGTTAAATGCGGGGTGGCCGCCCACCGAGAACGGCAGGTCCACGTCGCCGGTGTTGGTGACGGCAAAGGTCTGCGTGAGGGTGGCGTCGCCGGTCAAGGCATAGGTCATGTTGAGCTTAAAGTGGAACGGGAACGCCTTGAGCGACTCGGGTGTATCGGTGATCTCGTACGTTACCGAGGAGCCGTCCTCCGAAACCTCGACCAGCTTGTGCTCGACAATGCGCGCGAGTCCGTGGCGCGGCATCTCGCAGATGCCGGCCGCAGACGTTGCCGTGTTGTTGCGCAGCGAGCCCACAATGGGGAACAGGATGGGCGCGTGCTTGCCCCAAAAGGCGGGGTCGCCCTGCCACAGATACTCGTTGCCGTTGAGGGCAAGGCTCGTGAGCTGGGCACCCATGGAATCGATGGCCGCGGTGAGGCCGCCGCGCTTGATGGTAGTGACAGTAGACATGCTACTTCCTCCAAAAGTAAACAATAGTGTCGAGGGCTATTGTCCCACTCTTGGCGGCGGGACGGGACGGCAGGCGATTATTGAGTAGCCATAGCGGAATGAGCGGCGAGTGCCTACTGGGTATCCACGTAAAGGTCGAACCCGCCCTGCGGTGTGGTGTCGACCGTGTCGGGCGCCTGTGAGTTAAAGTTCACGGGGACCATGCGCTTTGAGGCACGGAAGCGCGTGCCGTCGGTGGCGACGGGCGGTTCATCGACGGTGAGCTCGTAGTCGCCGGGCTTAAGTTCGATGCCGTCACCAGCGGAATTGACGTATTGATACTCGTCAATCGTCTGCCCTTTGAGCGTGCGCCCCACGATGTAGATGAGCATTTGGCTGTCGCCGCGCGCGGTGTCCCACGTCGCGCCGTCCTTGACCTCGACCGACACATGTACCGAGCGCGTGCGGCCGAGCGATTGCTCGATAGACATCTCGACCTTGGCGGCGTCTTTTCGCTGTTGTTCAACATGGCTCCAGACGTTTCCAATTACCGAGCATGCGATAACGCCGGCCATGAAGGCGATAAGGATGGGGCCGAGCGGAGAACGGCGGCCCGCGTCTTCCTCACGAGCCAGGTCGGGGCGATGTGTGGGCGCAGGCGCCTGGGCGCCTTGCGCGGGCACGTCGAGAATGCTGAAGGATGCCGTGCTGTCGGGGTCGATGGTGTGACGCGGCTGCGGGATCTTTGCCGGCGAGATGGACATGTCCGCCGGCTCACCGAGTGTGGCCGTGGCATCGGCCTTAGCCTCATCGGCCTCGGCTTGGGCCCAAGCCTGCTCAAAGGTCAGGGGCTCGGCGGCATCGGAGGCGGCATCAGGCTCGACAGCGGCATCGTTGCCGGTCTCGTCCTCGTCGCTCGACACGTCACGCGACGCGGGCTCGTCCCACTCCTCGTCCGGAGCCTCGCCCTCGCTATACCACCATTCAAAGTTATCGATATCCATACGGGGCGCCCCTTAGGCCTCGCAAATAAACACTCGCTAGTCTTATACCCCCAGACGGCACCGAAGCTCACCCGCGCCGGACACGAAAACCGTCACAACATTCGACGTTTTTCCTCGTTTTCGAGATTTTCATCGAATGTTGTGACGGTTTAGGCGGCAGCCACGCCGCGAATGTGACAAAGAGACTGTCCCTTTGTCACATTCTGTTAGAGTTGCAGGGATTGAATCCCGCTTATTCATGCGACATTGGAGTGACAACCTTGACCGCCGCAACCACGCCAAAAAGTAAGTCAACTGCCGCCGCGCTCTCCCCCGCACGCACCAAGCTCTGCCTGGCGCTGCTCGTGTTGTTAGGCTTTTCGCTCGGCTGCTCGGAGTTCGTGGTCATCGGCATCGAGAGCGACCTGGCGACGGAGCTCGGCATCTCGCTTGCCACCGCGGGCCAGCTCATCAGCGTGTTCGCACTGATCTACGCTATCGCGACGCCGGTGCTCGCGCTCAGCACGGGGCGCTTCCGTCGTTACCAACTGCTCGTGTACTATAGCATCGTCTTTGTGCTCGGCAACCTGGTCATGGCGTTGGCGCCCAACTTCCAGGTGCTGTTCATCTCGCGCATCATCCTGGGCTCCGTCTCGGGCGCACTGCTCGCCGTGGGCGTGACGTACATCCCCGAGCTTCTGTCTCCGCAGCAAACTTCGCTTGCCATCTCGGTGGTATATGGTGCGTTTTCCGTGGCAATGGTCTTTGTCACTTCGATCGGCAAGTTTGTGGCCGACACGCTCGATTGGCACGTGGCCATGTACGGCACGCTGGCCTTTGCCGTTCTGATCTGCGGAGCGCTCGTGGCGTTTATGCCGCGCGCTGGGCAAACCGACGAGCCCGCCACTTTTCGCGAGCAGGCGGGTCTGCTACGCGAGCCGAGCATCATCACCGGCATGCTCATCTTTTTGTTTGGCGTGGGGTCGGTCTACGTTTTCTACGGCTACGTGACGCCTTATCTTGAGCAGGTGCTGGGCATGGGCACGGTCGAAGCCAGTACCACGCTCATGGCCTACGGCGTGTTCTGCCTGATCTCGAACATCCTGGGCGGATGGATCGATGCGCGCTTTGGCATGAAGGCGCTACTCGTGACGTTTGTGCTGCAGGCTGCAGCGTTACTCGGACTGTTTGCTGTGGGCGGCACCATGCCGCTCGCGCTGGTCTTTGTCTTTAGCCTGGCGCTGCTCATGTACCTGTTCTCGGTGTCGTGCATCACGCACTTTATGGACGTGGCACGCAGCCGCCATCCCAAGTCGATGGTACTCGCAAGTTCGGTTGAGCCCATGGCGTTTAACGTCGGCATCTCGTTTGGCACCGCAGTGGGCGGCGCCGTGGTAAGCAGCGTTGGCATTGCATATGTAGGCGCGGTCGGTGCCGTGTTCTCGCTTGTGGCCTGGGCGCTCACGCTGGTGACGATTAAGTTGGCTCGCTGGGAGCGCCGTCGTCAATCAGCACAGCCCCGGATGCAGGCATAGGGGCGAACATAGCCCAAGGTGGCGAGCAACCGGTGAAAACCGTCCCATACGAGTAGTGTTTATCCGCCTGCAAGCTCCAGCAGTGCAATTTCGTGTACTTCAGATACACACTTTTCTACTATTTCGTGTATTCCAAGTACATGAAATCGTACTAAACTATGTATCTGAAGTACACGAAATTGGAAAGGCGGCCCCATGCGCAGATCAATCGAATCCGTTATCGAATCATGGGCGACAAAGGACGCGTCGCGCCCCCTCCTCATCCGTGGTGCGCGACGCGTAGGCAAAACGTACGTTGCCGAGGAAATCGGCAGACGAATCGCCGGCGATGCGTTTGTCAAACTCGACTTTCAGACCGATCTTGAGCTGATCGCTCCGCTGTTCGACTGTCCCACCGACGACGTTGACGCCATCGTGGCGCGAATCTCAGACTATAAACGCACCCCCATTCGCAAAGAAACCGCCTTCATCCTGTTTGACGAGGTGCAGCTCTGCGAACGGGCGCTCAACTCGCTTCGCTTTTTTTCGGGTTCGGGCTGGCGCATATGCGCGACCGGCAGTCAGCTCGGCGTCGCCACGCGCAAGCGCAAGTTGCCTTTTCCCAGCGGCGTTCGTCAAGAGACCATGCATCCTATGTCGTTCGAGGAGTTTCTCTGGGCGCTCGACGAGGAGCAGATGGCCAATGCCATTCGTACCCACGCCGGCACGCTCGAGACCTACGCCGCGCACCAAGCCGCGCTCAGCCTGTTTCATCGATACCAGATCGTGGGCGGCATGCCCGCCGCCGTCAACGCATATCGCAAGACGTTATCCATCGAGGATGCGCGCGTCGAGCAGCGCGAAATCGACGAGACCTATACCGCCGATATGACCGACCCCGAAAACGGGATCAGCGGCGTGGCGGCGCGCAAGGTCTGGCGCTCCATTCCGTCCCAGCTGCTGAGATCGTCCACAAAAAAATTCAAGTACTCCGAGGTCGAACGTGGAGGCCGTCGCGCCAAGCTTATCGAGCCGCTCGACTGGCTCGAAGGCGCCGGCATCATATCGGTCAACAACCTGACCGAAGGCATCGAGCCTCCCCTCGTTCCCTTCGACGACGAAGATGGAAGTTTCTTTAAGGTCTATCTTCTCGATACCGGCCTCATGTTCTACAAACTCGGCATCAACCCGCGGCTCTGGCTCGACCTCAAAGAGGATTCCGCCATAGCGCTATCTTCCGACTTCCGAGGCGCCCTGGCGGAAAACTCGGTCATGCAAGCATTTTCGGGCAATAGCTTGCAGACGTATTACTGGGTGCCGCCGTCGTCTTGGAAGACGACCGGCGAGCTCGATTTTTTACTTCAGACCGACCGTATGGAAATTGTGCCCGTCGAAGTAAAGTCCGCACGTAACGTGCGCGCGAGAACCCTCGGGTCGTTTATGGACAAAGCCCGATCGCCATATGCCTACATTTTGTCCGAGAACAATTTTTCCCGCAGCGAAACCGATGACGGGCGCGAGCTGCGCCACCTCCCCTTGTACGCAGCGGGCTTTATTGGAGCAAACTGCCTCAAGAGCAGTCTGTAAGCCCTGCGCGACCGCCTAGAAAGGAAGCCGCTCATGCAACGCATTCTTTTTATCTGCTATGGAAACATCTGCCGCTCGACGATGGCCGAGTCGGTGTTTACCGAGCTCGTGCGCCGCGCTGGGCGCGAGGCGGAGTTTGCCATCGATTCCGCGGCGACCTCGACCGAGGAGATCGGCAACCCGCCACACCACAGTACCGTTGCCAAGCTACGCGAGGTCGGGATTCCCGTCGTCGCACATC
>UROR01000072.1 GCA_900549535.1 uncultured Collinsella sp. | reverse complement strand
GGCGTCCAGGTCCTCCTCGGTACCGTACTTGTTGAACTTCTTTTGGCTGGGATCGTCAATGCCAAAGTTGAGGTACAGCATGCTGGACACGCCGTCCATGCGAATGCCGTCCACGTGGAAGTTCTCGAGCCAGTACAGCACGTTGGAGACCAGGAAGGAGCGGACCTCGCCGCGGGCGAAGTCAAACTTGTGCGTGCCCCAGTTGGGGTGAATCTCGTGCTCAAACAACATGTGGCCGTTAAAGGTGGCAAGGCCGTGGGAGTCGGCGCAAAAACCGCCGGGCACCCAGTCCATGATCACGCCAATGCCGGCCTCGTGGCATGCATCGATAAAATGCATGAGCTGCTGCGGGTTGCCGTAGCGCGACGTGGCGGCGTAGTAGCCGGTCGTCTGGTAGCCCCAGGAGCCATCGAAGGGATGCTCCATAAGCGGCATGACCTCGATATGCGTGTAGCCCATGTCGCGCACGTAGTCCACGAGCTCCACCGACAGGTCGTCGTAGGTGTAAAACTCGCCGCGCTGCGCGGGGAAGGGGTCCATGGGGCCGGGGTAGTTGCCGTACTCGTCCGGCTCGCCCTGCGGCGCGTCGCCGTGGCGCTTCCACGAGCCAATATGCACCTCGTAGATGTTAAGCGGCTGCGACATATGGTTGTGGCCGGCGCGGCGCTTGAGCCACGCGGCGTCGTTCCACTTGTAGCCATCGAGGGTCCACAGCACGCTCGCGGTACCCGGAGGGCACTCGGCCATAAAGGCATACGGATCGGCCTTGTAGAGCTTCTCGCCCTCGTCGGTCTCGATGAGATATTTATAGAGCTGGCCCTGCTCGGCGCCAGGAATAAAGCCTTCCCAAATAGCGCTCGTATGCACGGGCACCAGCGGGTTGGCTTCTTCATCCCAGTCGTTAAATTCGCCAATGACATGGACACTCTTTACGTCGGGCGCCCAAACGCAAAAACGCCAGCCACGCGTGCGCTGCTGCGTGTCGGGATGCGCGCCCATCTTTTCCCAGCTGCGCTCCCACATACCAATGCCAAACAGGTAGACATCGTCCTTGGAGAGCTCCGGTGCGTGCGGGGCGGCTTTACGGGTAGCGTGCTTTTTGGTTGCTGGCTTTAGCTTTGTATCGCTCACGTTTGATCCCATCATGACGCGGCAGCGTGTTGCCTTGGTGACTAGATGCGAAAGGTCCAAGGCTGCACGAATCGAAGGGACGGCGAAGTTTCTGTGATTCGTTCCACCTCGCGTGCTCGGTGGAACTTTCGGCAGAAACTACGATAACACCTGTGCGTTAGTTTTATGGACGCATGCGGATTTGCGGGGGCGTTTAATCGGTAAGCGACATGTTTATACCACTGGCAGAATTGCCGTGGTAAAACTATTGACAGTTTTACCAATTTGGGTTTCAAAATTGTTTGGCTGACGTTTGGTAAAACGTTTTTAGCAGGATGTTTACCATTTGAAATCGAAAGGTTCGTTTATGTCCCATACCGCCGCTCCCAAGGTTGCTTTTATTTTCGATTGCGACGGCACGCTGGTAAATAGCACCCCCGTTTGGGCCTATGCCCAGCCCGAGTTGTGGCACCGCCACGGGATTGACGTGACCGTGGATGACTTTGCCCAATTTGAGCACCTGTCGCTGGAGGACGAGTGCCAGGCCTACCACGATACGTGGGGCATTGGCGCGAATGGCGAGGAGCTGTATATCGAGCTGGGCGAGATTTTGATTGATGGGTACTCCAAGGTGCCGCCGCGCGAGGGCCTCCTGGCATTTTTGGAGCAGGCGAAGGCGGCGGGCATTGCCATGTGCGTGGCCACGTCCACACCAGCCGAGCTGGTTAAGTCTGCGCTTGCGGGTGCCGGGCTCGATGGCTACATGGAGTTTGTGACCACCACGGGCGAGGCAGGTCGCTCTAAGCAGTTCCCCGATGTTTACGAGCTGGCGCTGCGCCGCCTGGAGGAGCGCCATGGGCACAAGTTTGAGCGCGCTTGGGTGTTTGAGGACGCGGTCTTTGGCCTAAAGAGCTCTGGGACCGCCGGCTTTAAGCGCGTGGGCATCTATGACCCGCACGGCCGCATGAAGCGCGACGATGTGCGCGACAACTGCGATATCTTTATCGACAGCTATGAGGACCTGGATCTGGCCCGCGTGCTTTCGTTTGAGGGATAGGCGAGGGCTGTGGCTTGCAAGGTATTAGTGGTCTGCGGCTCGCCCGTGGTGGCGAGCGCGGATTTGTTGCGTAGGCTAGCGGGGGAGTGCGACCATGTTGTTGCCGTAGACCGCGGACTCGACGCGCTGCTGGGTGCCGGCCTGGGCTGCGACGTGTATGTAGGAGATGCGGACACGGTGAGCGACGCGGGTCGCGCGTTGGTCGATGCCGCCACCGACTTTGAAGTTGAGCGCCATGACCCGTACAAGGACTATACCGATCTGGCGCTGGCGCTCGATTCCGTCCGCCGTCGCTGGCCGGGTGCCGAAGTGGTTGCGACTTGCGCCACCGGAGGCCGCCCTGATATGGCGCTTTCCGTACTGGGCCTGCTCGCAGGCTACGAGGATGCCCCTGTCTGGATTGCCGAAGACGAGACCACGGCCCGCATCCTACACGGAGGCGAATCCTGGGCCATCGAAGGTGCCGAAGGCAAGACGTTTTCCATCATCGCCATAGCCCCCAACACAGAGATAAGCGAACACGGTCTAGAGTGGGAACTAGATCACAGCCCCCTGGGTTTGTTGGCCGACACAGGCATTAGCAACGTCGTCAGGTCAACAGCCGCAATCCAAGTCCACACTGGCACCGCCATCGCTTTCCTATATCAATAGGCTCAATTGGCATTTAAAGTCTCACCCAAAAAAGTCCTTGCACGTCGAGTCAACTTCCCCTATAGTATCTCCTCGTCACGGGGGCGTAGCTCAGCTGGGAGAGCGCTTGACTGGCAGTCAAGAGGTCAGGGGTTCGATCCCCCTCGTCTCCACCATCGTGAATGCAAAGGCCTTCGGAATTCCGAAGGCCTTTTTTCATACCAAAATATCTCGCGCTACAAAGCCCCCTACGTCAACAAAAAGTTGCACAATTTATTTCCCATGTCTGTACGTAGTTTGTTAGACAAACGCGATTATCGGCGCAGCTCGCTGCTTCATTTGGGCTTCAGGAACGCCCCCAATCACCGCCAGTACCTCAATAACCTGCATCAACGTGAACAACATCCCAAAACAACCCCATTAAGCACACTAAATGAACGATATGTTGTTCACCACAAGACAAATCAGTTTCGCTACCAGCTTGTGCTAGGATACCTAACGTTACATGAGTTCAACTGTGCTCGCGGCTCCAGCAAGTTGCAAAGCGCAGGGTCGATCAGCATCCGGCCGTAACGGCGGTGCCAGAAACACCACGAGCTCCAATACAGTGGTCATGCAGCGATGTTTTGAATTGATTGGCGGTAATTTATATTTCCGCAAGATATTTTAGGCATTTTTTTTGCATGGCAAAACGCAGCAAGCACTTCAGCTGTTTGCGTGCGAGTCAGTCAGTTGTGAATCATCCCCAGACTGACTCGCACGCAGCCAACTGCATGTGCTTTCGTCGTTAAGACGATTAGCCACATATGGGCTGCGCCTATACATACCGTTCACGGTGGGGCAGAGCCACGTGCTTGTCTAACTGGGCTCAGGGTTTGAATATGGAGCGCCTTCGCGCACAAGCGCCCTGGCGTAGCCATACCCAAACCCCGTGAGCCACACGTAAGACAGCAAGGGGGTGGTGCTCGTGTGGTATGTGATCCAGGTCACTAACGGTCGCGAAGACGTTATGCGCGAGCGCATCGAGCGCATGGTGCCGGCTGGTGCCATGCAGGAGCTCTTTTATCCCCAATATCAAACCGAGATCAAGGTACACGGCGAATGGGTCAGCACACCCAAGCCGCTCTTTCCCGGTTATCTCATTTGCGATACGGCAGATCCTCGCACCGTGCAACAGTATCTGCTGCGCATGGACGACTTTGCTCGGGTGCTTTCCCAGGACGGTCAGTTTGTGCCGCTGGCAAAAGAAGAGACCCAGCTCATTGGCAGCTTTACCAATAGGGGAGACCGCGTAGTGCCCATGAGCGAGGATCTAAAGGATGGAGACCAGGTCGTAGTAACGGCAGGTCCGCTGCTAGGCCACGAGGCCCTTATCAAAACCATTAACAGACGCAAGAGCACTGCCTTTTTGGAGCTCAACCTGTGCGGCCGACGCGTAACCACCCGCGTCGGCCTCGCGGTGCTTTCAAACGAGCAGCGCGTCATGCGCAATCACAGAAAAGCAATCGCCTAGCTGCAAGTTTGCAAGCAGACGATCGAAGGAAAAAAGTAACGGGGGAGGGCTCTTTGAGCCTACGATGATGACCATGGAACAGGGCGCGCGGGAGACGTGCACCGACGCCACGGCGAACTCTATCCCTGCCGCAGCGGGTTCTGCGGGGGATTACCTTACAAACGAACAAGCGTACAAGATGCTGCGCGGTGCTAACTCCGGAGTGAAGCCCAAGCTTGGGCGCAGAGTCTACCGCGTTGTTAAGCGTACGGTGGACATTGCCGCCGCCGGCGGAGCCTTGGTGTTGCTCTTTATTCCCGGGGTAATTCTGAGCGCGGTCATTTGCATAAAGAGTCCGGGCGCCAGCCCCCTATATTCGCAGTGGCGCGTGGGCCGCGTGCGCAAAGACGGCACGTTCTACCTGTTTAAGATCTACAAGATCCGCAGCATGGTACCTAACGCAGACCAAATGCTCAAGGACTTGCAGGCTCAAAACGAGGCCACCGGCCCCATGTTTAAGATGAAGCACGACCCGCGCATTATTCCCGGTGTCGGCAACTTCATTCGCAAGCACAGCATCGACGAGCTGCCCCAGCTCATCAACGTGTTCTTGGGCCAAATGAACCTCATTGGCCCGCGCCCCGGCCTGCCGCGCGAGGTTGCCCTGTACAGCGAGCACGACATGAAGCGCCTGGCGGTAAAGCCCGGCTGCAGCGGCCCCTGGCAGGTAATGGGCAGGAGCCATTTGGGGTTTGACGAGATGGTCACCCTCGACCTGGATTACATCGAGCGTCGCAGCCTGGGGCAGGACCTGCGGTTGATTATCGGTACGTTGAAGACCATGATATCTGGGGACGGTGCGGCTTAATGTCGAAAACGCAACACATCTTCATCGTCGGCTCCAAGGGCATCCCGGGCAATTACGGTGGCTACGAGACCTTTGTCGATCGGTTGACCGAGTCGCACGAGGGCAACCACCGCATCAGGTATCATGTAGCTTGCAAGGCCCGCGAGGATGGCGAGTTCGAGTATCACGGCGCTCGCTGCTTCAACGTGAAGGTTCCCGACGTGGGGCCCGCCCAGGCCATCTGGTACGACGTTGCGGCGCTCGGCAGCGTCTGCCGCTACGTCGAGGACAACCACGTCGAGCGGCCGATTGTTTACGTCTTGACGTGCCGCATCGGTCCCTTCTGCGCCCACTTCCAGAAGCGTATCCACGCTTTAGGCGGAAGACTATACGTGAACCCAGACGGGCACGAGTGGAAGCGCGCCAAGTGGAGCGCCCCCGTGCGCCGCTACTGGAAGGCCTCCGAGTCCATGATGGTCCGCAATTGCGATCTGCTGGTCTGCGACTCTAAGAACATCGAGAGGTACATCCACGAGGAGTACGATTCGCCGATCTATAGACCGGCCACTACGTTTATCGCTTACGGTGCGGATACACATAGGAGCCCGCTTGCGGACGACGCCCCGAAGTTTACTGGCTGGTGCGCCGAGCACGGGCTTTCGCCCAAGGGCTACTACCTCGTGGTTGGCCGCTTTGTGCCGGAGAACAACTACGAGACGATGATCCGCGAGTTCATGTCGAGCGGCACCGAGCGCGACTTCGCCTTGATTACCAACGTCAACGACAAGTTCCTCGCCGAGCTTGAGGAGCGGACGCACTACAGCCGCGACTCCCGCATTAAGTTCGTGGGCACGGTCTACGACCGTGACCTCCTCGCGAAGATCCGTGAGCAGGCCTACGGCTATTTCCACGGCCACGAGGTGGGCGGCACGAACCCGAGCCTGCTCGAGGCTCTGGGTTCCACCGACCTGAATCTGCTCCTCAATGTAGGGTTCAACCGTGAGGTGGCAGAAGACGCGGCTCTCTACTGGACCAAGGAGCCTGGCAATCTTGCTGCGCTGATTGAGCGGGCAGATGCCATGGGCGCGGTCGTGATTGCCGAGCTGGGTCGTCGCTCCAAGTCGCGTGTCGCCACTGCCTACAGCTGGCAGCACATCGCCAACGAGTACGAGCGCCTGTTCCTTGAGGGGCCGCAGGCCGTGAAGGGCGAGGTGGCGGAGTGAGCCGCCTTAACTCTGCGACTCCCCGGAAGGCGCTGATCGTAACTGCGTTGGCAGGCTTTATCCGAAGTTTCCTTATGCCAGACATCGCAACCCTTCAGAGCATGGGTTTTGAGGTACATTGCGCTGCAAACGCGAATCATGCGGGAGCAAATGACGTCGTTGAATTCCTTGAGAGTCGGGGCGTTATCTACCATCAGGTTGATTTTTCTTCGAACAAGCCCGTCTCCAAAGATACGCTTACTGCCTTTGGGCAGCTAAAGAAGCTTGCCGCCTCTGAATCCTTCGATTTCGTTCATTGCCACACGCCAATAGCGGGCGCTCTTTGTCGAACGGTCTTCAGGAAATGCCGTAAAGAAGGTCAAACGAAAGTCGCTTACACCACCCACGGTTTCTATTTTCATAATCGAGCAAGCCGCAAGGCATGGGCGTGTTTCTATCCCGTTGAAGATTTGATGTCGCGCTGGAGCGATGTCATGATTACGATCAACCGCGAGGATTACGGAAATGCGCTGAAGATGCATTGTGATGACGTTCGGTATATTCCGGGCGTCGGAGTTGATATTGATAAGTTTCATGGCGTTCAGATAAAACGAGATGTGTATAGGGCTTCGTTGAATCTGAAGCCTGATGACTTTGTTATTTTGGCTGTTGGTGAGATTTCCGCTCGTAAAAACCAACGCATAATTGTTGAGGCTCTTGCGAGAAAACCAATATCCCATGCTGTATTTGTCGTCTGTGGTAACTACATCAACGGAGCTGACACTAAAGAGAGCGTCGAGGAGCTTGCTCGACAGAACGGTGTGGACGTTCGATTCTTGGGGCGTCGTCCGGATATTCCTGAGATCTGTAAGTGTTCTGATGTTGGAGTACTGCCTTCCACGCGCGAAGGTCTCGGACTTGCTGGCATTGAAATGCTCGCTTCCGGTCTTCCCCTCATTGGGTCGGATGTCCATGGTATTCCTGATTATCTTATTGATGGGTATAACGGTGTGCTTTGCGATCCGTGGAGCATCGACACTTGGGCCGATGCTCTTCAGCATCTGTATTCGGATTACGCTTATAGAGCAAAGCTTGGTTCCGCTGGATATGAGAGCGTGAAGAGCTTCAGCCTTGAAGAGTCTAAGGCATGTATGGTTCGTATCTACAGTGATCTTCTATCGTCTAACGGTGCCGTATCATGCGCATAGTTCATTATTCATTAGGCTTTCCACCCTTTAGAAGGGGTGGCATGACGACGTACTGCATTGATCTGATTCTTGAACAAATCAAGCTTGGGAACGATGTCATGTTGCTGTGGCCTGGCGTTCTGAAAGATTTTGGTTCAAAGTGCTCAATAGTTAAGCGCCCACCTTTTAAATCTATGAGGTGCGATTCAATTGCGAGTTTTGAGCTGGTAAATCCGTTACCCGTTCCTTTGCTTAATGGGATTCGGGATGTTGAGCTTTTCTCTCATAAGAAGAGTAAATCAGCGTTCATTAACTTCTTCAAGCGTGTTGAGGCGGATGTCTTTCACGTGCATACTTTGCAGGGATTACCTCTTGAGGCGCTGGAGGCCTGTAGGACCCTTGGTGTGAAAACGGTCTTCACCACGCACGATTTCTTTGGAATTTGTTCGATGGTCTCCCTTGAGAAGCAGGGAGCTCCCTGTGTTGACGATCACGGTTGTGCCGATTGTTGGTCGTGCAACGCCGGTGCGTTGTCAAAGGCGAAGCTTTGTTTGATTCAGTCAGGGGTGTATCGTTTACTTAAGGAGAGTAAACCGATTAAGGCGCTCCGACAAAAAAACAATGAGGGACTTGGTGATCCTTCTGTACGGTCTGATGTCCAACATGTAGCTGAAGAAGCTAGTCGATATGCTTCGGGCTACAGGGCACTTCGAAGCTATTATGCCAAGCTCCTTGAGGCTTTCGATCTCACGCTTGGTAACAGCTCCATGACGCTTGAGGTGTTTGAGCGTTACGTTAGGCCAAGATCCACCGTCGTGCTCAATGTTACTCATGGGGCAATTGAGGATAAAAAGCAGTTTCATAGCGCGCATCCCGTACTCCAGATTGGTTACTTGGGACCTCGAATGGATTTAAAGGGCTATTTCGTTCTTCGGGATGCTCTTGATCTCCTTGAAGCCAACTATCCTAGGTCCTTTGCCTTGCACGTGTTCTTCCGTCAGGGCGAGGGGGAGCGTGAGTATCTCATCTCTCATGATCCCTATCGTTACGAGGACCTTCCTGTGGTCATGGCCGATCTGGATCTCGTGGTGGTGCCGAGCACGCGCTACGAGACCTTTGGATTCACGGCGCTTGAGGCAATGAGCTTCGGCGTACCCGTTGTTATCTCGGATAGCGCGGGAGCAAAGGATCTGATAACAGACGGAGTTAATGGTATTGTGTGCCAATCAACCCCAGAGGATCTCGCCGAGAGCATTGGATCCATCATTGCATCTCCTAACCGAATTGAGAGCATGAGCAAAGCAATTTGCGATTCATTCAAAGTACCGACCATTCGAGAGCATGCTCGCGCGCTTGAACAAACGTATGCACAGTTGATCGAACAATCTAAGTAAGGAGTTATGTGTGCTGAAGGATGTGCTGAAGAAGGCATACTGGAAGCTGCCGCTGAGCAGCGAGTTCAAGAACAAGCTGAGTGCCAAGCGCTATGAGCGGATCTTGGCAAAAGAGGCGAAGGCTGACGCCCGTGGCGATACGCTCGTTTTTGATGATGCCGAGCTGCTGAAAGAGTATGCCGAGTACGTGCTCTCCAGCTGCGGAAAGCGCTCGGAGTGGTATCGCGAATACACCGAGCATGAGGCTCGCAAGTCAGACGTGACGCTCGTTGCGTACTACCTGACCCAGTTCCATCCGAACCATTACAACGATGAATGGTGGGGGAGGGGGACGACCGAGTGGAATAACGTTGATCAGGCAGTCCCGCAGTTTGTGGGTCACTATCAGCCGCGTAGGCCAGGCGAGCTTGGCTATTATGACCTGCGTGTGGATGACGTGATGGCTCGACAGGTCGAAATTGCCAAGAACTATGGCGTCGGAGCATTCTGCTTTTACTACTACTGGTTCAACGGAAAGCGTTTGCTTGAGTATCCTCTCAATAAATTCCTTAATAATCAGTCACTCGACATGCCGTTTTTCTACTGTTGGGCAAATGAGAACTGGACGAAGCGGTTCTCGGGAACGAATGCCGACGTGCTCATGGCCATCGAGCCCACGGTGGAAAGCTATCAGAGCTTCATTGAGGATGTTCTGGCTGATTTCAAGGACAGCCGCTATTACCGTATTGATGGCAGACCGGTTCTATCGGTGTATCGGCCTTCCATGGTCCCGGATACCGAGAGGGTTCTTAGGTATTGGCGTAAAAAGGCCCAAGAAGAGCTCGGAACCAATCTGTATGTGATCGCGATTCAGGAGCGAGATACGACGACGG
>UROR01000071.1 GCA_900549535.1 uncultured Collinsella sp. | reverse complement strand
CGGGTTAGCGGTGAGCACCGTGGCCAGGCGCGCCATATTGCCCTGGCTAAAGCGGCTGTTGGGCACCATGACCTCAAACACCTTGGGCTTGTTGTTCTCCTCGTTGAGCTCGAGCGGCACGATCTCCTGCGCGATGATCTGGTCGCCGCGGTCCGAGCGCTCGAGCTTGCCCTTAATGCGCACAAAGGCATCGGACAGCTGCGCGCCGGTCTCGGGATCGACCTCGCCGTACAGGTACCCCTCGGCCTCTTTATAGGTCTTGGGGAACACGACGACGGTGGCCTCGCCTTCCATGTCCTCGAGCTGCACGATGCCCATGGGGTCACCGTTTTTGGTCACGCGCTTGGACACGCTCGAGACCATGCCGGCCCACCACAGCGCCTTGCCCTCGGGAATCTCCTGGTTGATGGTGCCGCCCGTAGGATTCTGAACTTCGTAGCCGGTATCGATCTGCGAGAACGAGAAGTCGCGCGCCTTGGCTAGTGCATACTCAAACGGGCGCAGCGGGTGGTCCGAGACATAGATGCCCAGAACCTCCTTCTCCTGGCTCAGCTTAAGGTGGCGGTCCCATTCCTGGCCGTCCGGATCGGGCACGCTCACCTCAAAGCCCGAGCCCTCAACGTCGCCAAACATATCGAAGAACGACGTCTGGCCGCTCGCACGATCCTTCTGGCGCTTCACGGCTGCATCGATGATGTTCTCGGGGTTGTTCTTATCCACAAAGTGCATCATCTGGCGCCGCGGATACCCCGTGGAGTCGAAGGCGCCTGCCTTGATGAGCGATTCGATCACGCGACGGTTAGCCTGGCTCGAGTCCACGCGCTCGACAAAGTCGTGCAGCGTCTTAAACGGGCCGCCCGCCTCGCGCTCGGCGATAATCGCCTGCGCCACGCCGGTGCCCACGCCGCGGATGCCGGCCAAACCAAAGCGCACGCCTTCCTTGGTAGCCGTGAACTCGGTACCGGACTCGTTGACATCTGGCGACAGCACGGGGATGCCGTCGTGACGGCACGCCGAGACGTAGTGAACGATCTTGTCGGTCTTGCCCGTGTAGGACGTCAGAACGGCCGCCATGTACTCGTGCGGATAGTGCGCCTTGAGCCATGCCGTCTGCATAACCAGGATGGCGTAGCCGGCGGAGTGCGACTTGTTAAAGGCGTAGGACGCGAACTCGAGAACATCGTCCCAAATCTTCTGGGCGACCTCGCGCGTGTAGTTGTTCTTGATGGCGCCGTTCATCCAGTGGTCGTAGGTGGTCTCGTCCGAGCCATCCTCCCAGTGGAGCACCGTCGACGTGAGCAGCTTGATCTTCTTCTTAGCCACGGGCTTACGGATACGCGAGTCCGATTCGCCCTTGGAGAAGCCGCACATCTCGACGGAGATGAGCATAACCTGCTCCTGGTAGACCATGGTGCCGTAGGTTTCGCCCAGGATGTCGTCCAGACGGTCGTCATAGGAGACGGCCGGCTCCTTGCCGTTCATACGGTTGATGTAGGACGAAACCATGCCGGCGCCCAGCGGGCCCGGGCGGTACAGGGCGATCAATGCCACGACGTGCTTGTACTCGGTGGGCTTCATGTTCTTGATCGTGGCCGTCATGCCGGCGGACTCGACCTGGAAGACGCCGGCGGTGTGGCCGGAGCCCATGAGCTTAAAGATCTCGGGATCGTCAAAGGGAATCTCTTCCTCTTTGATGTCGATGCCGAAGTTCTTTTTGATGTTGGCCTTGGCCTTAGAGATAACCGTCAGCGTGCGCAGGCCCAGGAAGTCCATCTTGAGCAGGCCCATGTCGGCAACGGTATGACCCTCGTACTGGGTAATCTCGACGCCGCCCTTGGTATCGAGCTTGGTGGGTACGTGCTCGTTGACGGGGTCGCGGCAGATCAGAACGGCGCACGCGTGCACGCCCTCGCCACGGGTGAGGCCCTCAATCGAGAGCGCCGTGTCGATGATGCGGCGGGCGTCGTCATCCTTTTTATAGGCCTCGGCAAAGTCGGGGTTAAACAGATCCTCTTTGCCGGGTTGCTTTTCGAGCACCTGCTTGAGCTTGACCTTGGGGTCGCTCGAGACCATCTTGGACAGGCGCTGGCCCATGTAGACCGGGTAATCCAGAACGCGCGCGGCGTCGTTGATGGCCTGCTTAGCCTTGATGGTCGAGTAGGTGATGACGTGGGTGACCTTCTCGGGGCCATAGAGCTGGCGAACGTGCTCCACGACCTCGAGGCGCCGCTCATCGTCGAAGTCCATATCGATATCGGGCATCTCGGTACGCTGCGGGGACAGGAACCTCTCGAACATCAGGCCGTTCTCGAGCGGGTCGAACGCGGTGATGTTCATGGCGTAGGCGACGATAGCGCCGGCGGCCGAGCCACGGCCGGGGCCGACGCCGATGCCGTTGTCCTTGGCCCATTGCACGTACTCGGCGACGATCAAAAAGTAGGCGGCAAAGCCCTTGTCGCAGATGACCTTGTATTCGTACTCAAAGCGCTCTTTGATGTTGACGCCACCGATCTCGCGCGTGGCCCAGTCGTCACCATAGTGCTGGCGCAGGCCCTTCTCGCACTCGCGGCGGAACTGGCTCTCGTGCGTCTCGCCGGGATCGAGCAGCGGGAAGCGCGGCAGGATGATGGAATCCCAGTCCAGCTCCACGTAGCACTTGTCGGCGATCTCAAGTGTGTTGTCGCAGGCCTCGGGGCAATACGGGAACATCGCCCGCATCTCCTCCTCGGTCTTCATATAAAACTCCGAGCCGGTCATGCGCATGCGGTTGGGGTCGTCGACCTTGGCGTTCATGCCAATGCACATGATGACGTCCTGCACCGGCGCGTCCTCGCGGCGCAGGTAGTGGAAATCGTTGGTGGCGATGACCTTGACGCCCACCTGCTTGGCGATATCGATGAGCGTGCGGTCCATCTGCTCGTCGGTCAGGCCGTTGTCGGTGGTGATGCCGTGTTCCTGGATCTCGATGTAGAAGTCGCCGGGCTCGAAGGTATCACGGAAGGTCTCGGCCCACTTGATGGCGCCCTCCATGTCACCGCGGTCGATGTATTTGGGAATGATGCCCGCGATGCAGGCGCTGGTGCAGATCATGCCCTTGGCGTGGCGGCGCAGGTTGTCGAGCGTCACGCGCGGCTTGTAGTAAAAGCCCTGCACGGCGGCCTCGGAGACCGTCTGCATCAGGTTGACGTAGCCTTCCTGGTCTTTGGCCAGGAGGATCATATGGTAGAGCTCGGGCTTGTGGTCGCGGGCAAGGGTCTCGTCCGGCGTAAAGTAGACCTCGCAGCCAAAGATGGGTTTAATGACCAGGGGCGGCTTGAGCTCGTCGATGTTGCCCTTCTCGTCCCACATGGCCATGTCCTTGACGTACTGGGCATGCTCGCGCGGGTTTGCCTCGGGGTCGGGCTCCACCAGCTCGTCGCGACGATCCTTTTCCAAGAAGGCCTTGTCGTGGCTCCATGTCTTGTACTCGGGCGTGTTGTGGTTGACGGCGTCGCAGGCCAGCGCCAGGTCGGGCACGCCATACATGTAGCCGTGGTCGGTAATGGCCACAGCGGGCATGCCAAGCTCAACGGCACGGTTGACCATATCCTGGATACGGGTTGCGCCGTCGAGCATGGAGAAAACAGTGTGGTTGTGCAGATGGACAAATGCCATGTGATGAGCTCCGATGCGGGTTCGTGTTCTGACTGAACGATTTTACCCCACGGCACGGACGCCCACCGAAAGTAGCTAATTTGGGACAGGGCTTTTTCAACATTGGTGCCAGGTGCTTTTGACAGGTTAGCGCTGAGCACATCTGGCAGATTCCTAAGGAACAGCTACTCCCCTGCGTCTGTCACGCGGACAGCAGCGCACTCGCTGGGGCGTGCATCCTCCAGGCCGGAGAAGAACTCGACAAGCGGAACATCGAGACCGTCCGCAAGTTTGCCGAGCCACTCGAGCGATGGCTTGAACTTCCCACCCTCAAACTTGTACAGGGCAGAACGGTCGATGCCCGATCGCTCGGCGGCAAAGGTCTGACTGTAGCCCCTTTGCACACGTATACGGCCGGCGTTAACGCCCACGACCTTGCGGATAGATATGTTGATGCCATCGCTTTTCATGGCAGCAATCGTATTGGCGAAGACACCGTTTGCTGAGGTTTATATTCCACAATGCCGAGATCGAGGTTAGACTGTTGTGGATTATATTCCACAACAGCAACGGGAGATCGATTTCTATGGCTCAGCAGGTTAAATCTCGCAAGAGAGTGCAGGAGCACGGAGAGGTCTTTACGAACGAGCGCGAAGTCAACGCCATGCTCGACATGGTCAAACAGGAGACCGAGCGCATCGAATCCCGTTTTCTGGAGCCGGCGTGCGGCAATGGCAATTTCCTGGCCGAGGTACTGCGCCGCAAGCTCGCCGTTGTAAGCCAGCGTTACAAGAAGAATCCCGACGATTACCAGCGCAATGCGTTCGTCGCTGTAAGTAGCCTTTACGGCGTCGAGCTTCTCGAAGACAACGCCCAAGAATGCCGCGATCGTCTATATGGAATCGTCGAGGCAGAAGCTAGGAAAGCAATCAAAAAGCCGGACGCGCTCTTCCTCGAGGCCATCCGCTATGTGCTCGACAAGAACATCCTGTGCGGCGATGCTCTCACGCTCAAAGACGCCAACGACAATCCCATCACCTTTGCCGAATGGTCACTCGTAACGGGCGACAAGGTGAAGCGCCGCGATTTCTTGCTGAGCGAGCTTCTCGATGGCAACGCCGACAAGGGAGAAACGCTCTCCCTTTTCACCTTCGACGACTTAGGCGGCGATGTCCGAGCGCATACCGACTGGGAGTACGACGCCGAGCTCGACGCGTACATCCCCTCCGCGATAAAAGAATATCCCCTCACCAATTACTGGGAGGTCCAGTGCCATGGCTAGCCTGCTTGAGACCGTACACAACCCCGACGTATTGACTTGTCTGGCTAACCTAAGCAACGACGAGGTCTTTACGCCACCGGATCTCGCCAACGATGTTCTGGACATGCTGCCGGCCGAGATCTGGAGTGACCCCACCATCAAGATCTTGGACCCATGCTGCAAGTCGGGCGTGTTCCTTCGTGAGGCCGCTAAGCGTTTTATCAAGGGTCTCGAAGGTGTTTACCCCGACCTAAATGAACGCGTGGACCACATCATGCACGAGCAGCTCTTCGGCATCGCGATCACCGAGCTCACAAGCCTACTCTCCCGCCGCAGCCTCTACTGCAGCAAGTTCCCCAACGGCAAATTCTCGGTTGTCGAGTTCGATAGCTCTGAGGGACGCATTAGGCACCGAGGCATCCAGCACACCTGGGTCAACGGCCGCTGCAAATACTGCGGCGCGTCGAATGCGGAATACGACCGCGACACGACACTCGAAGCTCACGCATATGAATTCATTCACACCGACGATCCCGAGAGGATTTTGAATATGAAGTTCGACGTGATAGTCGGAAACCCCCCGTACCAGCTAAGCACAGGTGGCGCCTCGGCTCAAGCTATCCCCCTCTACCACAAGTTTATCGAGCAAGCGAAAAAGCTAAGACCTAGGTACCTCTCAATGATTGTCCCCTCACGCTGGTTCGCCGGAGGCATGGGGCTGGATGCTTTTAGAAAAACGATGCTCTCCGACAAGCATCTGGTTAAAATAGTCGACTTCACAAATGCGAAAGACTGCTTCCCCGGGGTCAGCTTGGGTGGCGGCGTTTGTTATTTTCTTTGGAGCAGGGACTCAGAAGGTCGATGCGAATTTACTAACAATAAAGATGGGAAAGCCAAAACCCAATTACGTGACCTCGATGAATTCCCGATATTCGTTCGCTATAACGATGCAATAAGCATTATCCACAAGGTTATTTCTAAGCAAGAAAACTCACTTACGGATCTAGCCTCTTCCTTAAGTCCGTATGGAATCGGTTCGTCGGAAAGAGGCACATCGGAGCCCCTGGCAAACAGCGTCAGACTCTACTCCAGCGCGGGAACCGGATACCTTCCCCTCGATGAGGTTCCTAAGGGCCATGAACTCCTCAATCAGTTTCATGTAATGATCAGCAAGGTAACCGCCGAGCATGCTGGCGAACCTCGCAAAGATGGCACTTTTAAGGTAATCACGAAAATGCGCGTATTGCGCCCTCGTGAAGTATGCACTTTTTCCTACTTCCTAATTGGAAATATGAAAACTGAAACTGAGGCAAACAATCTGTTGGACTATATGGCCACAAAGTTCTCGAGATTCTTACTGCTTCAGGCAGTGTCGTCCATCAACCTTTCGAAAGAGAAGTTTCAGTTTATTCCTGTCCAAGATTTTTCTAGACCCTGGACAGATGAGGAGCTGTACAAGAAGTACGAACTAACGAACGATGAGATTTCGTTTATCGAGTCGATGATCCGTCCCATGGACTTGGGTGACAGCAATGAGTAGCAGTGCCTTCTTCCCCCAACGTCCTGAGGTTCACCCGTCTATCTACGCGTACCGCGACAAAAACCCGGACCATGCCGAGTTCCTTAAGGTCGGCTATACCGAGATCGATGTCGAGAAGCGCGTGGCCCAGCAGTTCCCCGTCATCCAACCGGGCGAGGGCAAGCCGTACGAGATCGTGTTTGCCGAAAGCTCTATGCGCACCGATGGTTCTTCGTTTATGGACCACGCGGTGCATAAACGGCTTGAGGCCAAGGGATTTGAGAATGTCGGTGGCGAGTGGTTCCGCTGCACGCCTGATGACGTGCGTAGCGCATGGCTGGAGGTTCGTGATCGCACCAGTTACGAGCGCGAGCGCACCGAGGACTTCGCAATGCGTCCCGAACAGCTTGCAGCGGTCAACAAGACCGAGGCGTATTTCCGCATGTGCGAGCAACCCGGTAACCGCAGCATAGCCAAGTTCCTGTGGAATGCCAAGATGCGCTTTGGCAAGACCTTTGCCACCTACCAGCTTGCCCGCCGTATGAATATGAAGCGCGTATTGGTGCTTACCTTCAAGCCTGCCGTTGAGGATGCCCGGCGCGAGGACCTTGAGAGCCACATCGACTTTGAAGGCTGGCAGTTCGTCGCCCGTGACGGTATGTCCTACGAGGAGTGCGACCCCTCCCGCCCCATCGTATGCTTCGGCTCGTTCCAGGACTTCCTCGGTGTGGATCGCAACAGCGGCGCCATCAAACCGCGCAACGAATGGGTGCACCTCGAGCAGTGGGACCTCGTGGCCTTTGACGAGTACCACTTCGGCGCGTGGCGAGACAGCGCAAAGGTCCTCTTTGCCAGTCAAGATGACGTCAATGCCGTTGAGGCTGAGGAGAAGGAAGCCGACGAGGCCTCGAAGGGTAACAACATCGACGAGACGTGGCTGCCCATTCAAGCAGACCGCTACCTGTACCTCTCCGGTACGCCGTTCCGTGCATTGACTTCCGGCGAGTTTATCGAGGACCAGATCTTCAACTGGACCTACTCCGATGAGCAGCAGGCCAAGCAGGGCTGGGCGCAGTTACATCCGTTCGCGCAGAACCCGTATGAGGCCCTGCCCCGCATGGTGCTGATGACCTATAAGGTGCCCGATGCGATAACCAAGGTTGCACGTCAAGGCGAGTTCGACGAGTTCGACCTCAACGTCTTCTTCTCCGCCGTGGGCGAGGGTGAGAACGCGCAGTTCAAGTACAAGGACTACGTGCAGAAGTGGCTCGACCTTATTCGCGGCGCGCTGGCGGAGACCACGACTGACGAGCTCAAGATGGGCGCGCAGAAGCCAGTACTCCCCTTTAGCCATGCCGACCTGTTGGCAAACCTCACCCACACGCTGTGGTTCTTGCCTAACGTGGCGTCGTGTTATGCCATGGCCAATCTGCTGGCCGAACGCCAGAACGTGTTCTACCACGACTACAAGGTGCTAGTGGCCGCGGGTACCAAAGCGGGTATCGGCTTGGCTGCCGTCGAGCCCGTGCGCCATGCCATGGGCAACCCGTTGGCAACCAAGACCATCACGCTTTCGTGTGGCAAGCTCACTACGGGCGTGACCATCCGCCCGTGGACCGGCGTGTTTATGCTGCGAAACCTTAAGACTCCCGAGACGTACTTCCAGACCGCGTTCCGCGTGCAGAGTCCTTGGACTGCAAAGGACGAGGACGGACACACGCAGGTCATAAAGCAGGAATGCTATGTGTTCGACTTCGCGCTCGACCGTGCGCTCGCCATGGTCTCCGACTACAGCTGCCAGCTTTCGGTGGACGAACCGAGTCCCGAGAAGAAGGTTGCCGACTTCATCAAGTTTCTGCCTGTGCTGGCCTACGACGGTAGCGCCATGCGCGAGGTGGATGCTGCCGATATCCTGGATATCGCCATGGCTGGTACGTCGGCCACGCTGCTCGCGCGCCGTTGGGAAAGCGCGCTATTGGTCAACGTTGACAACGATACGCTGCGCCGCCTGCTCGAGAACGCTGAGGCCATGGAGGCACTCAAGAATATCGAGGGCTTCCGCAGCCTCAACGACGATATCGAGACGATTATCAACAAGTCTGAGCACGTGAAGAAAGCCAAGAAAGAAGGCGGCGAGCTTACTAAAAAGGAGAAGAAGGAGCTCTCCGAGGAAGAGAAGGAATTCAAGACCAAACGCAAGCAGATTCAGGAGAAGCTGATTAAGTTCGCCACGCGCATTCCTGTGTTCATGTACCTTACGGACTATCGCGAGCAGAGCCTGAAGGAGGTCATCACGCAGCTGGAACCCGGCCTGTTCAAGAGGGTCACGGGCCTTTCTGTGAAGGACTTCGAGCTGCTCGTCTCTCTTGGCGTGTTCCGCGATTCCGTGATGAACGATGCCGTGTACAAGTTCCGGCGCTACGAGGACGCGAGCCTATCCTACACGGGCATCGAGAAGCACAGCTACGACGCACGCGTAGGCCTGTTCGACACGTCTCTCACCATGGCGGACTTCGAGCTGATGGCAAAGCAGGACACGCTGCTGGACAAGACCGGGCGCATGGTACGCGGGACGAGCACGGTGGAGCATGTCGATCCGCCCAAGCCGGGGGCGGTTACTCGCGCGCGGGAGAAGAAGGAAGCTGGTGCCGCCCGCACGGACGGCACCACGCCGGCACCCGTGGCCGGTACAACCAACGCCACCGCACCAACTGCCGCGCAGACGACTCCCGTCAGGCGCGACTGGATCGTCAACGCCATCGAAGAGCAGGGACTCAAGTTCGTCGATCTGCGCGAAACGAGCGAGGGCAACCTCTGGGTCATCGGCGGTGGCGAGCTGGACAACGTCATGAAGCAGCTCGCCAAGCGTGGAGCGAGCTTCGAGTTCACCTTCCGCGGCAACAAGGCCACGGTCGGCAACCCTGGGTGGTGGCTCTCGGGCTACCCAGAGGAGGCAGAAGAGCCTGCGCCCGCCGCGCCCGTGCCGACTGATGCACAGCTCGCCGCTCTCGAGGTGGGCGACACGGTGTTCCACAAGGCGTTCGGCTACGGCGAGGTTGTCGACATCGACCGCGAGGGCGGGTTCATCGACGTCGTCCTCGGCGTGGACAAGCGCGGCAAGCCCAAGCCGCACGACGCGGACGAGCTGCAGCTGTGCGCTCAGGCGATGTGCCTTGAGGAAATGCTGTGCTGTCAGATTTCCGACGGTGCGTTGTTCTACGGTGAACCGCGCCGACGGACGCCTGTCGAATTTACAGACGAACTGCGGCAGCGTGTACGCGACAGCCTTGCCGAAATGCACGACTATCTGCGCCGCGGCTGCACGCCTAAGGTAAAACCGCAGAAAGGCTGCTCGGCCTGCTCGCTCAAGGAATTGTGTTTGCCCAAGCTGATGAAGGCAAAATCT
>UROR01000070.1 GCA_900549535.1 uncultured Collinsella sp. | reverse complement strand
CGTTGAAGTACGTCATATCAAGGGACATGGGGTGACCTCCTGAAGCAAAAATTTCAGTGTTCTTCAGTTTACATTTTGTGCCCGCGCTTGTCAAGGTTCTCTTGTCTTTTTAGAATAAGTGTGGTATGATATCAAATTGAGAATATAGGCACTTCCAGCGCCCTGTGCGCCAATCACGATAGAAACGAGGAAAACCATCATGGAAGCAAACGCTCCGGTCAAAAAGAGAATTTTCAGCGGCATCCAGCCCAGCGGCGAGCTGACGCTCGGCTCCTACATGGGCGCCATCAAGAACTGGGTGAGCCTGCAGGAGGAGTACGACAAGATGAAGCAGGCTTACGCCAACATCTGCGAGCGCTGCTACATCAAGGCTCTGCCCGTTGTCGCCGACTCCGGCGAGATCGGCGGCGACACCTCCGTCGAGTACATGGCGCTGGCCGACGCCGGCGAGGCTTCTCTCGTCTACTGCGACGATTGCGGTTTTGCTGCCGATGACGAGGCTGCAAGCACCAAGGTCGTTGTGACCGAGGGTCCCGGCGACGGTACACTCACCAAGGTCGAGACTCCGGGTATGGGCACCATCGAGGCCGTCGCCAAGTTCTTCGGCTTCCCCGAGAACGGCACGCGCAAGTCGCTGGCGTTGATTGACTCCGAGGGCAAGCCGGTCGTGGCCATTGTCCCGGGCGACCACGAGCTCAATGACTGCAAGGCCGAGCATGTCTTTGGCAAGGGCTATCGTATGATGACCGACGAGGAGCTCCAGACCTACGGGCTGCACAAGGGCTTTATCGGACCGGTCAACCTGCCCGAGGGCATCCGTCTGGTGTGCGACGAGAGCCTGCGCGAGTCTAAGCAGTGGGCCTGCGGTGCCAACGAGGTCGATTATCACTTTACCGGCGCCTGTCCCGAGCGCGACTTTACCGTCGACGAGTGGGCCGACCTGGTCACCGTCGTCGCCGGCGATCCCTGCCCGCACTGCGGCAAGCCGCGCTCTGCTGCTCGCGGCATCGAGGTTTCTCAGGTCTTCCAGCTGGGCACCAAGTACTCCGAGGCCATGGGTGCCACCTTTATGGACGAGGACGGCAAGGAGAAGCCGCTTATCATGGGTTGCTACGGCGTGGGCGTGTCTCGCTCGCTCGCTGCCGTCGTGGAGCAGCACAACGACGAGCACGGCATCGTCTGGCCGGTCTCCGTTGCCCCGTACGAGGTTGCTGTGATTCCGCTCGACCCCAAGAAGGAGGAGTGCGCTACCGTCTGCGAGCAGATCGTTGATGGCCTGTGCGCCGAGGGTATCGAGGTCGTCGTCGACGACCGTGACGAGCGTCCCGGCTTTAAGTTTGCCGACAACGACCTTATGGGCTTCCCGTATCAGGTCGTTCTGGGTAAGCGTGGCCTCAAGAACGGCACCGTCGAGCTCAAGGACCGTGTCACGGGTGAGCGCGAGGACGTGGCGATCGACGAGGTCGTCGCCAAGGTCGCCGAGCTTGTGAAGGCGGCACGCCGTTAATCGACGATTTCGCTTGTAGTTCGATATACGGGACGGCCCCGCATTTCTCCAGATAGGGGAGATGCGGGGCCGTCCTTTTATCTTGTCGACGTACTCAATCGCTAAAAGGAAACCCCACAGCCCATGCGAGCTGCGGGGTTTCCTTTGTGCCTCCGATGCGAAATAAATCGCTCAGATATTACTGATAATCGACGACGTCGATCCAGTTCTTCAGGAACTCATCGTTCACGTTGCGCTTACGAGCGAGCTCGGAAGCGGCGACGATGCTCATCCACTGACGCACGACCTGCATGGGCATGTCGGCGCGGTCGCAGTAGAGCTCCAGGTAGGCCTCGGCCTGGTCCTTGCTGTTGAGGGCAAAGAGCAGGTAGGTGGTGGCAACGTCGGCAGCAGGGGAGCCCTGGGTGGCGTGTGCCCAGTCGCAGACGTACAGCTGGCCGTCGTCGCCGACGATGACGTTGGAGGGGTTGAAGTCGCCGTGGCAGACCTTGAACTCCTTGGTCATACCGTCCAGACGCTCCTGAAGGTTGTAGCGCGTGGTGGCATTGAGCTGATCAAGGCTGTCGATCATGCGGGCGAACTTGTCGCGCTGACGGTTGAGCAGCGGGGAGGTGTAGCCGTGGATCTCGATCTGGAGGTCGACGAACATCTCGAGGTACTCACCAAAGCGCTGGGGCTCGGCAGTCATCTTCTCGGCAAGGGTGGTGCCCGGAACCTTCTCGGTCACGAGCGCCCAGCCGTTGGCGTTCTCGAGTTGAGAAACCTCGAGAGCCTTGGGGCTGCGGATGCCGCACTCATTGATGCGGGCAAGATTCAAAGCCTCATTAAACACGTCGGAGACGGGCTTGGTCTCGTTAAAGACCTTGACGATCTTGTCGCCCAGGTCGTAAACGACCTTGTTGCCGCGACGGACGAGTTCGGTCTTGGAATCGGGTAGCAGCATGGTTGCATCCTTTCAACGATGCGATAGAAGCGACGGCGGGGGTGTGTGAAACACCCGTGCACCCCCGCCGTTAAAACCGTGCTAGAACTAGCAGACGGCGTAATCCTGAGGCTCGCGGCCGTAGTAGGCGTCCAGGTAGAGCTCCTTGATCTCGCTCATGAGCGGGTAGCGCGGGTTGGCGCCGGTGCACTGGTCGTTGAATGCCTGCTCGGTCATCTCGTCGAGGGTGTCGAGGAAGTACTTCTCGTCAACGCCGTACTCAGCGATGGTGTGCTTGACACCGATGAAGTCGCAGAGCTCGGTGAGCTTGGTGATGAAGTTCTCGAAGACCTCACGGTCGTCCTTGCCGTCGATGCCGCAGTAACGAGCCATCTCGGCGTAGTTGTGCAGCGCGTTGGGGTAAGGATACTGAGAGAAGGTTCCCATCTTGACAGGAGCCTCGGCGGCGTTGTAACGCATGACGCGGGTCAGGATGACGGCGTTGGCGATGCCGTGGGGCAGGTGATGGAAGGCGCCGAGCTTGTGGGCCATGGAGTGGTTGAGGCCCAGGAAGGCGTTGGCGAAGGCCATGCCGGCCATGCAGGAGGCGTTGTGCATCTCCTCGCGGGCGTGCGGGTCCTTGGCGCCGTTCGTGAAGCTGGAGGGCAGGTTCTCGAAGACGAGCTTAGCAGCGCGCTCGGAGAGGCCCTTGGTGTAGTCGGAAGCCATGATGGAGACGTAGGACTCGATGGCGTGGGTCATGACGTCGATGCCGGAGGCAGCGGTCAGGCCGCGCGGGGCGGTCATGCAGTTGTCGGCGTCGACGATAGCCATGTTGGGGAGCAGCGCGTAGTCGGCGAGCGGCCACTTGATGCCGGTCTCCTTGTCGGTGATGAT
The DNA here is from genome assembly GCA_900549535.1 of uncultured Collinsella sp. Lineage (GTDB taxonomy): Bacteria > Actinomycetota > Coriobacteriia > Coriobacteriales > Coriobacteriaceae > Collinsella. Next base: position 6,600 of record UROR01000070.1, on the reverse strand, counting down.
GGCGAACGGCGTGCACTCGGAGCCGGTACCCGAGGAGGTCGGGACGGCGACGAAGTAGGCCTTCTTGCCCATCTCGGGGAAGGTGAAGATACGCTTGCGGATGTCCATGAAGTCCATGGCCATGTCCTCAAACTTGCACTCGGGGTGCTCGTACATCATCCACATGATCTTGCCGGCGTCCATAGCGGAGCCACCGCCGACGGCGATGATGACGTCAGGCTCAAAGAGAGCCATCTGCTTGGCGCCGCGACGTGCGCACTGCAGCGACGGATCGGGCTCGACGTCGTAGAAGCAGTCGTGGGCGATGCCCATCTCGTCGAGCTTGGCCTCGATGGCGCGGGTGTTGCCATTCTTGAAGAGGAACTGGTCGGTGACGATGAAGGCGCGCTTCTTGCCCATGACGTTGCCCAGCTCGTCGAGGGCGACGGGCGTGGAACCCTTCTTGAAGTAGACCTTCTCGGGAGCGCGGAACCACAGCATGTTCTCACGGCGCTCGGCCACAGTCTTAACGTTGATCAAGTGCTTCACCCCAACGTTCTCGGAGACGGAGTTGCCGCCCCAGGAGCCGCAGCCCAGGGTCAGAGACGGCTTCATGCCAAAGTTGTACAGGTCACCGATGCCGCCGTGCGAGGACGGGGTGTTGATGACGATACGGCAGGCCTTCATGACGTGCTCGAACAGGCTGATCTTCTCGGCCTGGGCGGGGTGCACGTACAGAGAGGCGGTGTGGCCCGGGCCACCGGCGAGCACCAGGTGCTCGGCCTTGTCGACGGCCTCCTGGAAGTCCTTGGCGTGGTACATGGCCAGGACCGGGGAGAGCTTCTCGTGGGAGAACTCCTCCTTGGCGGGGTCGGTGGAGGTGACCTCGGCGATCAGGATCTTGGTCTTGGCGGGAACCTCGATGCCGGCGAGCTCGGCGATCTTGGCGGCAGCCATGCCGGGGATGCGGTGATCGAGGGCGCCGTTCTTGAACATGGCGGCACGCAGGGCCTCCATCTCGGCACCCTGCTTGACGAAGTAGCAGCCGCGCTTCTGGAACTCGGCCTTAACCTGGTCATAGATGGTGTCGATGACGGTCACGGACTGCTCGGAAGCGCAGATCATGCCGTTGTCGAAGGTCTTGGAGTGGATGATGGAGTTGACGGCGAGCAGCACGTCGGCGGTGTCGTCGATGACGACCGGGGTGTTACCGGCGCCAACGCCCAGGGCGGGCTTGCCCGAGGAGTAGGCGGCCTTGACCATACCCGGGCCACCGGTGGCGAGGATGATGTCGACGTCGCGCATGACCATGTTGGTCAGCTCGATGGAGGGGACATCGACCCAGCCGATGATACCCTCGGGGGCGCCGGCCTTGACGGCGGCGTCAAGCACGAGCTTGGCGGCGGCGATGGTGCACTTGGCGGCAGCCGGGTGCGGGGAGATGATGATGGCGTTGCGGGTCTTCAGGCTGATCAGCGTCTTGAAGATTGCGGTGGAGGTGGGGTTGGTCGTCGGGATGACGGCGCCCACGATGCCGATGGGCTCGGCGATCTTGGTGATGCCGTAAGCCTCGTCGCGCTCCAGGACACCACAGGTCTTGGTGTTCTTGTAAGCGTTGTAGATGTACTCTGCGGCGTAGTGGTTCTTGATGACCTTGTCCTCAAGAACGCCGCGGCCGGTCTCCTCGATGGCCATCTTCGCCAACGGGATACGAGCCTTGTTGGCGGCCATGGCGGCCTCATAGAAGATCTTGTCGACCTGCTCCTGCGTGTACGTAGCAAAAAGCGCCTGGGCCTCTCGCATCTGAGCGAGCTTAGCCTCAAGCGCCTCTACGTTGTCCACAATTGCGGGAGTAGTGTTTTCCGGTGACTTTTTCACCATTTGTGTCTCCTTGCGATCGGAGATTTACCCTACGCCTTGCATGATAGCAATAAATAATTCGGTAAACGGTAAGATTCCCGTAAAAGGCATACTAAAACGTTTCAATCAAATGAACCGTTTCAACTTAATCCATCAGCCCAATGCATCGCCCCTCTCATTGGGGACAGACATACATGAGTATTTCAATGGGAAAACGGGGAGAACGGGGCACCTGTTTGACAATCGCTATTCGCGGGTCGCGGTCGAGTCGGACACGCAGGCGGTCCAGTTGCTCGATTATATCCATCTCAATCCTGTGAAAGGCGCGCTCGACTCGCTCGATGCGTACCGCTGGTCAAGCTTCAAGGCATATCAGCTGGGCTATGATTCCTTTGACATCTGCAAACACTCATGTAAGTCTGTCCCCAATGAGTGCAAAAAGGCGCCCTTCGTGGGGGAGGACGCCTTTGGTAAGTTCTATATGAACGCGAGGTCTTTGACCCGGAGAGTCCGAGGTACTTGTTGGTAAGACCTTATTTAGGAGCGCGCAACCTTGCCGGACTTGAGGCAGGTGGAGCAAACGTTCATCTTGCGACGGTGACCATCGACGACGACGTAAACGCGCTGGATGTTGGGGCGGAACTTACGGTTGGTGACGCGGTGAGAGTGGCTGATGGAGCGACCGGCAACGGGGTGCTTACCGCAAACTTCGCAAACTTTGGACATAACTGACCCTCCTTGGGCGACAAACGAACATGTCGCGTTAACAAACAAGCCTGAACTATAGCACAGAAGTCGCTCCCTGTGCGCAATCTACACAGAGATATTCCTCTTTTGGCGATAGTGCCCACGCTACGGCCCTGGACGTAGATCCGATTTGCGTGCAGCAGAGGGGATTATGCCAGCTCGTGCGTGTGTTTTCAAGCTCGTCCCACAAATATATATAGGTTTATGGAGCATTGGGCTCCGTTTACGGATTGCTCTGTATTTATGCTCGCAATTAAGCTTGAGGTTGGCTACACTATCCCTTGACCATTAAAGGGGTACGAGATACCCACATGGAATTACATAGCTGTCAAAGAGCAGCCTTTCCTGTGGGTGTCTGGTCCGCTTTAAGCGGTCGGGCATCTATTTTTTTGACTGTGTCAGCAGTCAAGACATGTGAGGAAGGAGATCGATGGGCACGACTTCCCCCAAGGCGGTCATCATGGACGAGACCGCCGTCAATCGAGCGATGACCCGCATTGCGCACGAGATTCTCGAGCGCAACGAGGGCTGTGAAGACCTCGCTCTGGTCGGCATCGTCACGCGCGGCGACCTTCTGGCAAAGAAGCTCGCCGAGGAGATCAAGGAGATCGAGGGCGTCGACGTTCCGCTCGGTAGCCTCGACATCAGCTTCTACCGCGATGACTACGCCACCAATTTCGCTCCCGCGATCCACGCCACCAACATTCCCTTTAGCGTCGACGGCAAGCGCGTCGTTTTGGTGGACGACATCCTGTATACGGGCCGTACCATTCGCGCCGCTCTGGACGCCGTTATGGACCTGGGCCGTCCGAGCCGCATTGAGCTGGCAGTCCTCGTTGACCGCGGCCACCGCGAGCTCCCCATCTCGCCGGACTTTGTCGGCAAGAACGTTCCCTCGTCGCACGAGGAGAACGTGCACCTATATATGAAGGAAGTCGACGGCCGCACCGCTGTCGAAATCAACGACGTCGCGCCGGGTTCCCACGTGGGCTCCGCGCCGCTGGGAGGTGAGTAGTACCGTGGCGTTCAATCATAAGCATCTGATCGACATTACCGAGTACTCCGAAGAGGACATCAAGCTCATCCTCGAGACCGCCAAGGCGTTCTCCGAGGTCAACGAGCGTGCCATCAAGAAGGTTCCCACGCTCAAGGGCAAGACCATCGTCAACATGTTCAACGAGCCCTCGACGCGTACCCGCAGCTCTTTCGAGCTCGCCGAGAAGCGTCTTTCGGCCGACAGCCTCAACTTCGGCGGCTCCTCGACCTCCACGGTCAAGGGCGAGAGCCTCGTCGATACCGTCGAGACCCTCAACGCCTACAAGATTGACTGCATCGTCGTGCGCGACAAGCACGCCGGTGCTCCCTACATCGTCACCCAGAATTCGCCCGCGAGTGTTATCTGCGCCGGCGACGGTAAGCACAATCACCCCACGCAGGCTCTGCTCGACCTGTACACCATCTGGGAGCACAAGGGTGACTTCCACGGTCTGAAGGTCGCCGTCGTCGGCGACATCGCCCACTCCCGTGTCTGCGGCTCACTGATCCCCGCGTTGAAGATCATGGGCTGCGAGACCTACGCCGTCGCCCCCGGCACGCTGCTGCCGCCGGCGCCCGAGGTTCTGGGCTGCGACCACGTGACGAGCGACCTCGATTCCGTCCTGCCCGAGCTGGACGTCGTCTACATGCTGCGTGTACAGCAGGAGCGCCTCGAGGGTGCCCCATTCCCGACCATTCGCGAGTACCACAAGCTCTTCGGCCTTACCAAGGACCGTGAGAAGCTCATGAAGCCCGACGCGATCATTTGCCACCCGGGCCCCATCAACCGCGGCGTCGAGTTCGACTCCTATATGGCCGACCACCCGCAACGCTCCGTCATCCTGGAGCAGGTCTACGCCGGTATCTGCGTGCGTATGGCTATCCTGTATCTGCTGCTTGGAGGTGCCGATAATGGCCTTGCTTCTTAAGAATGCCCACGTCGTCGACCCGTCCGTCGAGCTTGACGGTGTCGTTGACGTCCTGATTGACGGCGACAAGATCGCCGAGGTCGGCGAGAACCTCGCCGCCGAGGGAGCCGAGGTCCGCGACCTTTCCGGCAAGTACCTCGTCCCTGGCCTGGTGGATATGCACGTTCACCTTCGCGAGCCCGGCTACGAGGTCAAAGAGGACATCGAGAGCGGCACCCGCGCGGCTGCCAAGGGCGGCTTCACCGGCGTGTGCGCTATGCCTAACACCGATCCCGTCACCGATAACGGTACTGTCGTTGAGTTCGTCAAGTCCCGCGCTGCCGAGGTCGGCCACTGCCGTGTCTATCCTTCTGGCGCCATGACCCGCGGTCTTAAGGGCGAGGCCATGTCCGAGATGGGCGATATGGTCGCCCACGGCGCCGTCGCCTTCACCGACGACGGTCGCGGCGTGCAGGGTGCTGGTATGCTCCGTCGCTGCATGGACTACGGCAAGATGTTCGGCAAGGTCTTTATGAGCCACTGCCAGGACGAGGACCTTGTCGGCCACGGCCAGATCAACGAGGGCAAGGTCTCGACCCGTCTGGCTCTCGAGGGCTGGCCGGCGGCAGGCGAGGAGCTGCAGATCGCTCGCGATATCGAGATCGCCAAGCTGACCGGTGCCAAGCTGCACATTCAGCACATCTCCACCGCCCATGGCCTGGAGCTCGTGCGTGCCGGTAAGGCAGCTGGCGTGCAGGTCACCTGCGAGGCCACCCCGCACCACATGTTCCTGACCGAGAACGACCTGGACGAGACCTACAACACCTCGCTCAAGGTCAATCCGCCGCTGCGTACCGATGAGGATGCCGAGGCTATCCGTCAGGGCGTCATCGACGGCACCGTAGACGTTATCGTCACCGACCACGCTCCCCACACCCCGTGGGAGAAGGCCCGCGAGTTCGAGCTTGCGCCCTTCGGCATGATCGGCCTCGAGACCTCGCTGGCGCTCGTGCTCACCGAGCTGGTCAACACGGGCAAGATGAGCATGGGCCGCATGGTCGAGCTCATGGCCATCAAGCCGCGCGAGATCCTGGGCCTCGACCAGGTTCAGGTCAAGGCGGGTTCCGTTGCCGACCTGACCGTGTTCGACCCCGCCGCAACCTGGACGGTCGGCGAGGGCGGCTACGAGTCGCGTGCCGAGAACTCCGGTTTTGCCGGCCGCACGCTCACCGGTCGTGCCACCGATGTGTTCGTCGGCGGTAAGCAGACGCTTGCCGACGGCTGCATCTGCTAGCATAGCCTTATCGCTTTTGTGCGCGGTGCCCTTGCGGTGCCGCGCTTTCTGTTCGCCTGAACCATGCAACCGCATGGGGGATTGGAGCGTCTATGCCCACACCTTCCACTGCACGCATGCACGACTTTGAGGTCGTCTCGAACCAGGAGATCGCCGACGGCATCTTCTCGCTCGTTATCTCGGCCCCCAAGCTTGCAAGTGCGCTCAAGCCCGGTCAGTTCGTGAATATCGCCGTGCCGGGCGATGCTTCCTCGCTGCTTCGCGTGCCCCTGAGCTTCTATCGCGCCGACGCCGAGGCCGGCACCGTCGAGCTGTGGTACGCCGTCGTGGGCGATGATACCCGCCGTCTGTCGCAGATGGGCCCTGGCTCCACCTCCAACTTGCTGGGCCCTGGCGGCCGCGGCTGGTTCGTGCCCGAGGGCACCAGGAAGGCGCTGCTCGTCGCCGGCGGCATTGGCGTTCCGCCCGTACTCTGCCTGGCTGGCATGCTTGCCGAGCAGGGCGTGGACGTTGACGTATGCCTGGGCTTTGGCACCGCGTCCAAGGCCGTGGGCGTCGACGAGTTCCGCGCGCTGGGAGCCACGGTTAACGTGTGCACCGACGACGGCTCGTTGGGCACGCACGGTTTTTGCACCGATCCTGCCGCCGAGCTGCTCGGCGAGGGCGGTTACGACTACGTCGCCAGCTGCGGCCCCGCCGTCTTGATTAAGAAGGTCGCGGAGGCTGCCGCGTTGGCCGGCGCGTACTGCGAGGTGTCGCTCGAGCGCATGATGAGCT
>UROR01000069.1 GCA_900549535.1 uncultured Collinsella sp. | reverse complement strand
GGATTTCGCCGGCGACCGCACCTGTGACGGCTGCGGTTGCCGGTTTCTACCACCTGGGCTTTGGCCTGGGTGCCTACGTACTGCCGATCGTTATTTTGCTGTTTGCCGCTACGCTCTTTTTGGGCGATGATTCGCCGCTCAATGTGCGCTCCGTTGCGGGCGGCGCCGTGGTCTTTGTCGCCGTCGTCTCTATCTTGTCGCTTATGGTGCCGGGTACCAGTGACTCGTGTGACCTTATGTTCATGCCGCAAAACCTGTCCGCCTCGGGTGGCTACATCGGTGCGTTTATTGCGAGTGCCTTGCAGAATGCCCTGGGTAAGCCCATTGCGATGGTGGTCCTGCTGGGCTTGGCCGTCGTCGGCTTTGTCATCATCGGCTTTTCGGTGGGCGGCGTCTTGCGTTCTGCCCGCGACCGTGCGGCTGATTTTGCCGAGCGCCGTCGTGCCGACGTCAACGAGAGCCCCTGGGGTGACGATGAGGCACTTTCGGTTCCCGGTATCGCCCGCCCTCACCTGAGCATTCTGCGTCAAAAGAGCTCTGATGCTGCCGTGACTACGGTTATGGGCAGCGAGGTCGATCCGATTCTGGACGATGAGGACGAGGATGAGGACCCGTTTGTCGACGTGTCCGATGCTGTAGAGGCCGAACGCGCCAAGACAACGCTGCTGCCGCGTCGCCACGCCAAGAAGGGCAAGGCTGCGCCCAAACTCAACACAAGTGAACCCGATCCGTCGTGGTCCGAGAGCGAGATTGAGCTTACCGAGGACGATGACGAGGACGATGAGACTCCGATTGAGAGTGCCAAGACGACCTTGCTGCCTCGCCGCCATACCAAGCGCGGTCAGGTGGCCGGCCAGCTTTCGATGGAAGATGATCCGGCCAAGATTGACGAGTCCGAGCCTCCGTTTGCCGTGAACCCTGTTTCGGCAGCACCGCAGATTCCCGACTTCCTGAAGCATCCCAAGGTCGCCGATGCGTCTGTCGCGAGCGCCATCGAGGCGTCTGCTGCTAGCGATGGGGGAGCGGACAGCGCCTCCGCAGATAACGAGGTTGAAGAAGAGGACGGCCTCAAGCTTCCGCCGCTCGAGATTCTCCATGCCAACCCGCAGTCCGCTTCTGCTGCGTCTTCGGACAAGGAGCTGGAGCAGACTGCCGAGTCGCTGCAGTCGACCCTGCTTGAGTTTGGCCGCAGCGCCCGCGTCGTCGGCTGGATTGCCGGCCCTACGGTGACGACCTTTAAGCTGCAGCCCGGCGAGGGCGAGCGCGTGAGCAAGATTTCGAGCCTTGAGGACGATATCGCACTGTCACTTGCCGCCCAGTCGGTGCGTATCTTTGCGCCGATTCCCGGCACTTCGCTTGTGGGTATCGAGATCCCCAACCGCAAGCGCCAAAACGTCAACCTGGGCGACGTGCTGCCCTACGTGAAGGGCGGCCCGCTCGAGCTTGCCATCGGACGTGATGCCGAGGGTACGCCGGTCGTCGCCGATCTTGCCAAGATGCCCCACCTGCTGATCGCCGGTACCACGGGTTCCGGTAAATCGGTGATGATCAACTCCATCATCACGACCTTGCTCATGCGCGCGCTTCCTGAGGACGTTCGCCTGATTATGGTCGACCCCAAGCGTGTCGAGCTCGCGGGCTACAACGGCTTGCCGCATCTCTATGTGCCTGTGGTGACCGAGCCCAAGCAGGCCGCGAGTGCCCTGCAGTGGGCTGTGTCCGAGATGGAGCGCCGCTTGAAGGTCTTCGAGCGCCTGAACGTGCGTAAGATCTCGACCTACAACGAAAAGCAGGCCGCCGGCGAGTTTGAGCATTACGACAACCCGCCGCAAAAGATGCCCTACCTGGTCATCATCATTGACGAGCTCTCGGACCTGATGATGGTCGCCGGTAAGGATGTCGAGGCCTCGATTGTGCGTATTGCGCAGCTGGGCCGTGCCGCCGGCATTCATCTTATCGTGGCCACGCAGCGCCCCAGTTCCAACGTAGTGACGGGCCTTATCAAGGCCAACATCACCAACCGCATCGCCTTTAATGTCGCCACGGGCATCGACTCGCGCGTCATCATCGACCAGATGGGTGCCGAAAAGCTCACCGGTTTGGGCGACATGCTGTTCTCCAAGGTCGACTGGGGCAAGCCTCGCCGTATCGAGGGCTGCTTTGTCTCGGACGACGAAATCAACGAGATTGTCGAGTTCGTCAAGTCGCAGAGTGAGCCTGACTACCACGAGGAGATTCTGTCTGCCGTGGCGCCCGCTTCCATGTCCATGGCGGGTGGCGGCGGCATTGTCCGCACCGGAGTCGCCGAGCCGCAAGACGATGATCCGCTCATTTGGGAAGCCGCCCATATTGTGGTGGAATCGCAGCTTGGCTCCACATCTGGCCTGCAACGTCGTCTGAAGGTTGGCTATGCGCGTGCCGGGCGTATTATGGACATGCTGGAAGAAAAGGGTGTCGTCGGCCCGCCCGACGGTTCCAAGCCGCGCGAGGTCCTGTTGGACGAGGAGGGGCTTGCCGCGCTGGAATCTGTCGACGCCGAGATGGCACGTGAAGATCGTGAGTTTGGAGGATTCTGATGGCTGCACGCTTTGGTGACATGCTGCTCGAGCAGCGTCGCCGAATGGGCCTTTCCATTCAGCAGGTCGCCAACACCATCAAAATCAGGCCGCAGATCATCGAGTTTTTCGAGACCGGTAACTTTGCTTCGATGCCGCCGCGCGGCTATGCGCAGGGCATGATTTCGAGCTATGCTCGCTTTTTGGGCCTCAATCCGCGTGAGGTCGTCAATGCCTACTTTGACGACCTGATGGCATACGAACGCGAGACGTCGCAGCAGGGCGGTCGTTTTCAGGACGCCGCCGGCTACGTCAATTCGCGTTCCTCGGTCGATAACGGGCGCTTCCTGATGGTTCAGGGCGGTCGTTCGACCCGCTATGGACAGCGTCCTCAGCAGGCCGGTTATATTACTGAGACGGGTTCGGGCGAGGAGATTCGCTCACAGCGTGACCGGTTCCGCAGTACGCCGATGCCCGAGGACCGTGCACTTCCCGCTGCCCGCGGCGTGGCGCGTGACCCTCGTGCCGGCTACGGCGACGGCGGCTATTCCGATCGCGGTCACCGTGGTGTCTCCACCGGACGCTCTCGCGGTGGCTATGCGGATGCCGATAGCACGCAGGTGACGCCGCGTCTTCGCTCTCAATCACAGCCGTATGGCCAGCGCTCTTCGGCTCCGCGTTCGGGCCAACGTGGCTATCAAGGCCGCGGTGAACTTGCGCCCCGCTCGGGTCAGCGCAGCCTTCAGGGCCAGGGCGGCTATCGCGGCCGTTCCGATAGCAATTGTGGTCGTATGCCTCAGGGAGGCGGCCGCAGCAGTTCCAGTCGTGGACCCGGCCGATCCCGTACTCCTCAAAACAACGGGCTCGATCCGCGTATCGTCTACGCCGGTATCGGTGCCGTGGCGTTGCTGCTGATCGTGCTCATCGTGGTGCTTCTGCGCGGCTGCGCATCTTCGGCGCCCGAGACCACGCCCGAGACGCCCACTGCTACCAAGACGACGACCAAGAAGTCTTCTAAGAAGACCGAAACGGTCGACGAGGACGAAGACACCGATGAGCCGACGGATGAGTCGACTGATTCGGACGCTACCAAGACGACGGCCAAGAAGGAAGAGAACGAGGTCACGAAGGTCAAAGTTTCCGTTGCCAAGGGAAAGACCGCGTGGATTGAGGTCAAGGTTGATGGCAAGTCGGTCTATGGCGCCCAGGCGACCGGCCCCTTTGAGCAGGAATACACGCCCGAGTCCTCGATCGAGATCACCACGTCCAAGCCTTCCGATGTCACCGTTACCAAGAACGGCGAAAAGGTCCGCTATGACACCAAGACATCGGGCGTGGCACGCGTGACGATCACCGTTCCCAAGAAGGAGACGACCGACGCCGAGGACGGCGAGACCACTGACGGTAACGATGATGCTAACAGTGCGGATGGAACCGACGCCCAGTCCACGGACGGCACCGATACCGCCACCGACGGTCAAACGATGACCGATTCCACCGATTATTCGTACGACAGCTACTAAGCCGCTCGTAAGCGAAAGGATTAACCATGGCTAAAGATTCCAGCTTCGACGTCGTGTCCGAGGTCAATATGCAGGAGGTCGACAATGCCTTCCAGCAGACCACGCGCGAGATTTCCCAGCGCTATGACCTCAAGGACTCCGGCGCCACCATCGAGCTTTCGAAGGGCGACAAGCTCTTTTCGATCAACGCCCCGGCCGACTTTGTCTCCAAGCAGATCATCGACGTCCTGAGCTCCAAGCTCATCAAGCGCGGCATCGATCTTAAGGCCGTGTCCTGGGATGCGCCCCAGGCTGCATCGGGCGGTACCGTGCGCGTGCTCGGTCACATCGTCGAGGGTATCGACCAGACGACTGCCAAGAAGATCAATAAGGACATCAAGGATCAGAAGCTCAAGGTCAAGGTGACGATTGAGGCCGACAAACTGCGTGTTTCCTCTGCTTCCAAGGATGCGCTGCAGACCGTGATCCAGTTCCTGCGCGACCAGGACTACGGCCAGCCGCTGCAGTTCACCAACTACCGCTAATATCATTCGAAAGGACCGCTCTCCAACATGGATACTCCGTTGGGCTCCGTGCTCTATATCACCCTCGGGTGCGCCAAGAACGAGGTCGATACCGACCGTATGCGTTCGCTGCTGACTGCCGCAGGCTACGAGGAGGCATTCGATCCACAGGATGCCGATATCGCCATCGTCAATACGTGCTCGTTCCTTGCCTCTGCAACGTCCGAGAGCATCGAGACCACGCTCGAGCTTGCCAACGAGGTGCAGGACGGCGTTCGTTCCTGCCCGATCGTCATGTGCGGCTGCGTGCCGTCACGCTACGGCGACGACCTACCCGACGAGCTGCCCGAGGTCGCGGCCTTTGTGAAGGCCGACGAGGAAGACGGCATCGTGGCGGTTATCGATGACGTGCTGGGTGTTGAGCGCGAGATTGCCGCCTATATTCCGCAGGTCAAGCGCACCGTCGAGGGCGCTGTCGCCTATGTCAAGATCTCCGATGGCTGCAACCGCTTCTGTAGCTTCTGCATGATCCCGTATATCCGCGGTCGTTATCACTCGCGCAATGCCGAGAGCATTATCTCCGAGGTGCGCGACCTGGTCGCCGGTGGCGTGCGCGAGATCGTTCTGATCGGTCAGGACACGGGCATCTGGGGTACCGACTTTGCCGACGAGGACCTCGCTGAGGGCGCGCCGCGCAATCTGGCGCAGCTGCTGCAGGCCGTTGCTGAGGCGGTGCGTCCTCATAACGTGTGGGTCCGCGTACTCTACCTGCAGCCCGAGGGCATGACCGACGAGCTTATCGAAACCATTCGCGATACGCCCGAGGTGCTGCCCTATATCGATATCCCCGTGCAGCACTGCGACGCGCGCATCCTCAAGGCCATGCGCCGCTCCGGTTCGCGCCAGGAGCTCGAGGACCTGTTCCGCGACCTGCGCGAGCGCATCCCCGGTATCGTGATCCGCTCCACGGCCATGGTAGGGTTCCCGACCGAGACCGACGACGAGTTCCGCGATCTCATTGACTTTATGGACACCGTCGGCTTTGACTACACGAGCGTCTTTGCCTACTCGCAGGAGGAGGGCAGCCTGGCTGCTAAGATGGAAGGTCAGGTTGACGAAGAGGTTAAGCTCGAGCGCGCCCAGGAGGCCATGGACCTGGCCGAGTCGCTCGGTTTTGCTGCAACTGCCGCACATGTGGGCGAACGCGCCCAGGTGATCGTCGACGGTATCGAGGAGACCGAAGACGGTGCCGAGCTCATCGGACATGCCTGGTTCCAGGCGCCCGATTCCGATGGCGCGGTGCATCTGGATGCCAGCGAGGCATCTGTGGGCGATATTCTGACGGTCGAGTTTACCGATAGCTTCTGCTATGAGCTTATCGGTCATGTTGTGGAGTAGGAGAGCGTCGTGGCTAACGAGAGCAATAAGGAACTGACGAGTGTTTGGACGCCCGCCAACATCGTGACGTGCGTGCGCATCGTCTTCATTCCGGTGTTCATGATCGTGTCGGCGCTGTCTCACACAAGCGTTGCCGGTACGGATTTGAGCACCTTCGACGGCCCGCTCGCCGCTGCCGCCTTTGTTCTGTACGTCATCCTGTCGTGCACCGATAAGGTTGATGGCTACCTGGCTCGTTCGCGCAACGAGATCACCGACTTCGGTAAGTTCCTGGATCCCATCGCCGATAAGTTGCTCGTGTTCTCGGCTCTGCTTCTGTTCTTGGATTTTGGTACCGTAACCGTGTGGTCGGTGTTCATTATCTTGTTCCGCGAGCTGCTGGTGAGTGCCCTGCGCATGGTCGCGAGTGCGGCCGGTGTGGTCGTTGCCGCCGATAAGCTTGGCAAGTACAAGACGGCGACGACGATGGTTTCCATCTGCGGCTATCTGTGCGTCTTTGCGATGGCCGGTCTCCAGCTGGGGCCGGTGTCGCTGCTGCTCGGTGTCTATTCGGTGTCGCGCTTCCTGTACGTCATCGCCGTGATTTTGACCATTGTCTCGGGCGCCCAGTACTTCTGGAACTGTCGCAAGATCGTCTTTTCGGTCTAGGTCCTGGTGGGTATGACAGAGTCTTATTTGCTAATCGCCGCAAACAACGAGGAACTGGCGCGCGATATTGTCGAGCGCGCGAGTGCCCGTGGTGTGACGGTCTCGACGGCGGAGTCGCTGACGGCGGGTATGATTGCCTCGACGATTGCCGATATCCCGGGTGCCTCGGCGGTGCTTCGTGGCGGTGCGGTGACGTACTGCGACGAAATTAAGCATCGCGTGCTCGGCGTTGAGCAGGAGACGCTCGACCGCTATACCGCGGTGTCGTATCAGACGGCGCGCGAGATGGCTGCCGGTTCGCTGGAGCTGTACCAGAGCGATATTGCCGTGAGCGCGACGGGCTATGCCGGCCCCGGTGGAGGCACCGAGGACGATCCGGCTGGAACCTTTTATATTGGCTGGGCGTATCGCTCGGCCGATGGGGGAGCGCCGGTCGTGGACTCCATTCGTTGCCACTATGAGGGCGATCGTTCATGCGTCCGTGCCCATGCGGTCGCTGAGGCACTGGGTCGCATTGTCTACGTGCTCGATTCTATGGAATAGACGTGTTTTAAGGGGCCTCCGGGCCCCTTAATTGTGGAGATAGGGGCCTCTGGCGAATTTTCTCTTCGTGCAGGTAGTTGGCGTATTCATGTTTGTCTTGCCTTGTTTGGTTTGCCTGCGGTCAAGTTTTTGGTCAGTGTTTGGTCGGCGTTTGGTTGGGTTTTGGAAAGGTCGGCTGCATATGATTTATCTGAACGGTTGACCACGAACAGCCGTTCGTTTATTATCGATGCAGGTTGTTAAGAGGAGGGCTATTCATGGCCAAGAATTCAGGTCCCGTACGTACCGTTCATGCTCGCACGACGGGTAAAGAGCGCGATGAGATGATCGCCACCACCAAGGCCGAGATTGAGAAGAAATTCGGCCAGGGTTCCATCATGAGGTACGGCGACGGTGGTCCCGAGCTCGAGGTCGAGGCCATTCCCACTGGCGCCCTGGCCCTCGATGCCGCGCTGGGCATCGGCGGCGTGCCGCGCGGCCGTATCGTCGAGATTTACGGTCCCGAGTCCTCCGGTAAGACAACGCTTTCGCTCGAGATTTTGGCTGAGGCCCAGGCTATGGGCGGCGTCGTGGCATTTATTGATGCCGAGCACGCGCTCGATCCCACGTATGCCGCGCGTATCGGCGTGGACATCGATGAGGTCCTCATTTCCCAGCCCGATACGGGCGAGCAGGCGCTCGAGATCGTCGACATGCTTGTGCGCTCTGGCGCCATCGACGCCATCGTCGTCGACTCTGTCGCCGCTTTGACTCCGCGTGCTGAGATTGAGGGCGAGATCGGCGATACTACGGTCGGCCTTCAAGCCCGTCTGATGAGCCAGGCACTCCGTAAGCTCGCCGGTTCGCTCGCCAAATCTAAAACGACCTGCATCTTCATTAACCAGCTGCGCGAGAAGATCGGCGTCATGTTCGGCAACCCCGAGACAACGACGGGCGGCCGCGCCCTCAAGTTCTTCTCGTCGGTGCGCATCGATATTCGCCGCATCGACAGCATCAAGCTCAAGGACGAGGTTATCGGCAATCGCGTGCGTGCCAAAGTCGTTAAGAATAAGGTGGCCGCTCCGTTCCGCTCGGCCGAGTTTGACATCATGTACGGCACGGGCATCTCTAAGGAGGGCTCGATTCTTGACATGGCCGTCGAGTGCGGTATCTGCAAAAAGATGGGTTCTTGGTTTGCTTACGGTGAGGACAAGCTCGGTAATGGTCGCGAGGCCGCTAAGGCCTTCCTGCGCGAACACCCCGATTGTGCAGACGAGATCGAGCATAAGGTTCGCCTCGCCTGCGGCCTTGAATTCGATGACGATGCTCCGTCCGAGGTCGAGCTGACCGATCAGCCCGAAACTGAGGAGTTCGATGAGCTTTACGCTATCGATGGCTCCGCGATGCTCGATGATGACGACGAGTAGCGGATGCCCTCATGTCGTATACGGTGACCGAGGCCACGGTCGTCTTTCCCGATAAGAAGGCGGCCTCCTCGTTCTCGAGTGGGTATGCATCAAAAAAGCCTTGTGCACATATCGACTGTGAGCTCGAGGGCGGTTTTGAACGATCCATCTGGATTCCTGTTCGTGTCGCGCGCCTGTTCCTTAAAAATCGCCCCGATCTTCCCTGCGATTGGGATGAGTTTCGCGAGGCGGTGCAGCTCATTGAGCGTAAATGCGCGCTTACCATGGTGACTGAGATGCTGTCGCGCCGCGACCATGCCACGGGTGAGGTCCGTGACAAGCTGGCTCGTTACGGATTTCGCCAACCCGCAATTGATTTCGCCGTCCAGCGTGCCACTGAGTATCGATTATTAGATGAGAACCGCTTTTGTTCGTACTTTATCGAGGAACGCAAACGACGCGGCTGGGGACAGCGCAAGATTGAGACCGAGCTCAAGCGCCGCCATGTCGTACTCGATGATATCCCCGGCTATCCCGAGGATTATTTTGCCGTCGAAGACGATTTGGCGCGTGCGTCAGCCCTGCTCGCCAAGCGCCGTATTCCAGAGACGCGCGGATTCGATAAACTGGTTCGGTTTTTGATGGGCAAGGGCTTCTCGTATCACATCGCCGCCGATGCCGTTAAGGCGCGTCTCGATGCCGAACGTGGGGAATGTGCAGTTTAGACACATGCTAGACGCATGCGTTTTGCGTACCCGCCGTTCACCGCGTTTTAGTCGCCGTACCGGGTCCATTTATTTGACAGTTGTTACGGTTCAACGTACGATAAACAATGTCATTTGCTTTGTGATATGTGCTCATCTTTGATGAGTTTGTTTATATGTTTATCTGTATCCGACCCGCATAAGCTGCGCCCATATTACTCAAATGTCGTGAGCCGTTCGCAAGGACGGTTCGCTTTGTTGTGTAACGAATCCATAAAAAGGAGTGAGCATGCCTATCATCGCAGCGCTCGTTGGCATCGTTTTGGGTGCCATCGCCGCCATTGCCTACATGCGCACCGCCAAGCAGGGTAGTCTTCACGAGGCCGACGAAAAGATCCAGTCGGCTCACGCACAGGCTGAGTCCCTAATCGGTGATGCAAAGCGTCAAGCCGAGACCCTCAAAAAAGAGGCTCTGCTTGAGGCCAAGGAAGAGATTATCAAGAACAAGCAGGCTGCCGAGGCCGAGGACAAGCAGCGTAAAAGTGAGATTCGTACGCTCGAGAATCGCGTGATGCAGCGTGAGGAGTCTCTCGATCGCCGCAACGATGCCCTCGACAAGCGTGAGCATCAGCTGTCTAGCCAGGCTGGCCAGGTCGAGAAGCGCTCCCGCGAGCTTGAGGAGCTCTGCGCCAAGCAGACCTCGGAGCTCGAGCGCATCGCCGACCTGACCCGCGAGGATGCCCACAAGGAGCTCCTCGATAAGGTTCGCGGCGAGGTCACCCACGAGGCCGCCACGATCATTCGCGAGTCCGAGCAGCAGGTTCGCGCCGAGTGCCACAAGACCGCCCAGGAGATTCTGTCCCTGGCGATTCAGCGCTGCGCTGCCGACCACACTGCCGAGGTCACCGTTACCTCCGTGCATATTCCCTCTGATGACCTCAAGGGCCGTATCATCGGTCGCGAGGGTCGCAACATC
>UROR01000068.1 GCA_900549535.1 uncultured Collinsella sp. | reverse complement strand
ACCGCCCGTGTTGCTCTGGAGAACCTCATCGCCGACGGCCGCATTCACCCCGCCCGCATCGAGGAGATGTATCACAAGGCCGCCGACCTGGTTCAGCAGCGCGTGCGCGAGGCTGGCGAGCAGGCTGCCTTCGATACCGGTATCCACGATCTGCATCCCGAGATCGTTAAGACCCTGGGCGCTCTGCGCTACCGCACCTCGTTTGGTCAGAACGTGCTCCAGCATTCCCTCGAGGTTTCCGACCTGTGTGGCGTGATGGCTTCCGAGCTTGGCCTGGACGTTGTGACCGCCAAGCGTGCCGGCCTGCTGCACGATCTTGGTAAGGCTATCGACCATGACGTCGAGGGTCCGCATGCCGTTATCGGCGCCGAGCTCGCCCGTCGCTATGGCGAGAAGCCCGTTATCGTTCACGCTATCGAGGCCCATCACGCCGACGTCGACCCCAACACGGTGCTCGATGTTCTGGTCCAGGCTGCCGATGCCGTTTCTGCCTCTCGCCCCGGTGCCCGTCGCGAGTCTGCCGAGATCTACATCACGCGTCTCGAGATGCTCGAGGAGATCGCCAACTCCCATGAAGGCGTCGAGCGTACCTATGCCATGCAGGCCGGTCGCGAGGTCCACGTCATGGTCCAGCCGGACAAGATCTCCGATGCCCAGTCCACGGTCCTGGCTCACGATATCGCCCATCAGATCGAGGAAGAGATGGAGTATCCCGGTCAGGTGCGCGTCGTCGTGATTCGCGAGAGCCGCGCTGTCGATATCGCTAAATAACATGAGCGACGCGAACGAGCTCATCTCATTTATCGCGTCGATGTCGGGGGAGGGCAACCTTCGCGTCGAGGAGAACCTTGGCGAGGGGTATGTCCGCCTCCGCGTTTCGGAGGCTGAACGGCGCCAGGCAAAGCACGACATTCAGCATGTCGAGGATATTGTCATTGAAATGCTGCGCAACGCTCGTGATGCCGGCGCCGACAAGGTCTATCTCGCTACGACCAAGGAAGATGGCGTCCGTACGCTCGTCTTTCTGGATAACGGCTCGGGTGTGCCGCAGGATATGCAGGAGCGCATCTTCGATGCCCGCGTTACTTCCAAGCTCGAGAGCATGAAGATGGATCGTTGGGGCGTTCACGGTCGAGGCATGGCATTGTTCTCGATTAAGCAGAATACCGACGAGGCACGTGTTGTCGCGTCGGATGTTGACCTTGGCTCGGTTTTTAAAGTGAGCGTCGCTACCGACCGCCTTGGCGAGCGCGCCGATCAGTCCAGCTGGCCTCAGGCCGTGAAGGACGAGGACGGTCACTATGTCTGCGCCCGCGGCCCTCACAACATCATTCGCGCCGCCTGTGAGTTTGCCCTCGAGGAGCTGCGCGCCTGTGATGTCTATCTGGGGTCTCCGTCCGAGATCGCCGCGACGCTGCATGCACAGGCCTCCAGCCGTCTCGATGCTTCTCGTCTTTTGTTTATCGACGACGAAGCCGAGCTTCCCGTGGTCGATCGTCTGGGTCTTGCTTCGGATGCGGAAGACTTTATCCGTATCTGTTCGGGTTTGGGTCTTGAGATGTCCGAGCGCACGGCACATCGCATTTTGGCAGGGCAGATTAAGCCCGTTCGCGGTGTGACCGCGCGTTTGCTGCGCGAGCGTGATTCTTCCTCGCATGCGCCGGCTCCTGTCGATCTTGCGAAAGATCGTCGCGGGCTACGTATTGCCAAGGATGACATAGCACAGTTTTCGCGTGCTGTGGAGCGCGACTTTAATGACCTTGCCGCTCGGTACTATCTCAACCTTTGCGGCGACCCCAAGATTCGTGTTTCACGTGATCGCATCACTGTGACGTTCGATCTTGCCAAAGAGGAATAGCATCTTTACCGAGTCCGTTCGGTACGATACAGTTATTGCAGTTAAAACGTACTTTTAAACGCAGGAGTTTCTTCATGGATTGCCTGAAGGTATCAAGCAAATCATCGCCCGCGTCCGTTGCCGGCGCCATCGCCGGCATGGTCAAGGATGGTGTACCCGTCAACATCCAGTGTGTCGGCGCCGGTGCGGTCAACCAGGCCATAAAGGCCGTGGCTATTGCGCGCGGTTTTTTGATTCCAACCGGATTTGATATTTCCTGCGCGCCCGTGTTCTCCGACATCCTCATTAACGGGGAGTCGCGCACGGCCATCCGTCTTTCTATTTACGTTCATCAGATTAATCGAGCTGCTATGGATAACGTCGTCATGGATGATGTTAAGCCTGTGGCATAGCTTCTGCTTGCCTCGTTTCGCTCCCCATCGTTAGGACTTATGCACATGGACCAGCGTTCCGTACGCGATATTCTTGCCGGTAAAACCTACTTTATCCGCACCTTTGGCTGTCAGATGAATCAGCACGACTCCGAGCGTGTGAGCGGTCTGCTTGATTCGTATGGCTGCCTCATGGCGCTCGATCCCGAGCATGCCGATATCGTTGTCTTCATGACATGCTGTGTGCGTGAGGCCGCCGATACTCGCCTGTACGGTCAGTGCAATTCCTGCAAAAGCCTGCCGCCTTCGCCTTCGGGCAAGCGTGTGGTTGCCGTGGGCGGCTGCATCGCGCAGCGTGATGGAGAGGGCCTGCTCACCAACGTCGATAACGTCAATGTCATCTTTGGCACGCATTCCATCGCACATGTGGCCGAGCTCATTGCCGAGGCGTTCCTTGATGGTAAGCGTCATATCCGCACCAATGAGCATGAGGATACGGATGCCATGAGCATGCCGTGGCATCGCGAGACCCAGTATCACGCCTGGGTGCCCATCATGACAGGCTGCAATAATTTCTGCACCTATTGCATCGTGCCGTACGTGCGCGGTCGCGAAAAAAGTCGCCCCTTCGAGGAGATTGTCGACGAGGTGACCGGTTTGGTGCGCCAGGGCGTGCGTGAGATTACGCTGCTGGGCCAAAACGTTAACTCATATGGTCGCGATCTGTTTGGCAAGCCGCGTTTTGCCGATCTGCTGCGTGCCGTGGGCGATACGGGTGTGGAGCGCATCTTCTTTACGTCTTCGCATCCCAAGGATCTGCTCCCCGAGACCATCGACGCCATGGCCGAGACGCCTGCCGTTATGCCGCAGTTGCACCTGGCCGTCCAGTCAGGTTCGACACGGATCCTCAAAGAGATGAATCGCCGTTATACACGCGAGGACTATCTGGGCCTGGTCGATCGCATTCGCAACCGCATGCCCGATATCGCGCTCTCGACCGACATTATCGTTGGCTTCCCGGGCGAGACTGAAGAAGACTTTGAGCAGACGCTCTCACTTGCCGAGACGGTCCGCTATGCTCAGGCCTATACCTTCATCTATTCCAAGCGCGCCGGTACCCCGGCCGCCGAGATTGACGATCCTACGCCGCATGAGGTTATTCTCGAGCGTTTCAACCGCCTGGTTAAGGTTATCGAGACCACGGCACATGAGTATAACCAGGGTGAGCTTCATACTGTGGTGCCGGCGCTCATTGAGGGAACGAGCAAAAAGAATGACGCGGTGCTACTGGGCAAGAGCCCCAAGAATCAGACCGTGCATGCGCCTATCCCCGAGGGTTACTGCATCGATCAGCTTGTTGGCAAGATCGTTGATGTTGACGTTGACGTTGCCAAGACCTGGTATTTGTCCGGCTCCGTTGTGGGCGAGCCGCGCTAATGGTTTCTCCCGGGGCAGGTCTTTCCGCCGTTGCGATCGTCGGTCCGACGGCGGTTGGTAAGAGTGGTGTTGCCGACCGTTTGGCGGCTCGTCTTTCGTCCGAAGTGCTGTCGTGCGATGCGATGCAAATCTATCGCGGCATGGACATCGGTACCGCAAAGATGGCGCCCGATGAGTGTACGGCGCCGCTGCGTCTCGTCGACATTGTAGAGCCGGGTGTGGCATATTCTGCTGCGCTTTATCAGGCTGACGCTCGCGCGCATGTTGAGCGTTTGCTTGGCGAGGGCCGCCTACCGGTGTTTTGCGGGGGCACAGGCTTGTATCTCAAGGCCGCCCTGGATGAGATGGATTTTCCCTCGGGCGAGCTTGAGGACGATCGTCGCGCGGGGTATCAGGAGCTTGCCGAGCGTATTGGCGAGGAAGAACTGCATGCCCTGCTTGCCGAGCGCGATCCAGAATCAGCTGCTGTTATTCATCCGCATAACGTGCGGCGTGTGATTCGCGCGCTCGAAATGCACGATGATGGCGTTTCCTATGCGCAACAAAAGTCGCAGTTTAGTGTTCCGCGCGAGCATTATCATGCGTTATGGTTTGGCCTGACGCGAAATCGCGAGGTGCTCTATGAACGCATTAACCTACGTGTCGATGTGATGTTTGAGCAGGGTCTTGTTGATGAGGTTCGCGGTCTTATGGACCAGGGGCTGGGAGATGCCCTGACTTCGATGCAGGCAATTGGCTATAAAGAGATCATCGATGCTTTCAATGGCGTGACGAGCATGGATGAGGCTCGCGAACTCATTAAGATGCGTTCGCGTCGCTATGCCAAACGTCAGCTTTCGTGGTTTAAGCGCGATGACCGTATCGCGTGGTTTGATATGGATGAATGTACGATCGATGAGGTCGTTGCTGATATCCTGCATCGTATTGAGGCTGCCTAATGGCTCGTTTCCCCCTTGTTCCCACGGCACCCGAGCCCGAGCGTGCCATTTTGGTTGGTGTTGAGTGGCGCGACAATGCATGGCCACTCGATCGATCGCTCGATGAGCTGGAGCGCCTTGCCCACACGGCTGGTGCCCAGTGCGTGGCTCGCTTGTCTCAGCGTTTGGTAAAGCCGTATCCCAAATCATTTATCGGTTCCGGTAAGGTAGAGGAGCTGTGCGGTCTGGTACATCGCATGGATGCCGATGTCGTTATTTTTGACGACGACCTGACGCCCTCGCAGCAATCCTATTTGGAGAAAGCCGTGGGCGAGCCGGTAAAGATTATCGATCGTACGGCACTGATCTTGGATATCTTTGGCCTGCATGCTCAGACGCGTGAGGGACGCCTACAGGTACAGCTGGCGCAGCTTCAATATCTGTTGCCTCGTCTGCGCGGCATGTGGAGCCATCTCGCCAAGGAACAGACGCGCGGCGGCATCGGCTCACGCTTTGGTCAGGGCGAAAGTCAGCTCGAGGTCGACCGTCGCCTCATTCGTAATAAGATCGCTGCGCTTCGTCGTGAGATCAAGCAGGTTGAACAGCGTCGTGATGTTCAATCCAAGAGTCGTATTGAGTCACCGGCGTTTCGCGTCGCGTTAGCCGGTTATACCAATGCCGGTAAATCGACGTTGCTCAATCGCCTGACAGGCTCTACGGTACTTTCGCAGGACAAGCTGTTTGCTACGCTCGACCCGACGACGCGTTCGTATCGCCTGCCCGGCGGTCGCGGAATGACGATTACCGATACCGTCGGCTTTATTCAAAAGCTGCCGCATGGTCTTGTCGATGCCTTTAAATCGACGCTGTCCGAGGTGTTGGGTGCCGATCTAATTCTCAAAGTCGTAGATGCGTCTGACGAGGACTATGAGCGACAGCTGGAGGCTGTCGACCGCGTGCTTGATGAGATCGGCGCCGGAGAGCGCCTAACGCTGACCGTATTCAATAAAATCGATCTTCTCGATAGCGTTGATCGATTAAGTTTCCGTCGTCGTTTTCCGGAAGCCGTTCTGTTCTCGGCCCAAACAGGCGAGGGGCTCGACGATCTCGTCGATCGCATTGCTCGCGAGGCAGCTGCCACCGATGTACTGCTTTCAGCTGACATTCCATATCGTGAAGGTGCGCTCATTACACTCGTGCATGAGCAGGGGACCCTTTTGCATGAGGAATATCTTGAGGATGGCGTTCGTATTGTGGCGAAACTGCCGGCTCGTGTCGCACCGCGGCTCGAGCGTTATCGCACCGAGTAGGCGAGCTCCAAAATGCCCAGTATAATGGGCTGATGCAGCAGATAAAAGGGTAGTGCATAACGTCCAAGGCTGGCGAGCGCCGGCAGGGAGTTGGCGTAGGCCCAGCTAGGGACGGTCTTATCGATTCCCTGCGCTATATGTGCGGCGAAGTATCCTGCAAGATACATAAAGATAAACGGGATGATGGGGTAGTAATCACCTGAGACAAACCCAGGGCTCGGAAATCCCAGCCACGCCAGGTAGGGGACAGGGTAGATTGTTTTGGGGATGCTCCAGGTGAGGGCGAACATCACAAGGCATAGGGACATGCCCCATCTCGCTGATATCTTTTTAAGGACGGGATCGGTCAACGCCACGATGCCGGTACATGCGGCCATGCAGTAGATGATGCCAAAATTAACCGAATCATCGACTGAGACAAGTGTTGTTGCCAGCCAGACGACGAGTGCTGCTAAGGCGTATTTGGCGGCACGTTTGATATTGTTGCGCGAAAGAGTGCACATCCAACCCGCGATAAACAAGAATACCCAGCTGATGCTGGCGCGCCAGATGTCTTGAAAGACAGTCTGGGTAAACCAGGGCATATCCCAACCGTACAGGTAGGCGAGATCGTAGCAAGCGTGAAAACCTGCCATTGAAATCATCGTAAACCCGCGGACGGTATCAAAGATGGTGATGCGTTTTTGCATTACGAGAACCGGCGCATCAAGCCGACGACTTTGCCCAAAATAACGGGATTTGTTGCATAGATAGGCTCCATGGTGTCATTCTCAGGCTGTAGGCGTACGCGTCCCTGCTCCTTGTAGAACGTCTTGACGGTCGCTGAACCATCAATCATGGCCACGACGATTTCGCCGTTCATGGCACTCTTTTGTTCACGGACGATGATGTAATCGCCATTGAAGATGCCGACATTGATCATTGAGCTCCCATGCACCTCAAGGATAAAGGAACCCTGATCAGTGGCGATTTCGGTCGGGATAGTAAAAGTGTCTTCGATATTCTGCTCGGCCAGAATGGGAATCCCAGCCGCGACGCGACCAACGAGCGGTAGCGAGACCGTTCCGCGAGGTGTGGTGGGCTCATCAGATTTAGAAATTGAGACAGAGGAACCGTCCTCGTTAAAGAGTTCCAGGGCGCGCGGTTTGGTGGCATCGCGCTTGAGTAGCCCGCGCGCCTCCAGGGCAGAGAGATGGGCGTGCACGGTGCTGGGGGAGGAAAGGCCTACGGCAGAAGCCATCTCGCGCACACTGGGCGGATAACCCTTCTCCTGCTGATATTCCTTGATGAAGTCGTAAATTTGCTGCTGACGCTTGGTAATTTTGCGAGCCATCAGGGCATCCTCTCTACCCATGTCAAACAAATGTTCGAATTTTGCTTGACAGGAACAACTGTTCGAAGATAATAATAACCGAACATTCGTTCTCGCGCTAGACATTTTTGTCCGCGCGGCTTGATAAAACTGTTCTCAGCAAAACACGCGAGAGGAGAACATGATGAACGCAACGAATATGGTCCAGGGAAACCTCGCCCTTAAGCTCGAGACGCCTGCAGAACCCACTTTTACGGTTGTTCAGGGTGGCCGCTCCGGCTTTCAGCCTTTGACCGTAAAGCCTGCTCGCAATCAGCAGGCTGTAGTCGCGCCGGCCTGCGTTGCCCTGAAGGTTCCGACGATTGTCGCCATCGCCGTTGCGCTTACGCTCTTCTTTGTCCTCGCCACGTCGGTCTTTAGCGCTCGTCACGCCGCGTATGCCGAGTCCGTTTCCAACATTACCTACGAGACCATTCGCGTTCAGGCTGGCGATTCTCTTTGGTCGCTTGCCGAGGAATATCCAATCGAAGGCCTTTCCACGCAAGAGACTTCTGACATGATCCGTAACGTCAATCATCTGGAGCATGGTTCGCTCGCCGCCGGTGCGCATCTTAAGGTTCCTGCTCGTTCGTAATCATTATCGCGCTGCGCATGGTACCCTTGTTATCGTTTAAGAGGAGGTACCATGCGCTGTCCCAAATGCGGCAAGGCACATACCCGCGTCGTTGATTCCCGTATGCAGGAGTCAAATAACACCATTAAGCGCCGTCGCGAATGTTGCTCGTGTAACTATCGCTTTACAACGTTTGAGCGATGCGAAGACCCAATCGAGGTCATTAAGTCAGACGGAACCAAGCAGCGGTTCGATCGTAATAAGCTGCTCGTCGGCTTGATGCGCGCCACCATCAAGCGCGATATCGACACTAAGAAGCTCAATGAGATTATCGATGACATCGAGGTCGAGCTGCGCTCTCGCACGCTGACGGCCGTCACGTCCCATGAGTTGGGTGACATGGTGCTCAAACGCTTGGCCAAGATCGACAAGGTGGCGTACATTCGCTTTGCCTCCGTCTACCGCGATTTCAAAGACGTTGATGAGTTTCTGCAAGAGCTCGACAAGCTAAGGTGATTCCATGTCCAACATTACCGTCAACATAAAGCGTCTCGACCCCACCGTCGAGCTTCCCAAATACGCCCATCCCACCGATGCCGGCTTGGATCTGCGTTCCAACGAGGACTGCGTCCTGAAGCCCTTCGAACGCCGTCTGGTGTCTACTGGGCTGGCCATCGCCCTGCCCGATGGCTACGCCGGCTTCGTCCAGCCCCGCAGCGGCTTGGCCATCAAGCAGGGCCTGTCTATAGTCAACACGCCGGGCCTCATCGACGCCCACTACCGAGGTGAGCTCAAAGTCATCCTCATTAACCTAGACCCCACGAGCAACATCCAAATCAACAAAGGCGACCGCATAGCCCAACTCGTCATCCAAGAAGTCCCTACGGTCAATCTCATAGAGGTAGACGAACTAGACGAAACCGACCGAGGCAAAGGAGGCTTCGGCTCCAGCGGCATCGCCTAGGGACGCTCGTATCCCTCCCGCCCGGGGCTTACCTATATCATTCCATGCTCAAACATTCTCGCGTCGCTTCGCTCGCTGCGAAACTGCGCGTGGAACGATATAGGTAAGCTCCGGGCGGGCGGCTACTCGCTTGAAAAATAAAAGCCTTTCTTTCTAGTAAGCCGATGCGATAAAGGGACACCTCCTTTCTCGCATCGGCTTACTATATTCATATTTTCTGATTTCGCCTTTGCAGGTTCTAGTGGTGGGGAATCTGGTAAAGCTGCTAGTACGTAAACGCAGCTTACCTGTGGGAGGCCCCTATATATCGTCCCGCGCGCAGTTTCGCAGCGAAGCGAGAATGTTTGAGCACGGGATGATATATAGGGGCCTCCCACAGGCAAGCGGAAATTAAGACGCTAGCGGATGTGCGCGGGTTTTCCGCCCCAGTAGAAGCGGCAGAAGGCTCGTTTGCGCTTTTGGGGTTTGCCTACGAGCTCCATGGTTGCGATGGCTATGTCTTCGGCTGCGTGGGGGCGGCGTAGTACTTCGCCGTTGATGAGCAGTGCCTTGAGCGACTCAGGATGATCGTGGAGATGACGCAACGTCACGATGAGCTCTCGTGCGGTGGTGACATGCATGCTGGCGCCCATGCCGGTGAGCATGGTGGTGTTGGCCTTTTCCTGGCCATAGGACTTGCCCAGCAGGATCATCGGCAGGTGTGCGCACAGGCATTCGGTGACGGTGAGTCCGCCCGATTTGAGAATTGCCAGGTCGCAGCCGTGCATAAGCGCTGCCATATCATCGACATAGTCCAGAACCGTGACGTTTTCGAGCTTCATGGCGTCGAAGAGCGTTTTGAGGCGGGTGGCATATTCGGTGTCTTTGCCCGGCAAAAAGACAAAGTGCATGTCTTCGAAGCTGCGTAGGAAGGGGAGGGTGCGGTCCATCTCCGCGCGAAAGCGAACGTACGGTTGAGGCAAGCTGGCACCGGCCATTACCAGCACGACGGTCTTGTCGGTGGGGAGGTTGAACTTAGCTAGCTCTTCCTCGCGATCGTAATCCGTGTCGAATCCGGCGCGAATAGGAATGCCGGTAATGCGAATCTTTGTCTCGAGCACCTTGCGCGGACGCAGCGTTTCGGCCATAAATTCGTTGGCAACACAGAATAAATCGGTGTCCTTGTGGGGCCACCATCCCTCGACTTCGTAGTCGGTCGGTACGCAGATGACCGGATAATCGATACCCGTAATTACGCGGGCGCCCACGGCAACATTGGCTGCTGTGATGTGCGTTGCAACCACGGCTATGGGCCTGCGGCTACGAATATATTCGTTGAAGGCGGGGAACATAATTCGCGACCATGCCGTTCCGCCACCCCAGAGAAGATGTCCCGTAAGCGTATATCGCCAGGTCAGGTCGTAAATGGGGCGCGTGGCTCCCGTAAAAGAAGCCGCGGTCTTATTGCCGTCGAATTTAATACGTCCAAAATCAAGGATATCGAGCACTTCAATCTAAATATCCTCGGGGATGCCATTG
>UROR01000067.1 GCA_900549535.1 uncultured Collinsella sp. | reverse complement strand
AGTACTCGGGCTATGCGCACTCCCGCGCCGACCTGTTCCAGGGCGCGCCACTCGTGCTCGTGCCGCCCGCGGTGGACGATGCGCTCAAACTGGAGCTTTTGGGCCAGGTGCGCGAGATGGTGCGCCCCTTGGGCTTTGGCAAGTTCAGCGTGACCAGCGCCGCCGAGCACGACCGCGTCATCGCCTTCACGAGCCAGCTCGCACACGTCGTCTCAAACGCCTACGTCAAAAGCCCGACCGCCCAGGTTCACCACGGGTTTTCGGCCGGTAGCTACCGCGACCTTACCCGCGTGGCGCACCTCAACCCCCAGATGTGGTCGGAACTCATGATCGACGACGCCGACGCGCTCGCCTTCGAGATTGACCATCTGATCGAGGCACTCGGAGCCTACAGCCGAGCGCTCAAAGACCACGACCAGCGCTATCTGGAGAACCTCCTTGCCGAGGGCGACCGTATCAAGCGCGCGCTCGACGACGAGGCCTCCCACTAAACCACCTATCACGCCAGGTCGAAAGGACCGAAGCTTATGGCGATTACCATCGATATCGACACTGCACGCCCCTACCAGGTGCATGTTGGCACGTTTTTGCTGGAGCAGGCGGGACCGCTCGTGCGCGCCACTGCTGGCGGCACCAAGGCCGTCATCGTGACGGACACCAACGTGGGCCCGCTCTACCAGATGCCCGTTAAGCAGAGCCTGGAGGCGTCAGGCTACGAGGTGAGCATCTGCACCTTCGAGGCCGGCGAGGCCCATAAGCGCGCCGAAACCTATGTTGCAATTTTGGAGTTTGTGGCCGAGCACGAGCTTTCGCGCTCCGACGTGATCGTGGCACTCGGCGGCGGCGTCGTGGGCGACGTGGCCGGCTTTGTGGCCGCCACCTACATGCGTGGCTGCAAGTTTGTGCAGATCCCGACGAGCCTGCTCGCCATGGTGGATTCGTCGGTGGGCGGCAAGACCGCCATCGACTTGGCTGCAGGCAAGAACTTGGCCGGCGCCTTTTGGCAGCCGAGCGTGGTTATCGCCGACGTGGGGTGCCTGGCCACCCTCACGCCCGAGCAGTTCGCCGACGGCTGCGGCGAGGTTGTCAAACACGCCGTGATCACCGACCCGGAGCTTTTCGCCGAGCTGGAGAAGACCCCGCTCACGCTGGAGCTGCTCAACCGCGATGTGGCCCGCGTAGCGCTCATCATCGCCCGTAATATCGACATCAAGCGCGCCGTGGTCGTCGCCGACGAGCGCGAAACCAACCAGCGCAAGCTCCTCAACTTTGGACACAGCGCCGGACACGCCGTCGAGGCCTGCGAGCACTTTGAGCTCGGACACGGCAACTGCGTGTCGATCGGCATGGGCATCATCACGCGCGCCGCGGCCCTGCACGGCGTCTGCGATGCTGCACTGCCCGGTCGTATTGAGGAACTCTGCGCCCGCCATGGCCTCAAGACCCGCTGCGACCTCGATGTCGATGCCGTCTTTGCCGAGGCGCTCCACGACAAGAAGCGCGCGGGCGACACCATCGATCTGGTGATTCCGCACGGCATTGGCCGTTGCAGCATCGACCGCACGCCGCTTTCCACTTTCCACGAACTCATTGCCGAAGGCCTCGGCCAGAAGGGAGACGCATCCGCATGCTAGCCCGCATCACCCCGTCCCCGCTCAAGGGCACCGTTCCTGCCATCGCGTCCAAGTCGATGGCGCACCGCCTGATCATCTGCGCCGCGCTTGCCAACGGCGAGACACACGTCACCTGCAACACCACCTGCGCCGACATCGAGGCTACGGTGCGTTGCCTTACGGCCCTGGGCGCTCGCATCGAAACCGTCGAGGACGGCTTCCAGGTCCACCCCACCATGAAGAGTGTTGAGTTTGGCCTGCTCAAGGCCCTTGCCGGCGGCACGCTCGACTGCGGCGAGAGCGGCTCCACGCTGCGCTTTATGCTGCCCGTCGCCTGCGCGCTGGGTGCGGATGCCACCTTCGTGGGCCAGGGCCGCCTGGGCGCCCGCCCGCTCTCGCCGCTCTCGGACGAGATCATTGCCGCCGGCTGCGACCTACAGGGTCTGGGCGGTTTTCCGCTCAAGACGAACGGACGCATGCGCCCGGGCACCTTTGTGCTGCCGGGCAACGTGAGCTCGCAGTACATCTCGGGCCTGCTGCTGGCAGCCCCGCTGCTGGCCCAGCCCTCCTGCGTGCAGGTAACCGGCCTCATCGAGAGCCGCCCCTACATCAACCTGACGATCCAGGCCATGAAGGCCTTTGGCGTCGAGGTCAACGTCGAGCGTATTCCCGCCCGGGACGGCCAGCCCGAGGTCACAAACTTCCGCGTGAGCAGTGGCTCGTATCGCACGCCCGGCAGCGTGGCCGTCGAGGGTGACTGGTCCAACGCTGCCTTTTGGCTGTGCGCCGGCGCTATCGGAACCGACCCCATCACCGTCGAGGGTGTGTCCCTGAGCTCCGCACAGGGCGACCGCAACGTGCTTGCCGCGCTTTCGCGCTTTGGCGCCCGCATCGTGCGTTCCACCAACGCCGCCACCGTGCAGTCCGACAAGCTCGCCGGCTTTGAGATGAGCGCCCACGACATTCCCGACCTGGTGCCCGTCATCTCGGCCGTGGCCTCGCTGGCTCAGGGCCGCACGTTCATCCGTGACTGTGCGCGCCTGCGCATCAAGGAATCTGACCGTCTGGTCACCACCACCCGCGAGCTCACCGCGCTGGGCTCACAGGTGCGCATCGCCGGTGACGACCTCATCATCAAGGGCGTCGATGCCCTTACCGGCGGCGAGGTCGATTCGCACAACGACCACCGCATCGCCATGATGGCAGCCATCGCCGCAAGTCGCGCCACCGGCGAGGTCGTGATCCACGGCGCCGAGGCCGTCAACAAGTCCTATCCCGATTTCTTCGACCACTACCGCCTGTTGGGCGGCAAGGTCACGCTCGAGGAGGAATAGCATGTCCTCGACCTTTGGCAACGTTTTGCATCTGAGCATTTTCGGCCAGTCGCACTCCCCCGCCATCGGCTGCTCGCTCGATGGCATCCCGGCGGGCATCGCCGTGGACCAGGAGAAGCTGCAGGCCTTCCTCGACCGTCGCGCCCCTGGCCGCGACGAGACCGCAACCAAACGCCGCGAGGCCGACGCCGCGCATATCATCGCCGGTGTTGTCGATGGACATACCACCGGCGCGCCCATCGCCGCGATTATCGAGAACACCAACACGCGCTCCAAGGATTACTCCGAGCTGCGCCGCAAGCCCCGCCCCGGACATGCGGACTTCCCTGCGCGCGTGAAGTATCACAACATGCACGATGTCGCTGGTGGCGGGCATTTCTCCGGCCGCCTAACGGCACCCTTATGCATCGCCGGCGGCATTGCGCTGCAGGCACTCGAGGCCCGCGGCATTCAGGTCATGGCGCACGTCGCGCAGATCGGCGGCATCTCCGACCTGCCGATGGACGATATGGTCTATCGCGAGGCCGACCGCAAGGCGATCCTTACGAACGATCTGCCGTGCATTGACGCCGCCGCAGCCGGCCGCATGCGCGAGGAGATTCTGGCCGCGCGCGACGAGCTCGACAGCATCGGCGGCATCGTGGAGTGCGGCATTTACGGGCTTCCCACGGGCATAGGCGACCCCATGTTCGACGGCATCGAGAACCGCATCGCGCAAATCGCGTTTGGCATTCCCGCCGTAAAGGGCGTGGAGTTTGGCATGGGCTTTGCCGTGGCCGCCATGCGCGGCAGCGAGAACAACGATCCATATCGCATCGATGCCGAGACCGGCGAAATCGAGGTCGAGTCCAATAACGCCGGCGGCATCCTGGGCGGTATTTCGACCGGCGCGCCCGTCATGTGGCGCATGGCCGTAAAGCCGACGCCCTCAATTGGCCGCGAGCAGCAGACCGTAGACATGGACGCTATGGAAAATGCCGAGCTCTCGGTGCACGGCCGTCACGATCCCTGCATCGTCCCCCGAGCCGTCCCCGTAGCCGAGGCAGCCGCGGCGCTCGCCATCTGGGACGCTCTCCTCGAGGACGTCGCCCAGCTCTAACCCGACTCACCTGGGTTGCCTATCAACTCAGCCGTTACGTGAAAGGGGCCTCCATGGACCTTGCTGACATCCGCCAGGCCATCGATGGCATCGATACCACGCTCCTCAACAGCTTTGTCGAGCGCATGGACATTGCCACCGAAGTCGCCAAGTCAAAAATCGAGATGGGCAAGGCCGTCTTCGACCCCGCCCGCGAGCGCTCCAAGCTCAACAACCTCGCCAGCCGCGCGCCCGAGCGCTACGAGGCACAGACCATCGCCCTGTTCCGCCTCCTCATGAGCATGAGCAAGGCCGAGCAGCAGCGCTACATCAACGAGCTCAAGGGCATCACCGTCTCGCAAAAGGCACACGCCACGGCTGCAGCCTCCGACACGCCCTTCCCTCAAACGGCCACCGTCGCCTGCCAGGGCGTGGAAGGTGCCTATAGCCAGATCGCCGCGTGCAAACTCTTCGACGTGCCCGACATCGCGTTTTTCGAGACCTTCGAAGGCGTCATGCGCGCTGTGCGCGACGGCTTCTGCGAGTTTGGCGTGCTGCCCATCGAGAACTCCACCGCCGGATCGGTCAACGCCGTCTACGACCTGCTCGCCCAGTTCGATTTCCACATCGTGCGTTCGCTGCGACTCAAGATCGACCACAACCTGCTCGTCAAGCCCGGCACCAAGCTCGCCGACGTGCGCGAGGTCTACAGCCACGGCCAAGCCATTGCCCAGTGTGCCGGCTTTATCGAGTCCCACGACCTGCACGCCACCAAGTACCCAAACACGGCCATGTCGGCCGAGATGGTCGCCAACTCCGAGCGCACCGACGTCGCCGCCATCGCCTCGCGCAGCTGTGCCACGCTGTATGGCCTGGAGGTGCTGGAGCCCAACATTCAGGACTCGGACAACAACTACACGCGCTTTGTCGTCATCAGCCGCGAGCCGCGCGTCTACCCCGGCGCTAATCGCACCTCGCTCATGATCACCACGGCCAACGAGCCGGGCGCCCTCTATCGCGTGCTCGAGCGCTTCTACGCACTCAACATCAACCTGATCAAGCTCGAGAGCCGCCCCATCCCCGGCCGCGACTTTGAGTTTATGTTCTACTTTGATCTGGACTGCCCCTTTGGCAGCAAGGCCCTCGACGACCTGCTCGATTCCATCGACGACGTGTGCGAGAGCTTCACCTACTTTGGCAGCTACACGGAGGTGCTCTAGATGACCGATATCACTGCAACCCGTCCCTACGGCGTGCTGGGCCGTGTGCTGGGCCACAGCTACACCCCGACCATCTACAAAGAGCTCGCTGGGCTCGAGTACGTGCGCTTTGAGCGCGAGCCCGAGGACCTCGCGGCCTTTATGACCGGCGACGAGTGGGAGGGCACCAACGTGACCATCCCCTACAAGCGCGCCGTCATGGACTACCTTGACGAACTGAGCCCGCTCGCCGACCGCATGGGCAACGTCAACACCATCACGCGCCTGCCCGACGGCCGCCTGCGCGGCGACAACACCGACTACTTTGGTTTTCAGTGCCTGGTCGAAGAGTTGGGCGTTGAGGTTGCCGGTAAGAAGGTCCTCGTGCTCGGTGCCACCGGTGGTGCGGGTACTACGGCCAGTATGGTGCTCGGAGATCTGGGCGCCATCGTCGTACCCGTGGGTCGCACGAGCGAGGTCAATTACAGCAACATCGCTCAGCAGTCCGATGCAACGCTGCTCGTCAACTGCACGCCCGCCGGTATGTTCCCCCACTGCCCCGACGCTCCCTGCACGCTCGAAGGCCTCGATGCGCTCGAGGGCGTCATCGACATTGTCTACAACCCCGCCCGCACGGGACTCATGCTCGAGGCCGAGCGCCGCGGCATCCCCTGCATCGGCGGCCTGCTCATGCTCGTGGCCCAAGCGGCGCAGGCTGTCGAACGCTACACCGGCCAAGTCACCCCGCGCGAGCGCATCCTGGACGTAACGGAGCGCTTGTCACGCCGCGAACAGAACATCGCGCTGATCGGCATGCCGGGTTCAGGCAAGACCCGCGTGGGTGAGCAAGTCGATGTGCTCACGGGCCGCGAGCACATCGACTTGGATCACGCGCTCGAGGAGCGTCTGGGCATGCCCTGTGCCGACTTTATCGTCGAGCGCGGCGAGGCGGCCTTCCGCGAACAGGAGACGGCTGCGCTGGCCGACATCTCCAAGCGCAGCGGCCTGGTGCTCTCCACCGGCGGCGGCGTGGTCACACGCGACGAGAACTACCCGCTGCTACACCAGAACAGCCAGATTGTGATGCTCAACCGCAAGCTCGACGAGCTCGCCCACAAGGGCCGCCCCATCACCGCGCGCGACGGCATCGACAAGCTGGCCGAGCAGCGCATGCCGCGCTACCGCGCCTGGGCCGACTACATCATCGACTCACGCGACTGCGCCGCCAACACCGCCCAGGCCCTCCTCGACACCCTCCCATCCGCTCTCTAATCAAAACCACCACAAAGGGGACAGGCACTTTTGTGGTGGTTTCTCGACTGCAAAGGAAGCAACCATGAAAGCACTCGTCATCAACGGCCCCAACCTCAACATGCTCGGCATTCGCGAGCCGGGCATCTACGGCAACGACAACTACGACCGCTTAGTGCAGATCTGCCAGGAAGCGGGCGCCGCACAGGGCTTCGAAGAAGTCGAGGTCTTCCAGTCTAACCACGAGGGCACCATCGTCGACAAGATCCAGGAGGCCTACGGCAAGGTCGACGGCATCGTCATCAACCCGGCGGCCTACACGCACACAAGCGTCGCGATCCTCGACGCACTCAAGGCCGTCGCCATCCCGGCTGTGGAGGTCCACATCAGCGCCGTCGAGACCCGCGAGGACTTCCGCCAGGTGAGCTACGCCCGCCTGGCCTGCTTCGCCACCATCACCGGTGAGGGCCTGCAGGGCTACGCACATGCGCTAGAGCTGTTGAGGGAACGACTCGAAAAGTAGTCTCGCGCGCAAATCCATCAACCCCGATTCGCACGCCAGTAATGCCAGTGCCGCCAGCAGCAACCTCGCTACTGGCGGCACTTTATTACTGGCATATAATCGTTGCAGCCACACAACGTCTGGAGACTCGCATGCTAAGCATCCATCTGGGAGATTACCCCGGTTCCATCTACGATACCGAGACCTACTTTAGGAACTCATACTTGGACTCATGGTTCGAAGACCCTATGGCCGCACAGATCATTAAAAGCGTGGACGGATCAGAGCTCATCGGCCCCCACAACATCGTAAGCAAGCAGCTGGGCTCGATCACCCCACTCGAACTGTCCGGCGGCGTTAAGACGCTGCTGCTGGTGCGCAATCTACCAAACATGGTGTTCAATGCATCCACTTGCGGAGATAACTGCGCCCGCTGGCTGCTCAAAATTGGCAAAGAGCAGGATGTGCTGGTGACCCTTTACCACATCATGAAATTTCCCTGGAAGCGTTTTGAGATTCGCATCAATAACGACGGCCGCATCGTCAGGAACATGCAGGAGTTCGTCGGTGCCACCAATGATTTTCTGGATGTTGATGAGTAATGAAAGGATCACACACCGTTGTCGTGGAGCGCGCAAAAGTCAAATACACGCTCACCTTTAAACGCAATATTTCCTTCATCCGCGGCAACAGCGGCACGGGCAAAACGACGCTCATCTCGATGATTCGCGACTACAACGACCGAGGACCGGAAAGCGGCGTTGCACTCAGCTGCGACGTGCCTTGCGAAACGCTTTCCGGCAGACGCTGGGAGCGCGAGCTTTCGATCATCGAAGATTCAATCGTCTTTCTAGATGAGGGCAACGAGTTTATCTACTCAAAGGACTTCGCCAAAACCGTAAACGGCTCGTCCAACTATTTTGTTCTGATATCTCGTCGCGATGCCAACGAGCTCCCCTACAGCGTTGATGAGATCCTGAAGTTAGTCAACACGACGAGTAAAACAATCAATGGCCGCAAGAGCGACAGGCGCTTCTACTCGGTGACCAAGCCGCTATATGACCACACGGCAAGCATGCTGTATCAGGATCTAAATGTTGGATTCGAGGTACCCGACGCCGTAGTTGTCGAGGATAGCAAATCTGGCTATCAATTCTACGACGCTCTTTGCAACCGGCTCGGAATCCCCTGCTATACCGCCACCGGCGTAGCAAATCTAAAGCGGACAATTCACGAATGCCCCGAGCAAAACGTTCTTGCCATTGGAGACGGCGCAGCGTTTGGTCCCTACATCGAAAAGGTGCTCGGACAGCGCGTTTACAAGAACGTTCGCTTGTTCCTCCCGGAATCATTCGAGTGGACACTTCTGCAATCTGGCCTCATTCCCAGTAACGACATTCCAAAAATCCTCAAGGATCCTTCGAGCTATATCGAAAGCCGCGACTACCTAAGCTGGGAACGATTCTTCACCGACGTATTGATCAAGTACTCGGCAGACACTCGCTACGCCTACAGAAAGGCAAAGCTCAATGAGCAGTACCTGAGGCCGCAGGCGATGAATGCAGTTGCAAACGTCTTGCCCGAGTGCCTGAAGGCAGACTAGACAGACTAGATATAGTGGGGAGGGCCAAGTTGGTCCTCCCCGTTTTTGTTACGCCTTCTTGATCACGTACACCAACCCTATGTCGCACCTGCGGCGCACAATCGACGCAAAGAGCCACGATGCTGGCAGCGTCATAAGCAGAGGCATGGTCTGCCAAGGAATAAACCAATCGACCGCGTGGATTGCAAAGATGGCAAGACTGGCCTGTCCGCAGAACACGAGCGCTCGCTCAAAGGACCCCAAAACCGGCACGTCTTTCAACTTCTCCAACGCCATCGAAACCCAGCACACGCAGTAGCTACCGGCAAGAGCGGCAACTGTCGCAACCAAAAACCCATCCACGCGGCGGCTCGAAAGCTCACCCCACTCAGCGCGGCAAGGACAAGCCAAGCAACACCGGCTCCAATAAACAGCAGAGGCTCGCTCACGCTCGGCTCCAGCCCCCTTAGGCGCGCCGTATAACCAATCCACATCAGCAGCACAACAGCAGCTCACGCCACGGCTTCGGTCTAAACGTATACCCGGCAAGAATAAAGAACACCGGCATGTGAAAAAGCCCAGACCACCAAGCGGTCTGGGCTTAATAAACGATGGTGCTCCATGGCGGATTCGAACCGTCGACCTTGGGATTAGAAGTCCCCTGCTCTATCCAACTGAGCTAATGGAGCAAATAACCGCACGCCCAAGCAAGCGCAAGCCTGTCAGGCGCAAGTAATTATAACCTAGTTGAACTGCTCGCGGTACGCCTTACAGACCTCATCAACCGGGCCGTCCATGCGAAGGTCGCCCTTCTCAATCCAAACGGCGCGCTGGCAGATGCGCTCGACCTGCTCCATGGAGTGCGAAACGAACAGAACCGTCACGTCGCCGCTCTGGATAAAGTGCTGAATACGCGCCTCGCACTTTTGCTGGAAGAACACGTCGCCGACGGACAGCGTCTCATCAACGATCAGAATATCGGGCTCGGTAATCGTCGCGATAGCAAAGGCGATACGCGCGACCATGCCCGAAGAGAAGTTCTTGAGCGGCATGTCGACAAAGTTCTGCAGCTCGGCGAACTCGATAATGCCGTCAAAGTTGGCGTCGATGAACTCCTTGGTATAGCCGAGCAGCGCACCGTTCAGGTAAATGTTCTCGCGCGCCGTCAGCTCAGGGTCAAAGCCAGCGCCAAGCTCAATCAGCGGTGCGATGTTGCCATGCACCTTAACGCTGCCCTCGCTGGGCTCGAGCACGCCAGCGATGATCTTGAGCATCGTAGACTTGCCGGAACCATTGGTGCCGACCAGACCCACAACTTCGCCGCGATGAATATCGAACGAGATGTGCTTAAGCGCCCTAAACTCCTCAAAGAACAGCTCGTGCTTGGCAAGCTTAATGAAATACTCCTTGAGGTTGGTCAGCGACTCGGACGCCATGTTAAAGATCATGGTGACGTCATCGACCTCGACAGCCAGAGGCTGCTCGCTGTAATCAACAACAGATTCAGTCATCACAGCACTCCTTAGATGTAGAGGATGAACTTGCGCTCGGACTTATGGAACACGGTGTAGCCAATAGCAAGCGCAAGAACCGCCCAAGCGACGCACATACCAAGCGTCAAGAACGAAGGCGTGGTCTGGAACAGGAAGATGTCACGCATAAACTGCAGGTAGTTGTACATGGGATTCGCATAGACCAGGATGCGCACAATATGGGGCATTTGCGCAACGAAGTCGGTCGTCCAGAAGATGGGCGTGATATAGGTCCAAGCCGTGATGACAACGCTCCACAGATGCATAACATCGCGGAAAAAAACGGTGAGCGCCGAAAGCATCATACCTAGGCCCATGCAGAAG
>UROR01000066.1 GCA_900549535.1 uncultured Collinsella sp. | reverse complement strand
ACAAAGTCATCGTGCTCGTTGGCGAGCTCGACGAGGGCCTCGCCGTAGCTTACACGCGTGGCGATTTTCTTGACGTCTGCCATCCTAGAGCTCCTCTCCGGCGGCCGTGAGCTCTGCCATGGCCTGCTCAAACTGTTCATCGTTGGGTGCCTTGCCGTGCCAGCCCACCTGGTTCTCCATGAAAGACACGCCCTTGCCCTTCGTGGTCTCGGCGATAATCGCGGTCGGCTGGCCCTTGGTGGCACGAGCCTCGGCGAAGGCGGCGCGGATCTGGTCGAAATCGTTGCCGTCAGCCAGCTCCACCACGTGGAACTTGAAGGCGCGGAACTTGTCGGCGAGCGGCATGGGGTCGTTGACCTCCTCGACGGGGCCATCGATCTGCAGGCCGTTGTGGTCGACGATCACACAGAGGTTGTCGAGCTGCTGGTTGCCGGCAAACATGGCTGCCTCCCAAACCTGGCCCTCCTCGCTCTCGCCGTCACCCAGCAGGGCGTAGGTACGATAGTCGTCGCCCCAGTGCTTGGCGGCGAGCGCCATCCCGACGGCGGCGGAGATGCCCTGGCCGAGCGAACCGGTGGACATGTCGACGCCCGGGGTATCGTTCATGTTGGGATGGCCCTGCAGGTGGCTGCCGATGTGGCGCAGCGTCTCGAGATCCTCCTTGGGGAAGAACCCGCGCTCGGCGAGCACGGCGTACAGACCGGGTGCGCAGTGGCCCTTGGAGAGCACGAAGCGGTCGCGGTCTGCCTTGCGGGGATCGGCCGGGTCGACGTTCATTTCCTCAAAGTACAGATAGGTCATGATGTCGGCAGCACCGAGCGAACCGCCCGGATGGCCGGACTTGGCAGCGTGCACGCCGGTGACGATGCCCTTCCTTACCTCGTTGGCAACCTTTTTGAGCTCTTCGTCGCTCATTGTGCCTTCCTTTCATCCTCATTAGACAAAATGCGCACGGCACCGAAGGTAATCCCAACACAGCCGCAATGCACGTACGTCATTCATTATGCTGGAAACTGATGGCTTTACCAGAGTTTTTATCATTATTTGAACAATTTAGCAGGCAGAACCGCTGATGAAACGGTTTATCAATGTGAACGTCTTTTGGATGGGACGCGGTCGGCCCTACGCGCTAATGTCCTTGAATCCCTCGCCGAAAGCTTCCGTAACGTCGGCGACCGTCACAATGGCGTGAGGATCGCGCTCGCGCACGATCGTCTTGAGGGTATTGAGCTCTCGACGGTTCACGATGACCATGATCACCGGCTTCTCGGCACCCGAATACATGCCAGTCGCCTTAAACTTGGTACAACCACGACCCAGGCCATACATGATATCGGCGGCGATATCAGGGAACTTGTCCGAGATGATGAGTACCATACGGCGTTTGTTGCCACCATCGACCACGGCATCGATCACGTAGCCGCTAATGACCATCGAAAGGCCTGCATATAGTGCATTTTCGATTGAAAAGACCGGAGCCGACAGCGCGCATACGGCAACATCGATCGCCATGACGGTCGAGCCCACGGGCAGCGAGGTATTACGCGAGATGATTTGGCCAATCGTGTCCGAGCCGCCGGTGTTGGCGCCGGCGCGCAGCACCATGCCGTAACCGATGCCTGTAATAATGCCGCCCCACATGGCAGGGAGCATCAGGTCTGCATGTGCCAGAGGTGCTACAAACGGGGCGAACAGATCGGTAAAGAAGCCCAGCAGCACAAAGCCCGTCGCGGTCTGCACCACGTAGAACATGCCGCCCTCGCGCATAACGACCAGCAACAGCAAGGCGTTCATCACGATCGTCTGAATACCAACGGGAAGCGATATGCCGCGCGATGCGCCGACCGCCTGGATAATGGTGGCAAGGCCCGTAACACCACCGGCAGCAAGGCCGTTGGGAATCAAAAACAGGTCGGTCGCAATAGCGGCCAGAGCGCACCCCAACATAATCTGGGGCAGGTCGTGAAAGAAGTTCATCGATAGAATGCGCTTGATGTCCAGACGATATGCCATGCTACCTCCCTCAAAAAAGCGCACCCAAACGGATGCGCTTCGAACTTCTTGCTGTATTCGATTCTACCGATTCGCCGAACAAAAACCACCCCTGCGCAGGGTTTGCTTTGGATACAAAACCACCCTGCTCGGAGGGTTTTATCCATTTCCACATAAACCGGGCGGTTTATGCAGATGGGATCTCTGCGTCAGCGTTGCCAGTGGCCCAGCGATGGTAGCCAATAACAAACGGGTCCAGGTCGCCATCGTCAAGAACTGCCTCGACGTTGCTGGTCTCAACGCCCGTGCGTAGGTCCTTAACCATCTGATACGGGTAGAGCACGTAGCTGCGGATCTGGTTGCCAAAACCAATCGTGGTTTTGGGTCCGCGAATCTCATCCAGGGCCTCGGCGCGCTTCTCGAGCTCAATCTCGTACAGGCGAGCCTTGAGGATCTGCATGCACGCGGCCTTGTTCTGGATCTGGCTGCGCTCGTTTTGGCAGGTGACCACAATGCCGCTGGGGAAATGCGTCACGCGCACGGCGGAGTCGGTGGTGTTAACGCCCTGACCGCCCGGGCCGCTCGCGTGGTACACGTCCACGCGGATGTCATCGGGACTGATTTCGATGTCGATATCATCGGGTAGCACGGGGATGACCTCGACGCCGGCAAACGTGGTCTGGCGGCGCTTCTTGTCGTCGGTGGGGCTAATGCGAACCAAGCGGTGGACGCCGGCCTCGGCGCGCAGCATGCCAAATGCGTCCTTGCCCTCGACGGTAAAGGTCGCACGGTCGATGCCGATGACCTCGGCTGCGGGACAGTCGTTGATGGTGACCTTCCAGCCGCGACGCTGGCAGTACTTCATGTACATCTTAAAGAGCATGAAGGTCCAGTCCTGGGCCTCCAGACCACCCTGTCCGGGCTTGATGGTCACAATGGCATCGCCGTGATCGAACTCACCGGTAAACCAGCTCGAAAGCTCAAGCTCATCGATGGCACGGGCCAGGCGCTCAGCCGTGGCTGTAGCCTCCTCGCGAAGGGCGGCGGCATCGGGGTCATCCCCCATCTCCTCGGCAAGCTCCAGCGCGGCGCGGGCATCGGAAAGCTCGCCGCGCGCGTTGTCCACGGCAGCGATATCTTCCTTGGTGCGCGCGATCTCCTCCATGGTGGCACGGGCGGCGTCGGCGTCATCCCAAAAGCCGGGGGCCACGCTTTTGGCCTCGAGCTCGGTCACGCGCGTGCGCTTTTCGTCCAAGTGGAGATACGACTCGACCTCACCGAGCCGGTCCGCAAACGCGTCCAGCTCGGCGGGCGTTACCTCTAAAGCCTCAGCCATTAACGATTCCTGCCGTGGCAGTACTTAAACTTCTTGCCGCTACCGCAGGGGCACGGGTCGTTGCGGCCCACGTTGACGTACGGATCGTCGCTCTCGGACTTGCGATAGGTGGTCACCTTGCCACCGTTGTTGACGGCAGCCGGACCACCCTGGACAGCCGTGCGGGCCTGCACCTGCGCCTGCTTGCGCAGCACCGAGTCGCCGTTGTCACCATCGACCTCGGCAGGACCGGAGAAGTGCGCACCCTCGAGCGCGGGCTCCTCCTTGTGCTCCACGGCACGCGGGGCAGCCTTGATCTCGATGCGCAGAACCGTGCGCAGGTAATCCTCGTACATGGTGTCGACGAGGATCTGGAACGCGCCGTAGGCCTCGGTCTTGTACTCGACCAGCGGGTCGCGCTGGCCAAAGCCGCGCAGGCCGATGCCGGTCTTGAGATAGTCCATCTCCTGCAGGTAGTTCATCCAGCGGGTATCGATGACGCGCAGCATGACCTGGGTATTGAGCTCGCGCATCAGGTCCTCGCCCAGACGCTCGGCCTTCATGTTGTAGCACTTCTCAACATAGGCCAGGACATCGGCGGCCAAGGCCTCAAAGTCCTCGTCGGGGAACTGAGGGGTATTGATATGCCCGGTCAGCTCGACGACCCACTTACGCAGACCCTCAAGATCGCGCTCGCCCTCGTGGCTGTCCTTGGTGCAGAACTCCTGCACGCAGCGGTACACCGTGTCGTGCATGACCTCGGTGATGTGGTCGGTCAGGTCCTTGCCGTCCAGAATCTTATTGCGCTCGGCGTAGATGACCTGGCGCTGCTTGTTCATGACGTCGTCGTACTCAAGGACGCTCTTACGCATGGAGAAGTTGATGCTCTCGACCTTGTGCTGGGCGCTCTCGACGGCCTTGGAAATGATCTTGTGCTGGATGGGCATGTCGTCGCCCATGTCGGCCGTGACCATCATCTTGGAGACGCGGTCCATCCTGTCGCCGCCGAACAGGCGCATGAGGTCATCCTCGAGCGACAGGTAGAACTGGGTCTCGCCCGGATCGCCCTGACGGCCGGAACGGCCGCGCAGCTGGTTGTCGATACGACGGGACTCATGGCGCTCGGTGCCGATGACGGTCAGGCCGCCGGCGGCGAGCACGCGCTCGCGCTCGGCCTTGCAGGTCTCCTTGGCCTCGGCGTTAAACTGCTCGAGCTGCTCGGGCGTCACGTCCTCCATGGTCAGGCCCTCGTACTCCAGGCGCTCGCGCACCAGCTCGTCGGGGTTGCCGCCCAGCAGGATGTCGGTACCACGGCCGGCCATGTTGGTAGCGATGGTCACGGCGCCATAGCGACCAGCCTGGGCCACGATATGGGCCTCGCGCTCGTGGTGCTTGGCGTTAAGAACCTCGTGTGCGATGCCGCGCTTGGTAAGGGCGGCGGACAGCTTCTCGGAGCTCTCAATGGAGACGGTGCCCACCAGGACCGGCTGGCCCTTGGCGTGACGACGCTCAACGTCGTCGGCAACGGCGTTGTACTTGGCCTGGATGGTGCGGTACACCAGGTCCTCGTGGTCAACACGCTGCACGGGCTTGTTGGGGGGGATGACCTCAACGGGCAGCTTGTAAATCTCGCGGAACTCGGCGTCCTCGGTGAGTGCCGTACCGGTCATGCCGGAGAGCTTGTCATACAGGCGGAAGTAGTTCTGCAGGGTGATGGTGGCAAGGGTCTGGTTCTCCTCGCGCACGAGCACGCCCTCTTTGGCCTCGATGGCCTGATGCAGGCCCTCGGAGTAGCGGCGGCCTTCCATGATGCGGCCGGTGAACTCGTCGACGATCTTGACCTCGCCGTTGGTGACCACGTACTGCTTATCGCGGTGGAACATGTACTGGGCCTTCAGCGCCTGCTGCAGGTGGTTGACCAGCTGGCCCGAAAGGTCGGCATAGATGTCATCGATACCCAGGCGGCGCTCGATCTTCTTAAGGCCGCGCTCGGTGGCGGCGATGGTGTGCTTGGCCTCGTCCATGACGAAGTCGCCCGTGGGCTCCACGTCCTCGGTGGCGGTGAGCATGTCGTGTGAGACGTCCTCGCCGCGCTCAAGGCCGCGCACGGCGCGCGCGAAGTCCTTGTAGGTGCTGGCGGACTTGGTGCCGGCGCCCGAAATGATGAGCGGCGTTCTGGCCTCGTCGATCAGGATGGAGTCGACCTCGTCGACGATGGCGTAGTTGTGACCGCGCTGAACACGCTGCTCGGGGCGGGTGACCATGTTGTCGCGCAGGTAATCGAAGCCAAACTCGGAATTGGTGCCATAGGTGACATCGGCCTGGTAGGCCGGGCGCTTAAGCTCGAGCGGCATGTTGTTCTGCAGCAGGCCGACGGTCATGCCCAAATACTTGTAGATACGGCCCATCCACTCGGAGTCGCGCTTGGCCAGGTAGTCGTTGACGGTAACGACGTGCACGCCCTTACCGGCGATAGCGTTGAGATAGCCGGCCAGCGTGGAGACGAGGGTCTTGCCTTCGCCGGTCTTCATCTCGGCGATGTGGCCCTCGTGCAGCGCCATGGCGCCGATGAGCTGTACATCAAAGTGACGCATGCCCATGGTGCGCTTGGAAGCTTCGCGCACGGTGGCAAAGGCCTCGGGGAGCATGTCGTCGAGCGACTCGCCGTTGGCGTAGCGCTCACGGAACTTATCGGTCTGGGCGCGGAGCTCTTCCTCGGTCATCTTCTCAAACTGAGG
Source organism: uncultured Collinsella sp. (assembly GCA_900549535.1). Lineage (GTDB taxonomy): Bacteria > Actinomycetota > Coriobacteriia > Coriobacteriales > Coriobacteriaceae > Collinsella. The sequence continues at coordinate 4,453 of UROR01000066.1, read as the reverse complement.
CTCAAGACCGTTGATCTTGTCGACGATCTTGTAGTAGCGCTTCAGGTCCTTATCAGATCCAAAGGACAGCAACTTTGACATGAATCCCATGTGGTTTTCCTTTTTGGCCATCGCCCGCGGCATGAAACCTTGGACGAGTTAAACACAGATATTTGTACTTTAGCCAAACAAGGCGCCGCCTATGCGGTCGACACGCTCGACCACGTAATAACTACGACCAACCTGCTAAAAAGAGACTGGTTTATTTTGGCAGCTTTTATCTGGGAAAACGTTGTCTCTCTGTCATTTGGTGCAAGCCAACCCGTCCCTTACGCACCAACCTGGTGCAATGGGGACGGGTTAGCTTGCACCAATAAAAAGAAAAGGGCCGCGCACCCAAATGGATGCGCAGCCCTTTAGCCATGAATGCGAGTGTTTGCTCGGCGAGCTATTTACTCAGCAGCCTCGGTGGTCTCGGCCTCGGCAGCGGCCTCCTCGACGGGAGCCTCTGCGGGAGCCTCGGCGGCCTGCTTGGCAGCCTCCTCGGCAAACTTAGCAGCACGCTTAGCCTTCTCGGCAGCCTTAGCCTCAGCGGCGGCCTTGCGAGCAGCCTCGGCCTCAGCAGCCTTGGCGGCCTTGGCAGCCTTGGCCTCCTCGGCCTTCTTGAGCTGGGCGGCAGCGGCGCCACCGAACTTGTCGGCGAAGCGCTGGACGCGTCCACCGGTGTCGACGAACTTCTGCTGGCCGGTGTAGAACGGGTGGCACTCGTTGCAAAGCTCAACCTTCATCTCGGACACGGTAGCGTGCGTCTTGAAGGTGTTGCCGCAGGAGCACGTCACCGTGCACTCGACATACTGGGGATGGATACCCTGCTTCATGGTAGGACTCCTTATTGGTCAGGCGCTGGTTACCGATCAGCGCATAAGGCGTCTTGGTTTCCGACCAAGACAACAAACTCGGTTATGGTACCACGGCGCCGCGTGTCCCACAAAAGGTTCACGGTCTTTTCGGAACGACACGAATCTGACCCATCGAAACACATCTCCACCGTTCCTTCAACTGGGAAAATGCCGTCCCCGGGGCCTGAGAAGGGCCCCGGGGACGTTCGACTGACTGCGGGAACGGCCTTTCCGCTCAATGTGTTCGGCTGAGATCGGAAATCAACCAAACTGAACTAGGTTCAGTTGACATGGTTAAAAACGAGGGGCGACGCTTTTGCGTCACCCCTCGTCCCGGCCGGCTGCTTTAGTTGTACACACGGTAGTTACACTTGAACTGGGTTATGTGTCCATAGTTTGGGCCGTACCAACCCGACGTATAGCCGATTACCTCTGCGCCTAGATAGTCATAGCCCTTGTTGTAGCGAAGCTGACGGTAGGTCGTGTCGTACTCTGCTATGTAAAACAATTTTCCAGAAAAGGCTTTGTACCGGTCCTTAACCGTCGAAGCCATGTACGCGGGTTCGACATCGCCTTTCTCCCCGTTGAGCGCATAGACGGGTGCCGCGATTCCGCATAAAGCCGTTGCCACGAGGATGGCGTAGACAGCCATGCGCGACGCATTGGACTTCAGCTGTTCAAATAGTTTCATGTCATTCAACTCCCTCGTATGTATCGAGGTATTCCTGCTTGAGCGTCTGCGAGGACGACTTGATCTTTTCCACGAGCGTGCCGGCCTCGATGAAGTAGAACGAGTTGGTGAGGTCTGCCAGGTCGTCGAGCAGATGGCTTGAAATGAGCACGCTTCGTCCCCGCGCCACCTCGCTGCGCATCGCGTCGCAGGAGGTTTTCCGCTTTCCCGGATCGAGGCCGTTCAGCGGTTCATCGAGGATGAGGTACGGGCAATCGGTCGATATCGCCATGGCAAGCTTTACCTGCTGCTTCATTCCCGTCGAGAGTTTACGGGTCGGCTTGTCGAGATATGGGGAGATTCCGAGGGAGCTGCAGAGCGAGTCGATGTCGGTGGCCGATTTCCACGCCTCCCTAACGAAAGCAAGGTGCTCGAGGGCCGATAGCGTGGGATAGAGATCCGTGCCACCTGAAGAGCTCAGGTAGACGAGTTCTGCAAATTCGGCTGATCGACGTTGGCTGATTCCGTCTGCCGCCAGGCTTCCCGAGCGGATGCGGGTGGGAAATTGGCCCGACAGCGCTTCAAGAAGGGTGGTTTTCCCCGAGCCGTTGGGAGCAACGAGGCCCGCCGCCGTTCCCGGGCTCAGGAAAAGCGACCCGATTGAAAGTATCGTCGTGCTCCCGTATCCCACGCTCGCGTCCAGAAGCTCGAGCCCATGGTGCTTTTTCGCGGGTCCAGACTGTTTGGGCGAACGTGTCGCAACGGCGCCGACCGCGAAAAGGACCGCGACGTATGCCAGGGCCACGGCAAGCATCGATGCGCCGCCCGAACCGGAGCCAATGAATTCCGTCGGGAAGCATCCCACGTAACCCGTTGCCTCGATAGGCGAGAACACGGCCAGCGGCAGGAGCCCGAGCGCGGCATTATGCCCCAGTGCCGAATCGGACAATAACGGGAATGCCGGGGCCGCGACAAGCAGCGCGGAGGCAAGGGGGCCCGCGAGGACGCGCCTCGTTGCGGTCGATAGGACGACGGAGCAAACGGATATCAAGGTTCCGCCCGCGAGCAGCGCGAGAAGCAGGGCTGTGAAGACGTCTCCCGCGGTCGTGGTGGCAAGCGCGCCGTCATGGAAGAAGGCGATCGGGTACCCGATCTGCCCGAAGCCGTTTAGGGCCAAGGCGTAAATACTCCCGGGCGCAAGGCCGGCGAGGAGCATCGCGGTCCCCGCGGCGATTATCGAAAACACGGTCTGGATAAGGCGCCGGAATTTGGGCACGGGCGCCTTCGCCGCCAGGGTCGCAGGCCTTGTGGCGCCGAGCAGGAGTATCGACGAGAGAAGGAAGGGGATGAAGGGAAGGAAAGACGGCACCATGGCAATGGCGTAAGGCAGGAAGGAAAGGAATGGCAGGTCGTTTGCGGAGGCCGGGATATCCGTGATGCCGGAGCTGCTCAGGGCACGGCAATATGCGAGCGCTGCGTCATTGGTCTCTTGGTCTCCCACGATGGACCCGGATTGGAAGCCTTCGCCCATGAGCGCGTAGTAGCTCTCGGCAGAATCGAGAAAGGCGGCGTCGGTTTGAGCGGCGAGGGCGGCGTTCGCGTATCTTGCAAGCTCCGCGTCATTTTGCTGCTCTGGAGATAGGTCTGTGCCGCTGGCCTGGGGCGCGCGCGTATTGAATGCGTCGACGAAGCTCTGCATGCCCTGCTTCATGAAGAAGGGCCCGTAGATGGGTGAATTGAACGCAATGGGGACGGAGAAGGCTGCAGCGAGAACGAGCGTACAAATCCATACGGCCTTGTCTCTTAGGATTAGTTTGAGAAGAAGTCGACAGTACATTTAGAAGCACCTACGTTCCTCAAAGAATTGTTAGATTAAAAGTAACAGACCGGATGAAGATACGTGCGACGGGGGCGAGGCGAATGGCTGAGCGGTATCGATACGCTGGTTCAACGGTATTATATTGACCACATAGATTATTAACTTGCATTTCTAACAGTTAAGGAGACGGGTGCTTTCCAGCACACTCCTTCGATGATGCCTTCCGCTAGTTGCTATGCAGGTTTCAGCCAACAAAGAATGTGCCCGGGCGCTCAGGTTCACCGTTAGCGTTGGCAACATATGAGATGGGCCAGACCCTTGCCGCGCGCCGATTGCGCGAGAGGTGTCGGGCTCCATGTTTATTCCACCTGCTTGTTATCAACCAGCTTCGTTCAACGTCAGACATTCAAGATGTCAGATGTCGAACCTGCGCCAAAGACGCAGCTGGGGCTACTAGTTGCCTACAATCGCTCGCGAAGCTCGTATGTTCGTGCGTGAATGTCTGACAGCTCCGTCAGACATTGTCGGACATTTGATTGTTCGACAAATGCGCACGTGGTCGCGTTCGCAAAGATTACTGAACGGTCGATGGGTGCGTTGAGACCGGAGCAAACGGCGGATGCCAGAAATATGGCCTCACAGAATCGCGCCCATGGTTGATTAAATTGACCGCCCGGGCGCAAATACCCGGGCGGTCAATTCATCCCCTCGTTCGCGATCCTGTTGGGTTTTGGGGCTTTGACATGTTGTTGACGGATGGATCAGCCGTACAGCTTGATCTCCCGGGGTTCCATGTGGTCGTCCCCCAATAAGACGTCCCTGATGTAGCTCTGCGGCAGGAACTCGACGGGCAGCACTGGGTCGTCGACGTAGCCGGGCACTGGGAGTAGGCGTGGCCTTTGGACATAGCGTGGCCGCCTGCCGGCGGTCGGACTGCCACTTCAGCCAAAAGCTCAGGCGCGCGCATTAAAATAATGAATATATCGCTTGATGGGCTTTTGACCAAGCATGAACATCGCAGGTAAATCCGTGTACCAAAAATTGGTACACGGATTTACCTGCGATTTGTTGAAAGCTCTGACATGC
>UROR01000065.1 GCA_900549535.1 uncultured Collinsella sp. | reverse complement strand
CGGCGTATAGCTCACTCTGATAACGCCAGGCGACTCGTCCGTCTGGCGTTTTTGTTGCGGGGCTGGGCATGCGCTTGAGCTGGAGTATTTGTCGCCTCCTGCCGCCTCATGCAAAAATGTGTTGCTAATTTAGAAGCCTATTCAAGCGCGCCGAAGTCGTGGCGTGCTGGCGTAGCATGAGCAAAAAATCAAGCAATGGAGGGTAACGTGACAACATCGAAGACGCGAGAGCTCGAGGATGACTTTGAGCGCATCGTGCGCACGCGCGAAGGCGACCTACCTGGTCGGCGTAAAGGCGACGAATACTTGTCTCAAACCCATGCGCTCTACCATGGCGACCCTGCGCCCTGGGCTCTGACGCCAAAGATATTCGACAAGGATATGACGGCGATTCTTAAGGAGGCCGCCGAGCGCATGTACGGCATTATGGACAAGGTGACGCGGGCGTTTTGTTCCGATACCTCCGTGCGTGCGTGGTTTCGCATGGATCCGGCTTTTGCTGACCTGTGTGCTATGGATGCCGGCTATGATTGCCAGATTCCCCTTGCGCGCGTTGATATCTTTCTTGACGAGGATACCGGTTCGTATACGTTTTGCGAGCTCAATACCGACGGCAGTGCCGGAATGGTAGTGACCGATGCGGTCTGCCAGGCAGTGCGAATGACGCCTTCCTTTGAGGAGTTTGCATCAGACCATCCCGGCTTTCGGCAGTACGATTTGTGCGGTAGCTGGATAGATGCATTGTTTGAGACCTATGCAGAGTGGGAACTGGCCCATCCTCGCCGCACCGAGGATAGTGCGCGATCGGACGATGGGGCCCACGTTGACGAGGGGTTTTATGCACCGCAATCAAAGATATATCCCGCTTCGGTGGCAATCGTCGACTATTCGGAAAGCATCGACTTGGAAGATGCGGCTCATTTTGTCGACCTTATGAGACGGCGGGGTGTAGTCGCACGCTTTGCGGATGTGCGCGACCTGCGGATTGGCGAAGGCGAGGGCGGTGCTAGGCGGCTGTGCGATGCCGTCGGCCCTATTGATTGCGTTTGGCGGCGCGCGGTGACTGGCGAGTTGTGGGATAAGCCGTGCGATGGACGCTCGGCCTTAATTGAGGCGGCTCAAGAAGGGATCGCGTGCATCGTCGGGGGATTTAGAACGTGGCCGTGTGCGACTAAGACCGTATTTGCATTTCTGTGGTCTCGAGCCGGGCAGTCCTTGTTGAGCCCGGAGGAGCAATCGTTTGTACGGGAGCATGTGCCCTATACCGAGATTTTGGACGAAAGCACCCAGTTGTCGAGATTTGCCGAAAAGGACCGATGGATCGTCAAGCCGTGCGGCGGCTACAATGCGGTTGGCGTTGTCGCTGGTTTGGATGCCACGGAACAGGAATGGTCCCAGGTGCTTGCTCGTGCTGCGGCCGCTGGGGCGATTGTGCAGGAGTATGCTCAGCAGTATCAGACTCCCTGCTTGCGCGGAACGCTTGTCGATGGGCCGCATCGAGGAGAGGCGCCCAAAGGACTTGTGGATGATCTTGGTTTTGCGCCCGCTTCTAATATGGAAGGCCTGTACCTGTATCGCGGCCGTTTTGCGGGCGTGTACACACGCGTCGGCTTTGCCAACACCATAGGAGAGTGGACGAGCCGTTTGAACGTTGCGAGCTTTTTTGAGGAATAGCCGTTTCTTGGGGAGCTTTCCGTGGTTGCGGCGTTCGACGTGACGGGGAGATTTTGGCGAAGCCGGCGAGTCCAGTTCTGTCTGGCGTTTTTTGCGGGGCTGGGCGTACGCTTGAGCTGGAGTCCTCTCCATGCGCTACCATGACAGGCAACGAATTTGACGAACGACCCGCCGAGCTTGCCCCGGCGGGCTTTTGGCGTTGCAATGCCGGAGGAACAGCATGCTCATTCACCGTATAGCCGCGCAGCTCTACACTGCCGAGGCGCTGCAGACTGTCGAGGCCGGACTCGATGCCGGCGAGGACGTGACGCTGGCCGTGTCGCAATCGGGTCGCACGCTTATGGCGGCAGCCCAGTTTGCGCGTCGTCCGCGCCCCACGGTCTACATCGTGAGTGGCGAGGATGCGGCCGATCGCGCCGCACGCAGTCTGGCCGCCTATGTAGGCCTGGAGCACGTGTGCCGCTTTCCCGAGCGCAAGGACTACCCTTGGCGCGAGCAGGCGCCCGACGATGCCGTGGTAGCTCAGCGCTGCGAGGCGCTCGGGCGCATCGTGCGCGGGGACAACTGCATCATGGTCGCCTCGGCCCGCGCGCTGCTGCGCTGCGTGCCGCCGGTCGAGAGCCACTACTGGGAGTCCACTACTTTTGCGGTGGGCGAGGAGATTCCCTTTGACGAAGTGCCGCAGCGTCTGGTGGGCATGGGCTACACCAATGCCGGTGCCGCCGACGCGCCAGGCCTGTTCCGCGTGCACGGCGACACCGTCGAGGTGTTCCCCGCGCAGGAAAAGGCGCCCGTGCGCATCGAGTTCTTCGGCGACGAGATCGATCGCATCCGCCGCATGGTGAGCTCAACGGGGCAGACCATCGGCAATGAGGACAGTATCGAGATTTTCCCGTGCCGTGAGCTGGCGCTCACCGACGAGGCCGTCCACAACATGCATGTGGCGCTCTATCGCGCCAGCCAGGACGACAGCAAGTTGGCGGCGCTGCTCGAGATGGTGGATGCGCGCATCGTCACGCCCGAGCTCGACCGCTTTTTGCCGGTGATGTACGGCCAGACCGTGAGCCCGCTGGCGCACGTGAGCGGCAAGGCGCTCGTGGTGCTGTCCGAGCCGCGCTCGCTGTTCGACGATTGCCTGCGTGCCTACGAGGATATCGAGGCGCGTGCCGGCGAGGCGGGGATTGACCGACTGGACGGCCTGTATGTACGTGCCCAGCAGCTCGATTTTGGTGCTCAGCAGCGCCTGAACTATGTGAGCCTGATTCGTGCCGGCGGTGCGGTGACGGCCGAGCTCAAGATTGAGCAGCCGGCCATCGCAGGCTCGGACAACCGTTTTATGACGCGTATCCAGGAGGTCGTGGGCAAGCGCTATGCCTGCGTGTTTGCCATCCCCGACCGCGGTGCGCGCGAGTCGATGGAGCTCACCTTTGGCGACGAAGGCATTACGTTTGAGGAGTCGCTGACCGCTGCACCCGAAAACGCCGGCGCCATCGGCGACCACGTGCGCGTGGCAGCGACAGATTCTGCCGATCGCGCCGCCCGCCAGGAGGCCCATGCTTCCATTCGCGAGCGCCGCGCCGATGCGCTCAACGCCCGCTCGCTCGAGGCGGGTGCCGCCCAGGCTGCCGCCGGCGCCGCCGTGTCCACCATCTCGCGCGGACGCGTGACTTTTGTCGATGCCGCCCTGCCGCAGGGCGTGGTGGTGCCCGACGCCAATTTGGCCGTGTTCTCGATCGCCGACCTCAATGCCCGCATGGACGCCAACCGCGCGCGCAGCCGCCGCAAGGTGGACATTACGCAGATCACCTTCCCGTTTAAGCCGGGCGACTACGTGGTGCACGCTACCCACGGCATCGCGCTCTTTAGCGAGATCGCGCGCCAGGAAGTGGGCGGCAAGGAACGCGACTACTTTTTGCTGGAATACGCCGATGGCGACAAGCTCTACGTGCCGCTGGAGCAGGTCGACCGCATCACGCGCTACGTTGGCCCCGACGGTGACAAGCCGCGTCTGACCAGGCTCAACACCGCCGACTGGACGCGTGCCACCAACAAGGCGCGCAAGAACGCCAAAAAGCTGGCGTTTGACCTCGTCGATCTGTATACGCGCCGCTCGTCGATTACCGGTATCGCCTGCCCGCCCGACACGCCCGAGCAGATCGAGATGGAGGAGAGCTTCCCCTACGACGAGACGCGCGACCAGCTGGAGGCTATCGCCGACATCAAGGCCGACATGGAGGCGCCCAAGCCCATGGACCGCCTGCTGTGCGGCGACGTGGGCTTTGGCAAGACCGAGGTCGCTCTACGCGCGGCGTTTAAGTGTGTGGACTCCGGCCGCCAGGTCATGGTGCTCTGCCCCACGACCATTCTGGCCCAGCAGCACTACGAGACATTCTTTGAGCGCTTTGCCCCGTTTGGCCTTGAGGTCGAGGTGCTCAGCCGCTTCCGCACCCCGGCGCAGCAAAAGCGCGCGCTCAAGGCGTTTGCCGAGGGCACGATTGATGTGCTCATCGGCACGCACCGTCTGCTTTCGGCCGACGTGAACCCCAAGAACCTGGGCCTGGTGATCATCGACGAGGAGCAGCGCTTTGGCGTGCAGCACAAGGAGCAGCTCAAGAACCTGCGCGAGCAGATTGACGTGCTCACGCTTTCGGCTACGCCTATCCCGCGAACCATGCAGATGGCCACGAGCGGCGTGCGCGACATGAGCCTGATCACCACGCCGCCGACCGGGCGCCGTCCCGTGATCGTGCACGTGGGGGAGTACGACCCCGACGTGGTGAGCGCGGCGATTCGCCTGGAGGTGGGTCGCGGCGGCCAGGTGTACTACGTGTCCAACCGCGTCAAGACCATCGACGATGCCGTGGCGCGCGTGCACGAGGCCGCGCCCGAGGCGCGCGTGGGCGTGGCACACGGCAAGATGAGCCCGCGCGAGGTCGAGGACGTGATGATCGAGTTCGCGACCAAAAAGATCGACGTGCTCATCGCCACGACCATCGTGGAGAGCGGCATCGATAACGCGACCGCCAACACGCTCATCATCGAGGATTCGCAGCGCTTGGGCCTGGCGCAGCTCTACCAGCTCAAGGGCCGTGTGGGCCGTTCTGCCACGCAGGCCTACGCGTACTTTATGTTCCCGGGTGAGCTGCCTCTCACCGAGGAGGCCACGGCGCGCCTGACTGCACTTTCCGAGTTCCAGGACTTGGGCAGCGGCATGCGCATCGCCATGCGCGACCTGGAGATTCGCGGTGCCGGCTCGCTTATGGGCGCCGAGCAGCACGGAAACCTGTCGAGCGTGGGCTTTGACCTGTTTACGCAGATGCTGGGCCAGGCAGTGGCCGAGGCGCGCGGCGATGACGATGCCGGCGTGGAGGCGGCGAGCGTGGGCATTAACCTGCCGGCCGACTACTTCTTGTCCGAGGAGTACTTGCCGGCGGTGGACCAGCGCGTGCTCGTGTACCGCAAGCTCGCGGCGGCTGAGGACCTGGAGAGTATCGACGAGGTGCAGGAGGAGACCGAGGCTGCGCACGGTGAGCTTCCGTTGGCGGGGCTCAACTTGTTCAACCGCGCTCGCATTCGTATTCGCGGCGAGCGCTTGGGGCTCGAGAGCGTCACGCTCAGCGGTGGACGCATTACCTTCCTGGGGGTTGACGTTCCCAAGAAGGTGGCCTTTGAGCTTAAGACCCGCTATGGCGCGGTGAACTTCCCCAAGAGCCGCAAACTGTCGGTGCCCTACAAGGCGGGCGCCGGCGCGGGCAGCGGCCTGGGTCGCGGTCTCGACGCCAACGACGGTACCGGCCCGGTGGCGGCGGCGCTCATGCTGCTGCAACAGCTGGGCGCTAGTGATGATGACTAGCGAGTCGACGCTGTAAATACCCCATTTGGGCACTCTGGCTCCATCGAAAGGAAAGCATGTTCGGATACATCTATAAGAAAGATGTCGCCATTATCGCGGTTGTCCTGTGTCTTTGTCTGGGCGTGGGCAGCTTCTTCGATTATCAGATCTCGTGCGCGCTGTTCAACATCGGCAGCATGTACGGCCGCTTTATCGAGGCCGCCGGCGAGCTGCCGTTTGAGCTGACGGCGAGCATCGCGGGCGTTATGCTCGTGCGCGCGGTGCGTCCCGACTCCAGGGGGAGCAAATGGCTCGCCGTGCTCGGCATCCTCGTCAACATTGGCCTGGCCGGCTACGAGATCGTTTCGTCCCTGCGGGTTGGCGGCAAACTCATCGCGGTTCAGTTGGTACTGACGTTTGTGCTGGTCATCGCCGCTAACCTTGTCGTCTATCGCCTTACTCGCACGACCGAGCCCGACGAGCTCACACGCTGGGCGTTGATGGTACTGGCCGTGTGGGTCGCTCAGGCCATCATCCTCAACGTCATTGTTAAGCCGTTATGGTCACGCCCGCGCATGCGCGTGATCGAGGTCACGCCGGGGCTCAATTTTCAGCCGTGGTGGGTGATCGGCAACCCCGACAAGTGGGCCTATATCGCCGCCGGCGTGATCAAGGACGGGTTCAAGTCGTTCGCGAGTGGACACACCGCGCATGCGGCGATCGGCCTTATGCTCGCCGGGCTTCCCGCGGCGGCCTTTAAGGAAAAACCGTCGCGCCGCCGCGTGGTCTTTTGGACGGCGGCTGTGGTCGCGGCGCTCGTCGCGCTTGGCCGCATCGTGATCGGCGCGCACTTTTTGAGTGATGTGAGCTGCGGTTTTGCCCTGGTACTGGCACTTGAGTGCCTTGCCGCGCGCATTGCCTATCCCAACGGCGTACAATAGCTCCGTTTGAATCATCTGGCCGATACCCGGTAAGAGAGGATTGCCATGCTCGCGTTTAACAACGACTATTCCCACGGCGCACATCCGGCGGTGCTGCAGGCGCTCGTCGACACCAATATGGAGCCGCAGCCCGGCTACGGTACCGATGCGCACACCGAGCGCGCCAAGCAACTTATTCGCGAGGCCTGCCAGGCTCCCGATGCCGACGTGTTTTTTCTGGTGGGCGGTACGCAGGCCAACGCGACGGTGATCGACATGTTGCTTGCGCCGTACGAGGGCGTCGTTGCTGCCGAGACCGGCCACGTCGCCTGCCACGAGGCGGGCGCCATCGAGTTTGGCGGCCACAAGGTGCTCACCATCCCCGGCTATGAGGGCAAGATGCACGCCGAGGACCTCGAGAGCTATATCCAGGTGTTCTACGAAAACGAGAGCTACGAGCACACAGTGTTTCCGGGTGCCGTGTACGTGAGCCTATCGACCGAGTACGGCACGCTGTACTCCAAGGCCGAGCTCGCGGCGATTCACGCAGTGTGCCAGAAGCGCGAGATTCCGCTGTTTGTGGATGGCGCCCGCCTGGCCTATGCGCTGGCGGCCGATGAGTGCGACATTACCCTGCCCGAGCTGGCACAGCTGTGTGACGTGTTCTACATCGGCGGCACCAAGTGCGGCGCGCTCTGCGGCGAGGCTGTGGTGTTTTGCGGCATGCACGCCCCGGCGCATCCCATTCCGCGTATTAAACAGCACGGTGCGTTGCTGGCCAAGGGCCGCCTGACGGGCGTGCAGTTTGAGGCACTCTTTACCGACGGCCTGTATTTTGAGATTGGTCGCCAGGCGATTGAAACCGCGCAGGCGCTTCGTCACGTGCTGCACGAGCACGGTTACCGGTTCTTCTTGGAGACGCCGACTAACCAGCAGTTCGTGATTCTGCCCAACGAGGATATGGCGCGCATTCGCGAGCATGCCTCGATCGAGTACTGGGAAAAGTACGACGAGACCCACACGGTGGTGCGTTTTTGTACCAGCTGGGCCACGACGCAGGAGGACATCGACGCACTGGCGGCTGTCCTGTAGCCTGATGTAATGACGAGGGGCCGCCTTGCGCTGGGTTTGGCGCAGGGCGGTCTTTGCTTTTGGGGGAGAAGGGTTGTATGACCGAGATGCCCGAGCCGACGATTCGCCTGGCGACGCCCGATGATGCGCCGGCGTTGCTTGCCATCTATGAGCCGTATGTGCGCCAGACGGCGATTACCTGCGAATATGAGGTGCCGAGCGTTGAGGAGTTCGCCGGGCGCATCGAGCGCACGCTCGAGCGCTATCCGTATCTGGTGATGGAGCTGGACGGGCGTCCGGTAGGCTATGCCTATGTGAGTCCGCTCAACAGCCGTGAGGCATACGACTGGTCGGTCGAGACGTCGATCTACCTGGCGCGCGACGTGCGCCACGGCGGGCTGGGCCGCAAGCTGCACGATGCGCTCAAGCAGTGCCTGATCGCGATGGGCATCACCAACATGTGCGCGCTCATTGCCGTGCCGCACGACAAGGACGATGAGTACCTGACGCACAACAGCCAGGATTTCCATGCCCATATGGGATATCGCCTGGTGGGCGCCTTCGATCGCTGCGCCCAAAAGTTCGGCCGCTGGTACGACATGTGCTGGATGGAGTTGGTCCTAGCCGAGCGCACGCCCAACCAACCCAAACCGACCTGGTTCCCCGACCTCCCCAAACCTACCATTTAGGGACAGGTTAGCCGATGGGCTCGGTGTATTTGGCGCGGTCGGTGCGTTGGATGCGCTTGGAGACATGGAGCGGGCGGCCGTCGGTGTCGTAGACGTAGTCGGTGATCAGGATCAGCGCCTGCCCACGCTCAACGTTGAGCAAAAACGCCTCGTTTTGCGAGGCATAGCACACCTCAAAGGTCTTATGTCCCTGTGCCGGCGCGCGATGGAATTCCTGGCGCAGCGTGGCGTAGAGCGAACCGTTGATATCGCGGTCGATGAGTGCTTCAAAGCTCGGTGGTAGATAGGTGGTCTCCAGGCACAGTGGCGCATCGTCCAGATAACGCAGACGGACAAGTTTGACGAGCTTGCTGCCCACGGCGGCATCAAAGAACTTGGCTATGCTGCCGCCCGCCTTGGTAAAGCCCGAGTCCACCGTGCGCGTGGTGGGCTTCATGCCCTGACCCTGGACCTGCGCCGTATAGCTCGAAAACACCAGGTTGTTCTCGTGGAGCGCCGGCGTGTCGGCCACAAAGGCGCCGCGCCCGCGCTCGGTTCGAACCAGACCCTCATCAACGAGCACCTTAAGGGCATGGCGTACGGTGCTGCGCGACAGCCCCGATTCGTCCATGAGTTCCATCTCGGACGGCAGCTTGTCTCCGCGTGCGTAGATACCGGCGGCGATGCGGTCACGCAGCATGCCCGCCAAGCGCTCGTACTGGCTCAGTTTCTTTTTAGATGAAGCGTTCATGCGATCAACCTGTATCTAACTTATATGCGAGTCTAATCAAGCATGTATTCAATACAACAATAAAACCGCTGGTAGCTAGTTATCGAAAACCGCATCAGCAAAATTTCTAAGACAAATATAGCATACAACTAGTCGACATAGCCAAAACATGTATGTAACTTGTATGCCATCGAGAGCATCAAACGAGAAGAAAGGCTGATGCACGATGACTACTCAGGAACAGGTTAAGGACGTCGTCTCCCAGGTTTTGGCTGACAAGGCTGACAAGGGCGGCATCAAGCGCGTCGTGTGGATTGGCGCCGGCGGATCCAACGGCGGTAACTATCCTGCCCAGTACTTTATGGAGCACGAGGCCACGCAGGTCGTGAGCTCCAGCTACACCAGCAACGAGTTCGTGCACGCAACCCCTGCCTATGTCAACGAGAACACTCTGGCCGTCGTCGTGTCCATGCGCGGCACCAAGGAGACCATCATCGCCGCCCAGGTCGCCAAGGACCACGGCGCCAGCACCATCGCCATCTATGTTGACGAGTCCGGCCTCACCGAGGTCTGCGACTACAAGATCCAGTACGACAGCCTGGCCGTCGACGAGTCCTGCATGGGCCGCACCAACTCCGCTGTCGTGACCATGATCGCCATGGAGCTTACGCAGCAGACCGAGGGCTATGCCGAGTACGAGACCGCCATGGCCGCCTTCGACTTGGTCGACCCTATCTATCGCAAGGCCGTCGAGTACACTCGTCCGCTCGCTGCCAAGTGGGCCGAGCAGAACGCCGACAAGCCCTGCATCAACGTCATGGCTCAGGGTCCGCTCTTTGGTGCCGCCTACGTCTTTAGCATCTGCAACGTGCAGGAGATGCTGCAGATCGACTCCTGCACCATCAACACCTGTGACTTCTTCCACGGCCCCTTCGAGATCCTGGACAAGCGCACCTCGCTGTTCCAGCTCATCAGCGTCGGCCGCAGCCGCTGCAACGACGAGCGCGGCATCCGCTTCGTCAACCAGTACGGTGGCGAGCGCGTCTATCAGCTCGACGCCAAGGAGCTCGGCCTCAATGACATCAAGGACAGCGTGAGCGAATACTTCAACCACCTGATCTTTGCCCCGATTCTCAACAACGTGTACATGCGCGCGCTCTCTGCCGTCACCCACAAGGACTACATGACGCGACGCTACATGTGGAAGCTGGATTACTAGGGGATATTGGTTCCGCCGTTCTACCGAACGGCGGACCGGCCGACGCTGCGCACCCGGCATTTGGCCAATCTGCCGTTCAATTTCAAAGGCGCGACCAGAAGGTCAGCGCCTTTTCATTTCACGGCACCTTGGCTCAAATGACGGGCGCTCGCTGACATTGCCAAAACGTCGGCGTTGCCGTGGTTGGCACTTGGGGACGTTCCTTTTGTGCCGGCACTTGGGGACACTCCTGGGAATCATTTCCTCGTTCACCGATTTGTGTCTTGAAAAATGTATATAACGACTATAACGTAGTGTGAAACATATTGGAAACAATATCGAGGAGGCAGCCTAGTAGAACAGCCATCTGGGCGAGTTCCTCGGGCTGATAGCCGAGCGAAGTTAGGGCAGAATCGGACGGATTC
>UROR01000064.1 GCA_900549535.1 uncultured Collinsella sp. | reverse complement strand
TGGAAGGGTCTGCGACCTCGACGCGCAGGCGCGTGGCGCAGTTGGTTGCGCCCACGATATTGCCAACGCCACCTAAAAGCTGAATTACCCGCTCAGCGAGGACGTGATCTTGATCGGATTGAATACTGACCTCGCCATTGGGAGATTGCTCTTTGGCAAAGCCGCTTCCCGTTAAACGATCGATTGCCGCGCGATTGGAGGCATGATCCTCGCGGCCCGGCGTCTTAAGGTCATAGACCAAGATGAGTGCTCGAAAACTAACAAAAAAGATGAGGCTAAAGGCAAGACCGATACCGAGCGCCAAAAGGTAGGAGCCGGCATGCATTCGCATGAGTGGGATGAAGTTGAAGGCCGTCATTTCCATGAGACCGCCCGAGAAGATGCCGACGATGCCAAAGAAGTTCATGGTCATGGCAAGGCAGGAGGATAGGACGGCGTAGAGCAAAAAGAGTCCAGGATAGGTGAACATAAAGAGAAACTCGAGCGGCTCGGTGACACCGCAGACCACCGAGGCGACGATGGCGGGCAAAAGGATGACCTTAAGGCCGGCGCGGCGTTCGGGTTTGGCGGTGAAATAGAATGCTGCCGCGATGGCGGGAAGGCCAAAGAGCTTGCCCCAGCCGGTGGCGGTAAAACCTGCCCAGGGCGCAAGTTCATTTAAAGGGCGCGTGCTATGGGAGAGAATGGGGAGCAGGTTGGTCCACGTGGCGTAAATACCGTCGTGAATGACCAGATTGTCGTAATAGATGGGCATATAGAGCAGGTGGTGCAGCCCCATGGGCTCGAGTGCTCGCTCCAAAAACACAAAGATGCCCACGCCGAAGGGGCCGACGCCCGCAAGTGCGTGGCGCAGCGTTTCGGTCACAGCGTATGCGAAGGGCACGATGGCGGCCGAGATGGCGGCAAGGGCAAACACGGCAAAAAAGCTGATGAGGTAGACCAGCGAGGAACCCGAGAAGGTGCCGAGCCAATCGGGAACCTTGGCATCGTAGAAGCGGTCATGGATGGCGACGACGGTTGCCGATACCGCCAGCGGGCCGATAATGCCGGTGTCGAGCGTCTTGATGCCGTCGATGACGGTGATACCGCTGGCGGGGGTCAAAGATGATGGGTACTTAAGCCCAAGGTTGTCTCCGCTCAGCTTAATGATCTCGCTCAAAAAGAAGCAATAGGCAAAATAGGCCACAAGCGCCTCGAGGCAGCAGCGTGCCGGTTGCTTTTGGGCAAGACCGATAGGCAACGCTACGGCAAAAAGGAGCGGGAGACGTTTAAAGACCGTCCACGAGCCGCGCTGGATGATGGTCCAGAAAACGTACCAAGGGGTTCCGTATACGGCGAGGTCACCGACGATGTCTACGGTCGTGGCGAGGGCGGAGATGCCGACCATGAGGCCTGATATAGAAAACAGCATGGCGGGCGCGAACATGGCTCCGCCAAAGCGTTGGATTTTCTGCAGCATAATATGCCTTCCGGATGCAACATGCTGTGCGAGCAAGAACGTTTAAACAATGAACTCATTGTAGAGGACTGGCTGCTTGCCGCATTGACGGTTTTGATTCGGTCCGATTTGGGTTTCGGGGGAACCGTCGACGGTAAATAATCCGTGCTTTACCGATAATCGGTTTAAACAACCCAAAGAAATGCTATCGTGCCTAGCCGGAAATGAATAATGTAGAGGTGAAACAATGCCAAAAGCGATATACGAAGGAATCTACCGAGAAATACGCTCGCGCATCATTAATGGGACCTATGCGTTTCAGGAGATGCTGCCAACCGAAGCTGAGTTGACCGCGGAGTTCGGATGTACTCGCAATACCGTCCGTCGCGCCTTGGGTATGCTGGCCGACGGGATGTTTGTGCAGCCCATACACGGCAAGGGCGTGCGCGTTATTTGGCTTAAGGGCGAAACCGACATGTTGGGCGCACTCGAAGAGGTTGAGTCGTTTGGCGAGTTCGCAAAACGCAACAATGCCGTTGCATCGACGGACGTTAAGTCTTTTGAACATCTGGTCTGCACCGAGCAACTCTCTCGTCGCCTGGGCTTTAAGGTGGGCGAGGAGTTGATTCGCGTAGTGCGTGTCCGAAGCCTCAACGGCAGTGCGCGCCAAGTGGACCATGGCTACTTTTTGGCGTCGATCGCCAAGGGCCTGACCCCCGAGATCGCGGCGGATTCTATCTACGGCTATCTGGAGCACAAGCGCGGCGTCAAAGTGATGGCGAGCCGCCGTACGGTGAGCGTCGAGCTTGCCAACGATGAGGACTGCAGCTACTTGGACCTTGGCAAATACAACTGTGTCGCCGTTATGGAGAGCCAGTCGTACACCTCGGACGGCATCTTGTTCGAGGTCACGCATGCCCGCACGCATCCCGAGATCTTCCACTACCGCGTCAACTCCAAGCGATAGCCGGCTAGCTCGCAGCCTGACGAGACTCATGCCCTCAAAGCGAAAACGCCCGGTCAAACCGACGATGCATCGGCTTGACCGGGCGTTTTCTCTATATTCGATAACAAATAATTGTTTATACAAAACTTGTCAAGTATCAAGTTGAAATTACCGTTCACCGATGTTTTTCTACCGCTCTAGTAATACTTGTTCAAACAACTAGCCAAATAGCGTATTGTACAAATCAGCAAAAGGGGCAAAGTCCCCGAGCCAATCTCCGAAGGCGGCGGCAAAGGGTGCCGCCACGGTGTGAAAGGGTGGATTGTAATGAAGAACGAAATGAGCAGAAGGCAGTTCCTGGGCTTTGCTGGTTCCGCGGCTGCGGTGCTTGGTCTGGGTCTCGTGGGCTGCGGTGGTTCTGCCGGCTCCGGCTCCTCTGCTTCTGGTGACGCTGCCGAGGTCTACTTCCTCCAATTCAAGCCCGAGGTCGACAAGGAGTGGAAGGAGATCGCCAAGGCCTATAAGAAGGAGAAGGGCGTCGAGGTCAAGATCGTGACCGCCGCCTCCAACACTTACGAGGAGAAGCTCAAGTCCGAGATGTCCAAGAGCTCCGCTCCGACCCTGTTCCAGGTCAACGGCCCCACCGGTCTTAAGAACTGGAAGGATTACTGCGCCGACCTGTCCGATACCAAGCTCCGCGGTGAGCTCATTGACGACTCCCTGGCTCTGCAGTCCGATGGCAAGGATCTGGGTATCGACTGGGTCCAGGAGAGCTACGGCATCATCTACAACAAGCAGCTGCTCGAGAAGGCTGGCTACAAGGCCGAGGACATCAACTCCTTCGACAAGCTGAAGGCTTGTGCCGACGACATCCAGGCCCGCAAGGACGAGCTCGGCATTGAGGGCGCCTTCACTTCTGCTGGCATGGATGACTCCTCCAGCTGGCGCTACACCACCCACCTCGCCAACCTCCCGCTCTACTACGAGTTCGAGAAGGAGCACAACCAGGAGGACGACGAGATCAAGGGCGAGTATCTCGACAACTTCAAGCAGATTTTCGACCTGTATATCACCGACTCCACCTGCGATCCTTCGCAGCTTGCTTCCAAGACTGGCGACGACGCCACCAACGAGTTCGCAACCGGCAAGGCCGTCTTCTATCAGAACGGCTCCTGGGCTTACGCTGACCTCACCAAGGCCGGCATGACCGACGATCAGATTGGCATGATGCCCATCTACATCGGTGTCGACGGCGAGGAGAACCAGGGCCTGTGCTCCGGCGGCGAGAACTACTGGTGCGTCAGCTCCCAGGCTTCCGAGGATGCCCAGAAGGCCACCGAGGACTTCATGTATTGGTGCGTCACTTCTGACACCGCCACCAGCATCATCGCTGACAAGATGGGTCTGACCGCCCCGTTCAAGAGCGCCAAGGAAACCACCAACGTCTTCTCGCAGCAGGCCGTTGCCATGGCCAAGGACGGCAAGAAGACCGTCGCTTGGGACTTCGTCTACATCCCCTCTGAGGAGTGGAAGAAGAACCTCAAGCAGGCTCTGATTGCCTATGCTGCCGACAACAGCAAGTGGGACGGCGTCAAGAACGCCTTCGTCGATGGCTGGAAGACCGAGAAGGCTGCTTCCGAGTAAGTAGTTGCTGCCCAAGCTATCTGATTAGCGACAGGGGGCGGGCAGACGTTGGTTTGCCCGCCCCCTGCATATTGAAAGGACCCTTCTATGGGCAAAGCACTCAAGCGCTGGTGGCCGCTCTTTATGCTGCCCACGTGCCTGGCGTTTATGATCGGGTTCGTGATTCCCTTTATCCAGGGCTTCTATCTCTCGTTCTGCCAGTTTATTACCATCAACAATACGCACTTTGTCGGTATCGAGAACTACGTGCGCGCACTGTCCGATCCGCAGTTTGCCACGTCGTTCTTCTTTACGGTGGCGTTTGCCTTCCTGTCGACGGTGCTCATCAACGTGATTGCCCTCGCCATCGCGCAGGCGCTCACCCGCAAAGCGCTCAAGGGCACCAACATCTTCCGTACGATCTTCTTTATGCCGAACCTGATCGGCGGCATCGTGCTGGGCTACATTTGGCAGATTCTGATCAACTGCCTGCTCTCCAACGTGGGCGCCCAGCTCATCGCCCTTAACTCTGCTGCTGGCTTCTGGGGCCTTATCATCCTGACCCTGTGGCAGCAGGTCGGCTACATGATGATCATCTACATCGCTGGTCTGCAGTCTATTCCGTCCGACTACATCGAGGCCGCCAAGGTCGACGGTGCCACGGCATGGCAGACGTTTTGGAAGGTTAAGATCCCTAACCTGATGCCGACGATCACCATCTGCCTGTTCCTGTCCATCACCAACGGCTTTAAGCTGTTCGACCAGAACCTCGCCCTTACCGGTGGTGCCCCCGCGCACTCCACCGAGATGCTCGCCCTGAACATCTACAACACGTTCTATTCGCGTGCCGGTATCGCATGGCAGGGCATTGGTCAGGCCAAGGCGGTTATCTTCTGCATCCTGGTCGTGGCCATCTCCATGATCCAGCTTAAGGCCACGAGGTCCAAGGAGGTGCAGCAGTAATGAAACGCTATAAGGTTATCAACCGCGCGCTCTCGATTTTCTTTACGATCCTGTCGCTCGCGTGGATCTACCCCGTGTTCATGATTGCGCTCAATTCCTTTAAGAAAGCGACCGCAATCAGCACCACCACGGCATTCGATCTGCTCACGCCCGAGACGTTCAACGGCCTCGCAAACTACATGCACGCCCTTAACGAGCAGGGCTTTGCCTCGGCATTTATGTACTCGCTCATCATCACGGTCACGTCGGTCGTGCTGATCTTGGTGTGCTGCTCCATGTGCGCTTGGTACGTGGTTCGTGTCAACAACAAGATCTCGAACTTCTTCTATTACCTGTTCGTGTTCTCGATGGTCGTGCCGTTCCAGATGCTCATGTTCACGCTGTCCAATTTGGCGGACCGCATCGGCTTTAACACGCCGTTCAACATCTGCTTTATCTATCTGGGCTTTGGCGCGGGCCTGGCGGTCTTTATGTTCGCCGGCTTTGTAAAGAACATCCCGCTCGAGATCGAGGAGGCGGCCATGATCGACGGCTGCAACCCGGTCCAGGTGTTCTTTAAGATTGTCCTTCCCATCATGAAGCCCACCTATCTTTCGGTCGGCATTCTCGAGACCATGTGGGTCTGGAACGACTACCTGCTGCCCTACCTTACGCTCGACTCCACCAAGTACAAGACCATTCCTATCTTGATCCAGTACTTCCGCGGCGGCTACGGCCACGTCGAGCTCGGCCCCATGATGGCCTGCATCATGATGGTCGTTATCCCCATCGTCATCATGTACATCCTCTGCCAGAAGTACATCATCGACGGTGTGGTGGCAGGTGCCGTCAAGGGCTGATGCCGTAACTGTTTTGCAAGTTTTGGCGGCGTCCCTCAGCGCGGCGCCGCGTATCGAAAGGTAAAGACATGGCCGAGATTGTTCTCAAACATGTTCAGAAGGTGTATCCCAACAACGAGTCAAAAAAGAAGGGCTTCTTTGGCAAAAAGAAGAAGACCGAGGAGAAGAAGCACAACCTCAAGGTTACCGAGGACGGTGTGCTCGCTGTAGAGGACTTCAACCTCACCGTTCACGA
Source organism: uncultured Collinsella sp. (assembly GCA_900549535.1). Taxonomy (GTDB): domain Bacteria; phylum Actinomycetota; class Coriobacteriia; order Coriobacteriales; family Coriobacteriaceae; genus Collinsella. The sequence goes on along the minus strand of UROR01000064.1, from coordinate 4,650 downwards.
CCAGGAGTTCGTCGTCCTCGTTGGCCCCTCTGGCTGCGGTAAGTCCACGACGATGCGCATGGTCGCCGGCCTGGAGGACATTACCTCGGGCGATGTGCTCATCGATGGCAAGCGTGTCAACGACGTGGCGCCCAAGGACCGCGACATCGCCATGGTGTTCCAGAGCTACGCTCTGTACCCCAATATGACGGTGTACGAGAACATGGCATTTACGCTCGAGCTCAAGAAGGTTCCCAAGAACGAGATCGACCGCAAGGTTCGCTCTGCTGCCGAGATTCTGGGCATTACCGAGTACCTCGACCGTAAGCCCAAGGCGCTCTCCGGCGGCCAGCGCCAGCGTGTCGCTATCGGCCGCGCCATCGTGCGTGACCCCAAGGTCTTCCTGATGGACGAGCCGCTGTCCAACCTGGACGCCAAGCTTCGTAACCAGATGCGTGCCGAGCTCATTAAGCTGCGCCACGAGATCAAGGGCACGTTCATTTATGTTACTCACGACCAGACCGAGGCCATGACCCTTGGCGACCGTATCGTGGTCATGAAGGACGGCGTCGTCCAGCAGATCGCCACCCCGCAGGAGGTCTTCAATCATCCCGCGAACATCTTCGTTGCCGGCTTTATCGGCGTGCCGCAGATGAACTTCTTCGATGCCCAGCTGGTGCGCTCGGGCAACGGCTTTACCGTCAAGACCGAGGATATGAACGTGGCGCTCGCTCCCGAGACCTGCGCTCAGCTTGCTCTCAACTGGGACGGCGGCGACGTGAAGGAGATCACGGCCGGCGTGCGCCCCGAGCAGATTTTGCTTGCCGACAAGGACGAGGAGGGCGCGCTCCAGGGTACCGTCGAGGTGACCGAGCTCATGGGTTCGACCGAGCATGTCCACGTGACCGCTCCCGATGGCCAGTTCGTCCTGATCATTCCCGTTGTCGACCTCGAGGCCAAGGGCGCGCTCAAGGCGGGCGACCCCATCTGGTTCAAGTTCGAGAAGAACGCGACCCACCTCTTCGATAAGGTCTCTGGCAAGAACCTTATCTAGGCCTGGTGCATCCGGGCCCTCCCTTTGGGCGACTGCGGTATTGCCATCCTTTTGCCGCGGTCACATATAAGGCTCCCCTCCCGTCCACTGGGCGAGAGGGGAGCCTTTCTTTGTGTTGGGATTGTCTGACCGGTCGTTTGTCTCGATCTGTAACGGGTAGGGCCGATTTCGGACGTTAGATGTTACAGATCGAGATAAACCCAAGGGGAGGGGCCGGTATGTCTCAATCTGTAACAGCTGGGACCGTTTTTACCGAGTAGTTGTTACAGATCGAGATTGTTTGGCCGAGTTGGGTCGCAGGGTAACGTGCGGGCACAAAAAACGGAGCCGTGTTGCCACGACTGCGTTTCTCAAGAGGATGGGTAAGGGAAGCGAAATTAGCTCAGGTGCCAAATCTCGTCGTTGTACTGGGAGATCGTGCGGTCAGACGAGAAGGTGCCGGCGTTGGCGATATTGATGAGCGTCTTGCGCATCCAGGCGTCCTGGTCCTCGTAGTCGGCCAACACGCGCTCCTTGGTCTGGATGTACTCCTCGATGTCGAGCAGGGCCATAAACCAGTCCTTGCCCTTAATGTCATCGTGCAGGCGCTGCAGGCGCTCGACGTTGCCGGTCGCCATAAAGGCCGGGTTGGTGATGAAGTCCACCAGCAGTTTAATGCCGGGCTTGCGGTAGAGCACACCGGCGTCATAGGTGCCGTCGGCATAGAGCTGCTCGACCTGTTTGGACGAGGCACCAAAGGTATAGATATTCTCGTCGCCCACGAGCTCGGCAATCTCCACGTTGGCGCCGTCGAGCGTGCACAGGGTTAGGGCGCCGTTGAGCATGAACTTCATGTTGGAGGTGCCGCTCGCCTCCTTGGAGGCCAGGCTGATCTGCTCGGAGATATCAGCGGCGGGGATCACGCGCTCGGCGGCGGTGACGTTGTAGTTCTCGATCATGACGACCTGCAGGTAGGGAGCCACGTCGGGGTCGTTTGCAATCCACTGCGACAGCGTCAAGATCAGATGGATGATGTCCTGCGCGATAGTGTAGGCAGGCGCCGCCTTGCCGCCAAAGATGATGGTGACGGGGTGCTTAGGTCTGTTGCCGTTCTTGATATCGAGGTACTTCCAGATGATGTAGAGCGCGAGCATCTGCTGACGCTTGTACTCGTGGATGCGCTTGACCTGGACGTCGATGATGGCGTTGGAGGGAATGGTCACGCCCTGCTCGAGCGCCATGAACTGGCGCATGATGGCCTTGGCTTCGACCTTGGTGGCGGCCAGGCGCTCAAGAACGTCCTTGTCGTCGGCGAACTTGGCGAGTTTGCTCAGATCGCCGGTGCTGCGCCAGTCGGTGCCGATCACATCGTCGAGCAGGCTGGCGAGCGCGGGGTTGGCCCCATGGATCCAGCGGCGGAAGGTGATGCCGTTGGTCTTGTTGGAGAACTTCTTGGGAAAGATCTCGTAGAACCGATGAAGCTCGGAGTCCTCCACGATCTTCGTGTGGAGGGCGGCGACGCCGTTGATGGAGAAGCCAAAGTGGATGTCCATGTGGGCCATGTGGACGGTGTCGTGCTCGTCGATGATGGCGACGCGCGGGTCATCGTGCTCGGCCTTCGCGATCTCATCGAGCTTGACGATAATGTCGGCGATGGCAGGGGAGACCTTCTGCAGGCTGGCGAGCGGCCACTTCTCGAGCGCCTCGGCAAGAATCGTGTGGTTAGTGTAGGCAACCATGGAGCGTACGATGGTCACGGCCTCGTCAAACTCGATGCCATGTTCGGTGGTGAGTAAGCGAATGAGCTCGGGGATGACCATGGTGGGGTGCGTGTCGTTAATTTGGACCACGGCGTAGTCGGCCAGATCGTGCAGGTTGCTGCCGCGCTCGACGGCCTCGTCGATCAGGAGCTGGGCGGCGTTGCTCACCATGAAGTACTCCTGATAGATGCGAAGTAGGCGGCCCTGCTCGTCGGAATCGTCGGGGTAGAGGAACAAGGTGAGGTTCTTGGCGATCTCGGTCTTGTCGAAGTCGATGGAGCTGCCGGGGACCAGGCCGTCGTCGACGCTCGCCAGGTCGAACAGGCGCAGGCGGTTCTTGGTGGGCTGGCCGTAACCGGGCACATCGATGTTGACGAGCTTGGAAGTAACGGCAAAATCGCCGAACTCGACGGTGTAGGAGCGGTCATCGTCGACTAGGATGTCCTGCTCACCGAGCCACTCGTCGGGGACGGCCTTCTGCTGGTTGTCGACAAAGCGCTGACGGAACAGGCCGTAGTGATAGTTGAGGCCCACGCCATCGCCGGTCAAGCCCAGCGTGGCGATGGAATCCAGGAAGCACGCGGCCAGGCGACCCAGGCCGCCGTTGCCCAGCGACGGTTCGACCTCAAATTCCTCAATCTTGTTGAGGTCGTGGCCTGCGGCGGTGAGCTGGTCCTTAACCTCGTCGTAGATGCCGAGGTCGATCATGTTGTTGATGAGCAGCTTGCCGATCAAAAATTCGGCGGAAATATAATAGAGCTTTTTCTTGCCGTTGTTGAGCGGGCGGGTGGCGGAGCGCTCCTGCACGAGTTTGACCAGCAGCTTGTAAATGCGACGGTCGTCGAGCTGCTCGAGCGAGGTGCCAAAAGACTGCTCGGCGAGTTCCATGAGGTTAATTTGGGGCATGTTTTCTCCTGTGATGGGTTGTTTCATGTCTGCAATTCATAAGAAGCCCGCGCGAGGGGATTGGGGTGGCCTCGCGCGGGAAAAGCAAGCGCGTCCGCACGGTGGGGGGTCGGGCGCGGTGGCTCCTATTGAGGAAGCTCGATTTCGGCTTCCGACGGGATGCGGAAGTAGGTCTCGGTCCAGTCGGTGAGTTTGTGCTCGAGCTCGCGGGTGATGGCGCCGTCGAGCATGCGCCAGGTCCAGTTGCCGCCCAGCGTGGCAGGGGTGTTGATGCGCGCCTCGTTGCCCAAGTTGAGCAGGTCCTGCATGGTGTAGATGCACGTGTCGCTTACGCTGGCGGCGATGGTGCGATTGAGTGCATCTGCCATGGGTTCGCCGGCCTGCTGATGGGTGTACAGGGCTGCCTGCTCGCGCTGACGCGGGGTGGCCGTTCCCTCAAACCAGCCGCGCGCCGTCTCGTTGTCGTGGGTGCCCACATAGGCGACGGTGTTGGCGATGTAGTTATGCGGCAGGTAGTACGAGTTGGTGCCCTCAAAGGCGAACTGCAGGATCTTCATGCCGGGGAAACCCGAGTTGTCGCGCATGTCGATGACACCGGGAGTGAGGAAACCCAGGTCCTCGGCGATGATGGGCAGCGTGCCGAGCTTTTTCTCGAGCGTCTTGAAGAACTTGAGGCCGGGACCCTGCGTCCACGAACCGTAGGACGAATCGGGCGAGGAGAACGGCACCTCCCAATAGGCCTCGAAGCCGCGGAAGTGATCCAGGCGGATGACGTCGTACATGTCGAGGGCGGCGCGAATGCGGCCCTCCCACCAGGAGAAGCCGTCGGACTCCATGGCGTACCAGTCGTAGATGGGGTTGCCCCAGTACTGGCCGCTTTTGCTGAATCCGTCCGGCGGGCAGCCGGCCACGACGCGCGGACGGCGCGTGCGGGTGAGCTGGAAATTTTCGGGATTCGCCCAGACGTCCGCG
>UROR01000063.1 GCA_900549535.1 uncultured Collinsella sp. | reverse complement strand
TAAGGAGCAGTTCCCAGTTGTCATAACTCTGGGCTAGCACCGAGTCCAGCAGCTCGCGCAGGTATTCCCGATCAGTCTTGTAGCACGGCACCACAATGCTCACGAGCGGCCTGTAGGCGAATGCCGCCGCGGCGGCGCACTGGCACGCCAAGTCGCCCGGCTTTGCGCGATGCTGCTCAAACCAACGGCGATAGGCGGCGTCGTCCGCGCGCGCATCCTTCATGCGATTCCAGCTATCGTCGACCATGCCGTTGTACAGGCGGCCATCCATGGCGCAAAAACCGCCCTGGATCTGGCCCGCAGGATCAGTTGCAATCGCGACAAAATCTCGAATGTCCTCGGGCATCTCCACGCTCAGATACGTTTTATTGACGCAGCATCCGTTCTGCTGAGGAACGTCGACCTGCGACTCGAACATATGAACCGTGGCATCGATGACATTCATATGCGTATCGAGTATCTCAAGCTGGGGCGTGCACTGGGAGTCTCCCGACCATGTGACCTCGTAGCGCCACACAGCACCCGAATCGGCCGGAAGATAACGGACGGCATCGATCTCGTAGCGGCCGCAGCGCTCGCCGCGCTGCGCATCGCGGATAAGCGCACACAGCACAGGCTTTGCCTTGTAGTTGATCTTGGATTCCAGCTTAGCCATACGGCTATCGAGGCGAATGGATCCAAGCTTTTGGCCACTGGATGCAAAGTCAATGTCAATCGACGAGCCATCCAAAAACGGAAGCACCAAGACGGCAAGCTCGCGCTCGTAGTCGGCAACCGAAGGACAGATTGCCAGCACGCGGCCATGATCGACCGGGAGTGCCAGCGATGGCACACAAGAACCGCTCGTCGTCGCACGGGCAAAGGACTGAGAACCTCCCTGCTCAATGAGCGCGGCGACATCCTGACCGGCAAAACGAAGCAGCACAAACAGACGGCCCTGACTGCGGCAAAGTGCCAAACGCTTGATACTCATCTACACTTCTCGCTTTCCCAGGGCGTTCGCTGCCATGCGCTTGCAGGCACCCAGGCGCCCAAACCTCAAGATGTCGTAATCGAACATGAGCTTTTTGCATGCACGGGCATTGGGGGCCTTGCCGGTAAGCGCCGCGCGCACCATGGCAGCAACAGAAGGTGCACATTGTGCGAGCGCGGCATCGTCACCCACGGTAGAACCGGCAAGCGACGTGGCAACGGCAGCGAACACCTTGCTGCAATTCGCGCCCAGCAACCTGAGCGCGTCATACAGCACCAGATCGCATAGAAAATACGTCAGATCCTCGGCATGCTGTGTATCGAGACCGTCGCGCTGCCAATCAGTCAGCACTGCGGAGTAAATCTTCACATGTTCCAGCAGGCGCGTCTCGTCGTCATAGCGCATGGTGTCCATGAGCGAACCCTTGCGCGCGACACGGTAGTCATACAGCTTGTTCGAGATAAGCGCAGTCTTGTGCGAACGACCGTACACGGCAAAGTCGAAGACCTGGTCCTCGCCATACTTGACGGTTTCGTCGAACACGATCCCGTTGCCCAGCAAGAAGTCGCGCTTGCAGGCGGTGCGCCATGCAAAGGGACGAGACGCTTCCTTAAACAGCAGGTCGGAGCTATAACCCTCAAACGACACATCGCGCGGGCTCAGCACATAGTTAAGCCACGGATACCCCGCCTCCAGCGGATACGGGTTCGCGCCAAAGGTCAAAACGTCGCAGTCCTCGCGCTCAAAGGCATCGACGATCACGCGGCATGCATCGGGCGTAAAGCGGTCGTCGGAATCCAAGAACGCGACAATAGGCGCCGTGGACGCGGCGATGCCTGCATTGCGCGCGCTCGACAGGCCACCGTTCTCCTTATCGACCAGCGTAAAGCGCGCATCCTTTTCGCAATAGGCAGCCGCAATATCGCGCGACCCGTCCGGCGAGCCATCGTTGACCAGCACGCCTTCCCAATCGGGCATATCCTGTGCAAGCAGAGAGTCCAGGCACCAGGCCAGGCACTCCTCCACTTTATAGATGGGAACAACAACAGAAATCTTGGGAGTAGCCATAGTCACTCGCTCCTACTGTGCGGCCGGAACGTCATCAGGGTGCGGGTTGTCGCCGTAGGTGCGCTGATACGTCAGCACGCGCCAGACCAGCGGCAGACCGCCGATCTTAAAGTAGTGCTTAAACGTATTGAGCTTGCCCGGCTTCTTAAAGTCAAAGCGCGAATCGATATAAGCACGGGGCGACTTGACCATCAGGCGCAAGTCGGTCTCGCCGCGCGGATCGAACAGCGACAGGTCAAAGCGACCAGCATCCCAATCGGCCTTGAGCTCGGGAGAGGCCTTCTCCCAAAACTGCTCGCGCAACTCGTCAATCAGACGCTCGTCATTCCAGCGGTACGTATCGACCTTCATGCGCATTAAAATGCCCTGGAGCTGAGCCTTGAGCTCGAGACGCTCGTCCAAAAAACGTTGCATCTCGGCATATTCATCGCACACGCAAAACACCTTGCTGGGCGAATTGACGGAGCTCTTCTCGTTGTCTTGGCGATAGCACAAAATGGGGTCCGCGATAAACGCGGCACGCTCGGCGCAAGCCCAGACCTTAAAGTTAAAACCCGCATCCTGATACGAGGCACCCGGCGTGGGAAGGAAGCGAATCTGATTGTCGTTGAGGAACGCGCGCCGATAGATAGCCGACCAAATGGAAGGTTTGCGGTAGAAGATGCCCGGGCGATCGACGGGGCGATACGCGGCGCCCGTCATATACTCGTCGATGATCCCAAACAGCTCACGGCGCTCGCTGGGCGTGGACCAATACAGATAAAAGTCGCCCTTTACCACATCGGTATGCTCAGCATCGGCCTTGGCGACCAGCTTTTGGAGAGAATCCTCAAACATAAAGTCGTCGGACTCAAGGATGCCCACGTACACGGGGGTCCCGCTCCATGTACACGCGGATGATATCCGGCGAGCTTTCCGTGGAACCGTCGTTAATGCAAATGATCTCAATGTCTTTGAGCGTCTGCGCAACGGCGGAATCGAGGCACTCGCGCAGATAGCGCTCAACATTGCAGATGGGAACAAGCAGCGAAACTTTAGGGATATCAGAGTTCTGCAAGAGAACCTCCTGTTGAATAGCGTGTAACAGAGTTATTTTAGCAGCCGAGTTACGGCGGGCGACAGCGCTTGGAATTAGATAAAGCGCTCCAGGCAGGCTTTGAGACCGCGAGTCGAAAGATAGAACAGCGTGGCGTCTGCCATCGAAACGCCCGAGGTCGCCGCAACGAGCTTGTGGGCAACACGGCGAACGGCGCCCTTAGCAGGCATATCCGCCCACTCCGTTCCCAAAAACGTGGTGAGGTCCATGTTGACGCGAGCCGCCACGCGATGGAAGTCATCGGAATCCAAGCGCGCCAAATCAAACACGATAAGGTCCAAGAACCAGGTGATCAGCTCGCCGGGACACAGGTCCAAAAGACCGTAGGCCGCCCAGTCCTCCAAGACCTCCTCGAGCATCCTCATGTGGGCGTCAAGCTTTTTGGCGCGAGCCTCGGCACTGTTGAACTCGTGCGTCGCGGATTCGCTCTCCATCACGTAGTGGTAGAACTTGTCTGGCATGACGATGGTCTTGCGGGCAAGCGCATAAGCCGCAAATTGGAAGACGACGTCCTCGCCCAAAGCCAAACCGGGGGCGAAGCGAATGCCTTCGCGATTGAGCAGCTCGCGCGAAAAAGCCGCACGGCAGGCATAGGGCTGCGCATTCGAATGGAACAGCAGTTGGGGATCACGGGCGCCAAAGATACCAGCTTTGGGACTCATGAGTTGCTGGACGCGTTTGGGGGCAGCATCGGCAGGTTCACAGACGCCGCCAAAAACGGCGGCCTCGGCATCTGCAGACTCCATGGCATGCAGCACGCGCTCGACCGTCTGCGCATCGATGTAATCGTCGGCGTCCACAAAAAAGACGGTCCCGCCCACGGCGGCATCGATACCGGCATTTCGAGCACACGAGACGCCCGCGTTTTCCCGATCAATCACCAGTACGCGATCGTCGGACTGCGCGATCTGGCGTAACACGTTCAACGAATCATCAGTCGAACCGTCGTTGACGCAGACAACCTGAATCGAGCGCTCGGACTGGGCCATCAGCGAATCGAGGCATCGCTGAATGGAGCGCGCAGAGTTGTAAACGGGGACGACAATGGTAGCTTTAGGACACGACGCCTCTCCCATGCCGACCTACCCCCTCAACGATTCGACGAGGAAGGCGGCGACCACGCCGGGGCCTCCAACCGATGCGTAGTATTTGGCGCGCCCCAAGGCACCATCCGTCGCAAAACTCGGATGCTCGTCAACCCAGCCCTCAGGATCTTTGAGGATGGCAGCGAGATTCGCGCGCTTCCACGGCTTGAGATCGTCAAGCGAAAACTCCCCCGCGTCCAAGGCCGCCTGGAATTCCTTGGCCATCTGCACCAGGAACTCCTTATAGAACTTGGGCGCCAGGCGCACGTAGTTCCACATGTACGAATCGTACTTAATGAGCTGATTGAACTTGAGCATGCGCGCGACGTCATCACTTGCGTGGTCGCGGGCATAATCCTCTCGAATCCAACGCTCGATCTCGGCATACTCGGTATTGACGCAAAAGACCTTAGCCGAAGAATTGACCGAGGAATTCTCGTTGTCCTGGCGATACGACAACACGGCATCATGCAGGTAAACAGCCTTATCGGCGCACGCGATCACCTTAAAGGCGAATGACGTGTCCTGAAAGGATGCCCCCGGAGTCGGCAGAAACGTAATGCCGTTGCGCTCAAGAAAATCGCGACGGTACACGGCCGACCAAATCGACGGCTTTTGCTTAAAGAACTGCGTCGTATCGCTCGGGTGCACCGGCTTTCCGCAATCCCGAGGTCTAAACATCTCGTGCATCGAACGGCGCTCCTCGGGCTTAGACCAGTAGAAATCAAAATTCGCCTTCGCAAAGTCGGCATTATTGCTATCGGCGGCCGAGACAAGCTTTTCGAGTGCGTCGGGCACCATAAAGTCATCGGACTCCAAGATGCCAACGTACTTGCCGCGCGCCATCTCCAGGCCGCGGTTCATCGAGTCGCCGTAGCCGCTGTTGGCCTTGTCGATCATCTTGACGCGCCCATCGCGCTCCATATACTCGCGGATAATCGCCGGCGAGTTGTCGGTCGACCCGTCGTTAATGCAGATGATCTCAATATCCTTGAGCGTCTGCGCCAGGGCGGAATCGAGACACTCGCGCAGGTAGCGCTGAACATTGTAAATGGGAATAAGCAGCGACAGAACAGGGCTGCCAGAGGCGTTAGTAGACAAATGTGCTCCTTAGGAAATACCTGTCGTTTCATGGTATCAAAGGGTCAGCGCGCCAGCGGGCGTTTATATAATCTATGGAGCCTCTTGCGGGTAAAGCAGCCCCACGTCATGCGGCGGGCCCATGGCAGGTTCCTGCGTTTTATTCAAAGCTTGCCGTCAAGGTGCGCCGAGCCTTTACAATAGGACAGTCCCAAGGACGTATTCGATAGCTTCCGCGCGGTACTCGCCCGCCGCGCGTGAAAGGATATATTGCCCCATGCCTTCAACCCTTCCCACCCCCATCGATAAGCTCGCCATCGTCGTCGTTACGTACAAGCGCCAGGAACTCCTGGCCAACTTGTTCGACTATATGACCGAGCTCACGGCCGCGCCCTGGCGCATCGTGATTGTCGATAACGAGAATTCGCGCGAGACCGAGGCCATGTGCACCGCATTCAACGAGCGCCTGGCCAACCTGTGGGGCATCGACACCGAGCAGCCTGACGCGCAGGGCGGCACCGACCGTGTCATCTACGCCCCGCAGCTCGAAAACGGCGGCGGTGCGGGCGGCTTCTCCGCCGGCACTAAATGCGCCTACGACCTGGACGCTCAATGGTTCTGGGTGATGGACGACGACGTGCTCGTCATCCCCGAAGGCATCGAGCGTCTTGCCAAGTGGACCGACCGCTACGATGTCATCCAGGGTTCGCGCCTGGACTTTGACGGCGGCGCCTTCTTTTGGCAATACCAACTCATCCTTTCGCTCGGCATTCCCAACCCAGTCGCCAAGTGGGACTTGGGTCCAGAGGGTTATCGCGCCATGAACCAGCTGTGCTTTGAGGGCGGCATGTTCTCGCGCCGCGTGGTCGACAAGATCGGCCTGCCCGATGCGCGATTCTTCATCTACGGCGACGATGCCTGCTATGGCTACGTGGCCAGCCAGCACTTCCCCGCCGCCGTTGTTGCCGACATTGTGCTCAAGCGCGCCCGCGCCGTCTCTAACTGGGACATCGCCGGCAAACGCCAGCTCAACTCCACGAGCGACACCAACCGCTACTACATCATGCGCAACCGCGGTTATCTGGCACGCTACATGCAGATCTACGGCGACTACCACCCCATGCTGTTCCGTCTGGGCAACGCCGCGACCTTCTGCAAGGAATTCATTCGCCTGGCTGCGGTCGATAAGTGCTTTAAGACCGGTATTCCGGCGCTGCGCCGTGGCATGAAGGACGCCCGCAAGATCGTCAAGGACCCCAACTGGAAGCCCATGCCGCCCATGAAGGACGCAGAGTAGTAAAGGGCTTTCGTCATCCCCTATAACCGCTGGCACACCACGGACACACGCTGGCCGTCAAAGCCAAACCCCCAGCGCATGCGGCCAACTCCGGGTCGTGGCACACGGATTTCGTCGATGCCGTCGCGCTCTATGTCGAGTAGCGACTGCACGGCCAGCAATTCCAGGCCCAGCGCATCCACATCGGGGCCATACATCAAGTTAATCGTTATCAGCGGGCGCTCGTCCAGCATGCCAATCGTATCTGCTACGTCGAACACAGCGCCCGTAGGGAAAACCTGAATGTCCCAGCGACCCGTGCCACACTTTCGCCTCGAGGCAGGATTGGCATAGCCCGGCAAGCCAAAGCAGAGCCCCTGCAAGAGCAGATGGTATGGCAGCGGCGCATCTGGGTCGATCGCACCGATTCCCGCATCTCCCAGGATGCGGCTTAGCGCCCGCCTCACCGCATCCTCATCCCCACGGCACAACCCGTCGCGAAACGCATCGATGTCACAAACGTCCTCGGTAGCGCACTCAAACCACTCAATAATCACCAGACGCAATACCTGGCGAAGCTCGTTATTGGGCAACCGCAAGGCACGGAGGCGATTGCCATGTTCTGGCTCCTCAGTCATATCTGTCGTCAGGAAACCTGACAGATACAGCGCCGTCCACAGGCCATCATCAGGCGAGGCCTCTAGCCCCGCAGCGCCCAAACAAAGCGGGACCTCAACGCACCCATGGGCCTCGAGCAAATCGAACAAGACCGAAAGACGGTCGAGATTCCACCCGGCAACTACCCTACTCAGGCAATCGGCATATCCATACAGATCGGCACGCACGGGCGCCGTGCAGCCTCGGTCCAGAAAACCGATCACACGCGCTGGATTCGAGCAATAAGCCCTACCAAACCGATATCCCTCGAGCCATTCACGCGCATCATCAAGGTATTCCTCGCGCCCAGCATGATTCAACAGAGCCTCGACCTCGGCATCCGAAAAACCGAACCATCGGTCACACCACGCCGACAGCGGCGTCGTCAGACAATACGAGCAGCCGCGCGAAGAAAGCGCCACTTCGGCAGGACCGGGACGCTCCCCCATCAGACACGTCAGCCGCAACGAATCGCGCGCAGTGGCAATGGCCTCGAAAAGCACGCGATCGAATAGCCCTGCCGGATCGGCGCCGGAAGCGTCCCTCGCGCTCGCACGGCGAGACCACGCCGCATCGTACCCATCAACGAGCAATACAACCTGCTCATCGCAGGCCATCTCCAGCAGCTCAATGAGCACACCGAGCACCGAGTCAACCTCGTCCGCGCTCGCTACGCCACGCGCGACACGTTCGATGTGACGCACCTTATCTCGAGCTAAATCCGGAGCCTCCAAGAGCGCCAACAAGCGAGCGCACTCGCCCGAAAGGGCATCGCGCACGACGCCGGCAATAGCGGGGCCACGCCTCGCAGCGCCAGAAAAGTCCAGCGATATCACCGGATAGCAAGCATACTCATCCCGATAGCGCCCGCCGTTCGCATCCCAAATCTGAGCATCGGCAAACAAACGCTGACCAGAGCGACCGACCGCTGGACGCTCCAGAAAAGCCCTGAGCATCGACAAGTTCATGCTCTTGCCAAAACCCTCGGGTCGACAGCACACCACAACGGACGCGTCGCAGTCCAACACATCGGCAATAAACATGGTCTTGTCAACCAGCATGCAGCAACCAAGGGCCTCCGCATAGTCGTGCATGCCAATGGGCAAAACCGCATCGTCGGCACAGCCGATCAAGCGCACGCCAAAGCCAGCAGCACAATCAACATTTGCCTGTTCAGACACCAAAACGTTCCCCCTAAATCGCTGCACGATGCAAATTGTAATGACCGCCTCGCGCGTACCGACGACGCCGCGCGAACATATCGGGCAACGGTAGCAACAAGAGGTGTGAGGGGGCATAACTAATCGTTGCACAACAAAACGGGGCCCGATGCATTCGCACCGGACCCCGTCCCAACTCTTTAGTTATCTAGCAACCAAGAGGCTACTCCTCCGAGCCGTCCTCCCCAGAAGCCTTCTTCTGCTGATCGAGCTTATGCTTACCACTTACGATAGACGTAGCGCCCAGCGTGGCCAAGCTCGCGCTGGCAAGGCTCGCCATCACAATCAGATCGCCCGTCTTGGGCATATTGCCGCCAGATGACTTGGTTGTGGTGGTCGTCGTGGTCGTAGTGGTCACCGTTTTGGAGTCATTTTGCTCCTGGACCTGGTTGTCAGCACCGCTCTTGTCGTCGTCTTCGGACTGTTTCTTTTCGCCCTCGGTCTTGCTCTCGTCCTTCTTCTGACCGGACTTGTGATCGCATGGAAACTGCCGCAAAAAGAAGACCGGTATATACATGTCGGAATTGCAGTATATGACCGTAGCGATACATTTATGGAAAGTTATATCAGAGAACTGGAAGATAAGATAGGACAGACGAGAATACTTGGGAAAAAAGTATCTTATGAAATCTATGATGCAGAAGGGATCGGCAGCCGTCAGGAAAAACAGTTGCAGGAGATGTATGCTCAGGATTACGATGTGATGCTTGTAAATCTTGTAGAACCGGCATCGGCGGCAAGTGTACTGACTGACGCCAAAGATGCAGACATACCAGTCATCTTATTTAACAGGGAGATTGATGAAAAGGACTTGAAAATATCGAAAAATGTCTGGTATGTAGGAACGGATGCCAGAGCGGCCGGTGTGATGCAGGGGGAACTGTTGAAAAATCTCTGGAAAAAACAAAGCAGAATACTCGACTGGAATGGAAATGGAATGCTGGATTATGTACTGGTAGAAGGAGAAGAATCACATTTTGATGCAATCCGCAGAACAAGCGGATTCCTGGAAACGGGTGCAGAACTTCCGTTGAATCAGAAGGGAAATATCCTGGCTGAATGGAAGAGAGAGCTGGCTTATGAAAAGTTTGCGGCATTAGATGACGAGGCAGTACAGAACGTAGAGGCTGTTATCTGCAATAACGATGATATGGCACTTGGGGTGTATGATTATTACAAAGAAAAAAATCTGAAACTTCCAGTGATCATCGGGATTAATAACAGTGAAGAAATGCACCAGAAGATTATGTCGGGCGAAATGTATGGAACGATTGACAATAAGATGGAAGATCAGGTAATGGAAATATGCCGGCTGATGCAGGCAATTTTGAAAAAGGATACTGGATCATATCAGAAAGTGTGGTATAGTACGCCGAAGGCAATCGTTAAAGCGGAAGGAACAGAATGAAAGCAAAAGAAAAGAAGAACTAAAAAATAAAAAACTCTGTAAATCAATCATGATTTACAGAGCTTTTCTTTTAAGCTGCCTAGCGGAATCGAACCGCCGACCTCCGCCTTACCAAGGCGACGCTCTACCGACTGAGCCAAGGCAGCATGCATAAGTGATATGCAACATTGATACTATACAATGAATCAGGTGATTTTGTCAATACATTTTTTGTGATACCGGGAGAAAATCAAAAGAAATATAAAGAAAACATATTGCCGGAAAATGAAAATAGGAATAGAATAGTAATTTAGAACATGGTAGACAGAAGAGGGAGAGAAACATGAAAAAGATGAAGACAATGACAGAGGGCGTGATCTGGAAAGAAATACTTTTTTTTGCAATCCCGCTGATTCTGGGGAATTTGTTTCAACAGTTATATAATACGGTGGATTCGATTATTGTCGGCAACTATGTGGGAAGTAACGCACTGGCGGCAGTCGGATCCAGCGGTGCGATCATTAACCTGCTGATCGGTTTCTGCATAGGAGCATCGACTGGTGCAGGTGTTGTGATCTCGCAGTTTTATGGGGCCAAAAATACAGAAGGCGTGAGGAAGGCCGTACATACTACGATGGCGATCGCGCTGGTAGCAGGAGTGCTTCTGACTGTAATCGGAATTACAGTGACACCATCGATGCTGCGCCTGATGGGAACACCGGACAAGGTATTTGAACAGTCGGTAATCTATCTGCAGGTATATTTTGGCGGAAGTTTATTTTCGGTAGTTTACAATATGTCGGCGGGTGTTCTGAATGCCGTGGGCAATTCCAGACGTTCCCTGGTATACCTGATGATCGCGGCGATTTCAAATATATTCCTGGATCTGATCATGGTTGTCGGACTGAAGCTTGGAATCGTTGGCGCGGCACTGGCTACGGATATCAGTCAGTTGATATCATGCATTTTTATATGGGGATTTCTGATCAGAAGTGAAGATGTATATAAGTTGAAGATTAAGGAAATCCGCTGCTATGACCATCTGCTTTCCAAAATCATCCGTATCGGAATCCCGACGGGAATCCAGAATATTGTAATTTCACTTTCGAATCTGATCGTACAGACGAGCGTGAATAGTTTCGGGGCAACGGTTATGGCCGGATTTGCGGCATATATAAAGATTGATGGATTTAACATCCTTCCGG
>UROR01000062.1 GCA_900549535.1 uncultured Collinsella sp. | reverse complement strand
GCGATGATTGTCGCTGGGGGTGCCGCGCCCGAGCTTCAAGTTGAGATAACGCGACCGGGAAACGCTGGCTATTATCTAGCAGATTATGGCTGGCAGATGCCAGACGGCTCATGGACGCTGGCAGAGCTGCATGGGCTAGGCAAGTTTGAAGACGAGGCTCAAAATGATCCAGAGCGGGCGGCGGCAAAAACGTATCGAGCGGCCCTCATGCGCGACGCGAACCTTCGCTCCATGGGCCACAACGTCATTCATTTCAAACTCTCGGACACCTACGACGTAGAATCGTTCGGTGCCATGATTCGCGGCTACGGCATTCCGACAACAAAACCCTACGCCGAATCCCGATAGCGAAATCGTTCGCGGTCCACCTTCAATAAGTTGCGGTGAAATGCGGACTGTTGAGGCCTTTAAAGGCATAAAACAGTCCGTATTTCACCGCAACTTAGGTGGGGATGGGGTTAGCTGCGGGGGCGGTGGCGGAGCTTGTCGATGGTGGAGTCGGTGCTTCGGCTGCGGGCTTCGGCGGCGCGGTCGCGGGCGTCGGTGGCGGTTTGGCGCTTGCGGCGGTAATCGATCATGCCTTGGATGATGGGCTTGCCAAAGCTCACGACGTCGTCGTTATAGATGGCGGTTCGGGCTGCGAGGAGGCAGTCGGTAAAGTCCATATGGGTCTTGCCAAAGAGCTTGACGGCAAGGGCGACAACGGTGGGCTCGTCGACCATGACGTCATCGAGCAGCCTTTTCATGGCCGCAGCAATCTCAACGCGGGGAACCTTATTGACGTCGCGCAGCGTGACCACGACGCGCGTGATGATTTCGGGATAGACACGAGCGGTGCGCGTGGCGATGACCTTGGCGGCGCGCGGTGACAGGACTTCGTCGTCGTCAAGCAGGTAGCGTAGGATGACGGTCTCGTCGATGATGGTGCTACTCATGGATATCTACTTCCTCGGGACCCAAAATCGAATCGTCGCTTTCTGTGGCAAGGTATTCAATCCAGGCATTGCGCTCCTCGGAGCGGCGATTGGGGTCACCGTATGCTTTGAGCGATCCATAGGCGGCGGTGCCGTCCTTTGAGCGCACGGCGACCGGCTGAAAGGGGAGCTTGCGCATCAAAATGCTCTGCGCGACAAATAGACGGACGGCCTCGGCGAGCGATGTGCCCATGGCGTCGTAGAGATGTTCGGCATGCTGCTTGTCTTCCTCGCGAATGCGCACCTGCAGGATGGCTCGTTTTTGAGTCGATGACATCACTGGCCCCCTTAATGAGCGTGCAATATAGTCGGTCAAATGCGGCATGTGCCGATACTTGAGCATCTTATAACGATTACTTTATTTCGCTCAAGTAAATAACCATTAACTTGAATACAAGCGTAGTACATCTAAAATGAGAGCGCGTAAAAATCTCTGAGGCGTACGCATGTAATACACTCACCTTTATAGCTTCTAGAGAATAATTCCAACCTGCCAAAACCCCTGCAATACACCCGTATTGCAGGGCCTATGCTCAAGTTTGCCCCCTGCAACTGCGTATATTTAACCTGTATATCGTTGGAGGAATTCTATCGAAGTGCCTGTTTCGCCGCATGCACTCGATACGCCGATGCCGGACCACGGGCGGTCCGGGGCAACGTCGGCAGGGTCTCTCCGGCATGGGATTCAGGAGGGAGTGAACAACATGGGCAATAAACGAGTCGTGGCTGATTCTTCACGCTGCATTGGGTGCCAAACCTGTATGGCGGCGTGCATCGAGGCACACGATATTCCCGGCAACATCGCCGCACCTCGCTTGCGCGTAACGCGCACCTACGAGATTTCCGCGCCGGTGGCATGTCACCACTGCGAGGACGCTCCGTGCGCCAAGGCCTGCCCCACGGGTGCCTTGTTCTTTGATCCAAAGAACCATCGCATCGGCGTCAACGAGGACAACTGCATCGGCTGCAAGAGCTGCGTCATGGCCTGCCCCTTTGGCGCCGTGAGTGTGGCGACCACGCAGGTCCCCGTCTTGATGGGCGACGTGCGCGTGGGTTCGCAGACCAAGAGCTTCGTGCTCAAGTGCGACCTGTGCGTGGACCGTCCCGGCGGTCCGGCGTGTGCCGAGGCGTGCCCGACCAAGGGCCTCACCTTGGTAGACGAGGAGCGCCTGGCAGAACTGACTGCCGAGCGTGCCCGCGCCACCATCGAAAACGAGGCGTAGCCGGGCGGCCATACAGGCCCAACGATTGTCAAATACGTACCGATTAATCGGTAGCAGAGAAAGGAAGGAGGGTGTCATGGAGAAGCATAAAGTGATCTGCCCGTACTGCGGCGCCGGTTGCCAGTTTAACCTCCTGGTCCAAAACGGCCAGGTCGTGGGCACCGAACCGCTCAACGGCATCACCAACCAGAGCGAGCTGTGCCTTAAGGGCATGAGCGGCTACGACTTCATCAACGACACCAAGATCTTGACTCCTCGCGTACTGCACCCGATGATCCGCCGCACTAAGGGCGCGGATCTTGAGCGCGTAAGCTGGGACGAGGCACTGGATTTCACCGCATCTAAGATGCAGGCCATAATTGACGAATATGGTCCTAACGCTGTCATGACCACCGGCTCTTCGCGAGGCGGCGGCAATGAGGCGAACTACGTCATGCAGAAGTTTACGCGTGCGTGCATCGGCACCCACAGCGTGGACAACTGCGCCCGTACTTGACACGGCCCTACTGTCCTCGGTCTGATGGACACGGTTGGTTCAGGTTGCATGTCATGCTCCATCCCCGGTATGGAGGATGCGGGCTGCATTTTCCTCTTCGGCTATAACCCTGCCGATTCGCACCCCATCGTCGCAAGGCGTATCGTGCGAGCCAAAGAAAAGGGTTGCAAGATCATCGTCGCCGACCCGCGCCATATCGAAACCGCGCGTATCGCCGATCTCTACCTTCCGATCAAGAACGGTTGCAATGTTGCGTTCCTCAACGCCTTTGCCAACTGTCTGGTCAACGATGGCCTCTACGACAAGGAATTCGTCGCCGAGCACACGAACGGCTTTGACGAGTGGTGGGAGACCATCAAGAACTACACTCCCGAATCCGTACAGGACATCACGGGTGTCGAGCCCGCGTTGATCCACCAAGCTGCCGAGATGTACGCCACGGCGAAGCCCTCTGCCATCATTGGCTGGGGCATGGGCGTATGCCAGCAGAAGCAGAACCTGAAGACGGTGCACACCATCGCCTCCATCGCCTGCGTTGCCGGCCAGATCGGCAAACCCAATTCCGGCCTCGCGCCCGTGCGCGGTCAGAATAACGTCCAGGGCTCCTGCGATATGGGCATGCTGCCCAACCTGTACCCTGGCTACCAGAAAGTCACCGACCCCGCAGTGCGTGCCAAGTTTGCCAAGGCTTGGGGCGTGCCCGAGGAAAAGCTCCCGCTCGAGGAGGGCTACAAGCTCACCGACCTGGGTCACCTGGTCGACGAGGGTAAGGTGCACTGCTTCTACAACTACGGCGAGGACCCGGTGCAGACCGAGCCCGATTCGGCCGGTATGCGCAAGACGCTCTCCGAGCTGGATCTGTTCATTTGCCAGGACATCTTTATGACGCAGACGACCATGCTCGCCGACGTCATCCTGCCCGCTACCTCTTGGGGCGAGCACGAGGGTGTCTTTACCGCATCCGACCGTAGCTTCCAGCACTTTGACGCGGCTGTTCCGCCCAAGGGCGAGTGCCGTCACGACTGGGAGATCTTTGCCGACCTGTCCACGCGCATGGGCTACCCCATGCACTACGACAACACCGAGCAGATCTGGAACGAGTGCATTAGCCTGTGCCCCAACTTTGTGGGCGCGACCTACGAGAAGATGGCTCCCGAGGGCGGCTACGCGCAGTGGCCGGTCAAGAGCACCGATGTGAACGACCATGGCACCCCTGACATGTTCGCGGGCGGTAAGTTCACTACCAAGGACGGCCGTGCCAACCTGATGGCGCACGACTGGGAGGCGCCCTCCGAGCTTCCCGACGATGAGTACCCGCTCATCCTTTGCACCGTCCGCGAGGTCGGCCACTATAGCTGCCGTTCGATGACCGGCAACTGTAAGACGCTGGCCCTGCTTGCCGACGAGCCCGGCTTTGTCCGCATGAACCCTGCTGACGCGAAGGCCCGCGGCATCAAGAACGGCGACATCGTGAGTATCCACTCCCGTCGCGGCCAGGTTTACAGCCGCGCGGACGTGTCCGACCGTATCAACAAGGGCACGGTCTATATGACCTACCAGTGGTGGATCGGCAAGTGCAACGAGCTGACCATGCACAAGGTCGACCCGGTCTCGCACACGCCCGAGGACAAGTTCTCTGCCTGCCAGGTCGACGCCATCGACGACCAGGTGTGGGCCGAGGGCGAGGTGGAACGTCAGTACACCGAGCTCAAGCAGGCTCTGGTGGACGCTGCCGCTCCCCAGGATGTTGAGCCCGGCGCCGCCAAGTTCGACGACGAGACGCACGTGAACCAAATCGTGTAGTCCCGTTCTCGTTGGCTTTTTGGGCCGGGCGTCCAAGCGCATCGGACGCCCGGCCCGTTATTTTGAAAGGAAGTGGGGATGAACCGCTTCATCGATATCAACCCGGAGAGGTGCATCGGCTGCGGAACATGCCAGTCCGCCTGTGCAGATGCCCACCGGATGCAGGGTCTTCAGGACACGCCGCGTCTGGCGCTCGTGAAGACCGGCGGCATCTCGGCCGCCCTGGCCTGCCACCATTGCGAGGGTGCCCCTTGCGCCGAGGTCTGCCCGGTGAACGCCATCGAGCACGATGGCGACCGCATCCACGTTAAGGAGCAGGAGTGCATCGGGTGCAGGCTGTGCGCCATCGCGTGCCCCTTCGGCGCCATCCATCCGGACGGCACGTCTATTGCCGGTGTCGCAGGCATGTGCGACCCGACGCCTTCGTACCCTAAGTCCCTGAGCAGCCTGCTTACGTGGGCGCCCGGCCAGTACACCTGTGCCGTCAAGTGCGACCTGTGCGCCTTCGACCCCGAGGGTCCGCACTGCGTGGCGGCTTGCCCCACCAAGGCGCTCACCGTCATGGGCGGCGCGGCGGATCGCGAACTCGACGAGGCCAAGCGCCTGCGTTCGATCGAGAACGGCCCCGCCGTCGACGTGTCGGCTGTGGCCCAGGGTCTGTCCGAGAAAGCAGAAGGGAGCGTAAACAATGGATAGCATGACGCTGTTTATCGCATCGCTTGCCGTCTCGTGCATCGGTGCGCTCGCCTCGGTTCTGCTGATTCGCGCCGATAACGCCGCCAAGACCGCCGGCTGCCTGATCGGCGCCGTCGCGGCCGTGCTGTCGTTCATCGCGGGCCTCAAGGCCGTGCTTGGCGACGTTTCGTCCCTCAACACGGTCTTCTTCTTCCCGTTCGCCCGTCTCGAGCTCTTGCTCAACGGCCTTGCGGGCCTGATCGTGGTCCTCATCTCGATCCTCGCCTTTGCGGGCTTCATCTACGGTCTGTCCTACTTCGACGAGTACCCGGGCAAGGTCGGGCGCGCCGGCTTCTTCATGAACACCTTCGTCGCCTCCATGATGCTCGTCATCACGGCCGACAACGTGTTCTGGTTCCTGGTTGCCTTCGAGCTCATGTCGCTTACGAGCTACTTCCTTGTCGTCATCGAGGAGAACAAGAACTCCATTAGGGGCGGTTGGCTCTACTTCGTCATCGCGCACGTGGGCTTCGTCCTCATCATGGCGAGCTTCCTGCTCATGACCAACGGCGTGGGCGGTTCCTTCAGCTTCAGTGATTTCCGTACGCATGACTTTGGACCCGCCGTCTCCTCCGTGTGCTTCGTCCTCGCGTTCTTCGGATTCGGTGCAAAGGCCGGTATCATCCCGCTGCACTCCTGGCTGCCCCAGGCGCACCCCGAGGCGCCGTCCAACGTGTCCGCCCTCATGTCCGGCGGCATGATCAAGATCGGTATCCTGGGAATCCTCAAGGTCGGTCTGGACCTGCTCGCGGGTTCGGGCGTCCAGCTCTGGTGGGGCCTCATGGTCCTGGTCTTCGGATCCATCTCGTCGGTCCTGGGTGTTGTCTACGCCCTTCACGAGCACGACATCAAGCGCCTGCTCGCCTACCACTCCGTCGAGAACATTGGCATCATCTTGCTCGGTGTCGGCGCGTCCATGACGGCGCACGCCCTGGGCAACGACGTCATCGCGACGATCGCGCTCATGGCCGCCCTCTACCACACGCTCAACCACGCCATGTTCAAGGGTGAGCTGTTCTTGGGCGCGGGCTCCCTGCTCTATGCCACGGGTACGCGCAACATGGAGAAGATGGGCGGTCTGTTCCGCCGCATGCCGGTCACGGCCGTCTGCTTCCTCATCGGTGCCCTTGCCATCTCGGCCATCCCGCCGCTCAACGGCTTCGTTTCCGAGTGGTTCACCTACCAGTCCCTGTTCAACATCTCGACGCTCTCCGACCCGGTCGTCATGGTGTTCGCCGTTGCCTCCGCGGCCGCCCTCGCCATCACCGGTGCCCTGGCCGTCACGTGCTTCGTGAAGGCCTACGGCGTATCGTTCGCGAGCAGCCCTCGTTCCCAGGAGGCTGCGAACGCCAAGGAGTCCCCGGCTCCGATGTTGTTCTCGCAGATGCTCCTCGCGGCCATCTGCGTGGTGCTGGGAATCGGCTCCCCGGTCATCGCCCCGGTTTTGGGCGATGTCGCCCAGGGCGTGCTTGCCGGCTCCGCCGTCACGGCCACCTCGGGCGTGTCTCTGGTGAACGAGATTTCCGGTGCCGCCACTTCCACCCCCGCGATCGCCATCGCGCTCGTGGTCCTCACCGGCTTCGCGTTCGTGTTGAGGTCCTGCCTCGGCACCAAGGCCCCCGCTAAGAAGACCGACCCTTGGGCGTGCGGCTACGAGCCCAACGAGCACATGCCCGTCGTTGCCACGAGCTTCGCGTCCGACGTCGAGCTCTTCATGGGCCCGCTCTACACCCTGCGCGAGGTATGCACCAAGATCTGCTGGTCCATCGCGCACGTGTTCCAGAAGCTCACCGGTGTCGCGCAGGGCGTCGAGCCCCTGCCCGACCGCTTCCTGGTCGATGCACCGAGCGAGGGTGCCGACAAGCTGGCCGGCCTCGCCTCCAAGATCGAGGGTGGCAACTACTCCGTATACATCTGCTACATCGTCGCGGCGCTCGTGGTCTTCCTCGTGCTCGCCGTGGTCATGGTCTAGAGAGGGGAGAGGATATTATGAACATCGTTCTTGCGATAGCGCAGGGCCTCGTGGTCATGCTGGTCGCGCCCTTCTTCTCCGGCCTCGCCCGTGTGATTCGCGCGAAGATGCACAATCGCCGCGGTCCGTCCATCCTTCAGGATTACCGGGACCTCGCGAAGCTCATGGCGCGTCCCGAGTCCGTGAGTTCCGACTCGAGTTTCGTGCTGCGCATCATGCCGCCGCTGTTCCTCGCGGTGTCGTTCATGCTCGCCATGGGCCTGCCCATGTTTACGCTCGAGAGCCCCATGCCCGTCTTTGGTGACGCCATCACCATCATGTACGCGCTCGCGCTGTCCCGCTTCTTCTTCGCGCTGTCCGGCGTGGATTCCTCCAACGCCTACGCGGGCTTCGGCGGTATCCGCGAGCTCCTCATGAGCGTGCTCATCGAGCCGTCCATGCTCATCGCGCTGTTTACCGTCGCCATCGTGTGCGGCTCCACGGACATTGCGACCATGGGTCAGCACATCGTTACGGGCAACGTCTCGAGCGTCGTTGCCGTCATCCTCGCCGGCGTCGCCTTCGCGGCCGCCTGTTACATGGAGCTCGGCAAGCTTCCGTTCGATCAGGCCGAAGCCGAGCAGGAGCTCCAGGAGGGCCCGCTCGCCGAGCTCTCCGGCCCGTCCCTGGCCATGATGAAGCTCGCCATGGGCATGAAGCAGGTCGTGGTCGTCGCTTGGTTCACCTCCATCTTCATCCCCTGGGGAGAGCCCGCGACCATCGGCGTCACCGCTCTCGTGGGCGCCGTCGTCTTCCTTGTCAAGTGCCTGGTCGATTTCGTCGTCTGCGGCGTGCTCGAGAACTCCGTTTCCCGTTCGCGCTTCAAGGTGCTCGGTAACCAGACCTGGGCCGTCGTCGGCATCGCGGTCCTCGCGTTCGTCTTCGTTGTCGTAGGCGTGTAGGGAGAAGGGAGAAACTATGTCAATCGAATTGAGCTTGTCCCTCTTTGCCATGGTGGCGATCGCCGTCCCCATGCTGGGCTCCCTGCTCATCGTCATGCTGCCGCGTCCCTACGCTAAATGGATCTGCGCCTTCGCCGGCGGCATCGCCACGGTCGCTTCCGTTGGCTTGGCTGCGACGTTTGCCGGAAACGGCATGAACGCGGTCGATGTAACCTGGGCGAGTATGGGCCAGACCTTGGTCATGGGCTTCATATTCGACCGGATGAGCACGCTGCTCGCACCCGCGTTCGTCGCTATCGGTCTGCTCGTCGTCATCTATTCGTTCCCGTACATGAGCGATAAGAACAAGGAGCATCCCGACGCGCCCCGTCGCCGCTTCTACGTGTACTTCTCCACGTTTATCGGCGCCATGGCCGGTCTCGCCTACAGCTCCACCATCGTCGGCCAGCTCGTCTTCTTCGAGATTACCGGCGTGTGCTCCTGGGGCCTCATCAGCTACTACATGACGCCCACGGCCAAGAAGGCCGGCATGAAGGCGCTCATCATCACCCATATTGGCGCTTTGGGACTCTACATCGGCGCAGCCTTCCTGTTCGCCGGAACCGGCACGTTCGCGCTGAGCGCGATCTCCCAGCTCGATTCCGGTATGAAGACCGTCGTGCTGCTGCTCATCCTGTTCGCCGCTTGGGCCAAGTCCGCCCAGTTCCCGCTCTACATGTGGCTGCCCTCCGCAATGGAGGCCCCCACGCCCGTTTCCGCCTACCTCCATGGCGCGTCCATGGTGAAGGTCGGCGTGTGCGTGTTCGCCCGCGCTCTTGCGAGTGCCGGCGATATCCCCGAGATCGTCGGTTGGGTCGCCATCATCGATGCCGTCGTGACCATGCTCTTCGGTTTCCTCATGTACCTGCCCCAGAAGGATATGAAGCGCCTGCTCGCCTTCTCGACGATCGCGCAGCTCGCCTACGTGTTCTTCGGCCTGGGCCTCTCCGTGTTCGGAAGCCAGATGGCGTTCAACGGCGCCGTCGAGCACATCTTCAACCACGCGTTCACCAAGACCCTGTTCTTCCTCATCGCCGGCTCCCTCAGCTTCACGCTGGGAACCCGTATGCTGCCCAAGATCCAGGGCCTCATGAAGAAGTACCCGGTCACGGGCGTGGGCTTCGCGGTCGCCGCGACCGCTATCGCCGGCGTGCCCCCCATGAGCACGTTCTTCTCCAAGTTCCAGATCATTTCCGGTGGCTTCGCGGTTGGTGCTTCCAACACGGTCATCTTCGTCCTCGTGTGCGTCATGGTCGTCGAGACCGTCGCCACCTTCGCATGGTTCCTGCGTTGGATGGGTAAGGTCCTGCCCGGTGAGCCGAGCGAGACCGTGGCCGCCGGCCAGCCCCTTCCGCGCGCCATGGCGTTCGTGTTCGTCGTCCTCATGATCATGGTCGTCGTCGCCGGTCCTCTGTCCTCTAGTTGGATGGGTTAGGAGGTAGGACATGGGTTATTCGTTAGTCAATATCCTGGGCGGTCTTCTGATCGTGACCTCCACCATGGTGGTCGTCTCGAAGACCATCCCGTCCGCCATCAAGTGGTACGCGATCCAGTCGGTTGTCCTGGTGGGCGTGCTGCTCACCCTGGGCCTCACCACCGGTGCCACCGAGCTTCTCATGTGGGCCGCGTCGGCCTTCGTCACCAAGGTGATCCTCGTTCCGTTCATTCTCAACCGTGCCTACAAGAAGATGGGTTCGCCTGCCGATAGCACGCTGACCTCCTCCATCAAGCCGGCCTGGACCATCATCCTCACCGGTCTGGAGGTTGCCGTCTGCTTCGCGGTGGTCACGCGCCTGAGCCTGCCCACTGCCGAGGTGGCTACTCCGGCCCTCGCCATCAGCTTCGCGCACTTCTTCGTCGGCCTCACGTGCATCATCTCCCAGCGCAACATCCTCAAGCAGATCTTCGGGTACTGCCTTATGGAGAACGGTAGCCACGTGACGCTCGCCCTGCTCGCGCCCACGGCCCCCGAGATCATCGAGATCGGCATCGCCACCGACGCCATTTTCGCCGTCATCATCATGTCCGCCGTCGTCGTGAGGATCTGGAACGACACCAAGTCGCTCGACTCCCACGACCTTACCGAATTGAAGGGGTAGGCCATGGATGTTTCAATGTTGACGGTCGCCCTGCTCGCTTGTCCCCTTGTGTTCTCCCTGATTATGGCCGCACTCCCCAAGACGACGTCCTACAACGTCTTCGCGGGGCTCAACACCATCTCCGTTGCGGCGACCCTCGTCCTTTCGGTCGTCACCGCGGGAACCATGCTCTCGAGTGGGCAGAATATCGACGCTTTGGGCCTGTGGCTCCATCTCGATTCGCTCTCGTCGATCTTCGTCCTTCTGGTAGGCATCATCGGGTTCATCACCGGCGTGTACTCCATCTCCTATATCAAGATCGATATCGAGGAGAAGACCATGCCGGCCGAGCGCACCAAGCAGTACTACGCGCTATTCAGCCTGTTCGTTTTCACGATGCTGCTCGCCTGCCTGTCCAACAACATCATCCTCACCTGGGCGGCGGTCGAGGCCACTACGCTGTCGACCGTGTTCCTCGTGGGCATCTACAAGAACAAGCAGGCGCTCGAGGCGTCTTGGAAGTACGCGATGGTCTGCACCGCCGGCGTGGCCTTTGGCCTGTTCGGTACGCTGCTGATCTATGCCAACGCCGCCGACGTGATTCCCAACGCCCACGAGGCCGCGTTCCTGTCATCTGTCCTGCCCTATGCGGACCAGTTCGACCCGACGCTCATGCGTCTCGCCTTTGCGTTTATCGTCATTGGCTTTGGCACCAAGGCCGGCCTGTTCCCCATGCACACCTGGCTGCCCGATGCCCACTCGCAGGCTCCGAGCCCCGTCTCGGCGCTACTCTCGGGCGTCCTGCTCAAGTGCGCCATG
>UROR01000061.1 GCA_900549535.1 uncultured Collinsella sp. | reverse complement strand
CGGCGCCCTCCTCGGTCTCGTCTATCCCGGACCTGCTCGACGAGAGCTCTGCGTCGGCCGCCTCCTGCGCCCTCCTGGCGCTGTAGAACACCCTGGGCCTCCTCGAGCAGCCGTAGCCCCTCCTGTGCGAGCAGCCGTTGCAGCACCTCGGCCATGCGGCGAGCCTGGGGCAGGCCCCCGAGAGGTCCTCGGGCGCGGGCTCGCCGTAGCGCGAGCGCGGCGCGGTGACGTAGCGGTGCGCCGCCACCTCCCTGGTCACGGTCGAGGGCGACCTGCCGAGCTCCGCGGCGATCTCGCGGGCGCTTCGGTTGCGGTCGAGCATTCTCTCGATCGCGTTCCTCTCGTGCCTCGTGAGCCTCCCGTACGACCTTCCGGACGGTCTCGGTCTGGACATGCCGGCCTCCCTCCATCGAGGGCCGGGGGATTCCGGCCCCTCTGGGGTTGCCTACCCGGATTCGCGCCTCAGGACTCAGCGCAACGCGTTGCGCTGAGTCCTGAGGCTGTTGCAATGAAAATGACAATCAAGGACGCTCGAATCTGTCTGGGAAGCCCGATCTCGACCTATATATAGTTGCAAATGAGTCGTTATCGAAGTAATATTCTGCAGGCTCACTCCACTACGCCAAAGTGTTCCCTCGGGAAATGTCACCGCTATATGCAAATTCACCGTCCTTCATATCCAAACTCAGCAAAACCGCAGGTCAAAAGCATATAGATACGCCCGGCCCCGTGTATCTAGAGGTTTTCGTTGACAGCCCCCAAGGTGGCATCGTATTATCTTCATCGTTCGCGGGGGCGGCGGTCCAAAAGACCAAAGAACCTGCGGATACTTGAACGATTGGGAGTTTGCCCGAGTGGTTAATGGGGACGGGCTGTAAACCCGTTGGCTCTGCCTACATAGGTTCGAATCCTATAGCTCCCACCCGTCAAGTGCCTGTATAGCTCAGTCGGTAGAGCACTTCGTTGGTAACGAAGAGGTCACCAGTTCAAGTCTGGTTGCAGGCTCCATCCGGCGGTGTAGCTCAGTTGGTTAGAGCACACGGTTCATACCCGTGGCGTCACTGGTTCGAATCCAGTCACCGCTACCATAGGTAACACGGTGGCTTCTCAATAGTATGTTGAGAGGCCACTATGGTATAAAGGCAAAGTCCCGTCCGGGGACGACCTGTTAAGAGGAGGGCTTTATGGCCAAAGAGAAGTTTGAGCGCACTAAGCCGCATGTTAACATCGGCACCATCGGTCACGTTGACCACGGCAAGACCACGCTGACCGCTGCCATCACCAAGGTTCTCTCCGAGACCGAGGGCTGCAAGGCTGACTTCACTGCGTTCGAGAACATCGACAAGGCTCCCGAGGAGCGCGAGCGCGGCATTACGATCTCCGTCTCCCACGTCGAGTACGAGACTGCTGCCCGTCACTACGCTCACGTTGACTGCCCGGGCCACGCTGACTACGTCAAGAACATGATCTCCGGTGCTGCTCAGATGGACGGCGCTATCCTGGTCATCGCTGCTACCGACGGCCCCATGGCTCAGACCCGCGAGCACATCCTGCTCGCCCGTCAGGTCGGTGTTCCCTACATCGTCGTCTTCCTGAACAAGTGCGACATGGTCGACGATGACGAGCTCATCGACCTCGTCGAGATGGAGACCCGTGAGCTCCTCTCCGAGTACGATTTCCCCGGCGACGACATCCCCGTCATCCGTGGTTCCGCTCTGGGCGCTCTCGAGGGCGACGCCAAGTGGATGGACGCTATCCGCGAGCTCATGAAGGCTGTCGACGAGTACATCCCGACGCCTGCTCGTAACAACGACCTCCCCTTCCTGATGGCCGTTGAGGACGTTATGACCATCTCCGGCCGTGGTACCGTTGCTACCGGCCGTGTCGAGCGCGGTGAGCTCAAGCTCAACGAGCCCGTCGAGATTGTCGGCATCAAGGATACCCAGAACACCGTCGTTACCGGTATCGAGATGTTCCGTAAGTCCATGGACTTCTGCGAGGCTGGCGACAACGTCGGTCTGCTGCTCCGTGGCATCAAGCGCGAGGACATTGAGCGCGGCCAGGTTCTCTGCAAGCCCGGTTCGGTTACCCCGCACACCAAGTTCACCGGCGAGATCTACGTTCTGACCAAGGAGGAGGGCGGCCGTCACACCCCGTTCTTCGATGGTTATCGTCCTCAGTTCTACTTCCGTACCACCGACGTTACCGGTACGGTCAAGCTCCCCGAGGGCACCGAGATGGCTATGCCTGGTGACCACATCACCATCGAGGGCGACCTCATCCACCCGATCGCCATGGAGGAGGGCCTGCGCTTCGCTATCCGCGAGGGTGGCCACACCGTTGGTTCGGGCATCGTCTCCACGATCATTGAGTAAATTAGCTCTTTGATATAGCTGACTTAGAGAACCCGGCACTTATATGGGTGCCGGGTTCTTTTCTGCAATGGATATTGAGCCGTTGCTGGTGCCGAGAGGATCGATAATGGTCCTGGGCGCACCGTCGATTAGCTCTCGTTGGCTTCATTGATGTGTTCCAAATATGAATGGATCCACCGAGAACCAATTGATTCGAGGTTTTCATTGACAGCACTTACATAGAGCTGATAAAGTACCAACTCGTGCCCGTACGGGGCGGAAATGAAAGGTTCAGGATACATGCGTACTCTAGTTACTCTTGCGTGCACTGAGTGCAAGCGCCGCAACTATACGACCACCAAGAACAAGTCGACCATGCCTGATCGTATGGAGATCAAGAAGTATTGCCCCTGGTGCCGTCACCACACGCTGCACAAAGAGACTCGCTAGTCTCTAGTCACATACGCCAGTAGTTCAATTGGTAGAGCATCGGTCTCCAAAACCGAGTGTTGAGGGTTCGAGTCCTTCCTGGCGTGCCAGTCATTATTCCGTAAGCTCCCAATTGGGGGCTTACGGTTTACTCATGTATAAGCGCATTGCGCGGAGGTAACCCAAATGGCCAACAAGAAGAACAAGAAGAAGGCTCAGCAGCAGGCGCCTGCCAACAACGCTGCCGCCAACTCCAAGGTTGAGGCCAAGAAGGCCGTTGCCAAGAAGAACGAGAAGGCTGCGAAGTCCAAGAAGAACGAGAAGCCTGGTTTCTTCGCCCGCACCAAGAAGTATTTCGCTTCGGTCAAGTCCGAGATGAAGCGTGTCACCTGGCCCGATAAGAAGGAGCTCGTGAACTACTCGGTCGTCGTTTGCGCTTCTCTGATCGTCGTCGGCGTCGTCATCGCTCTGCTCGATGCTGGCTTTGGCGAGGCTCTTGCTCTGTTCTCTGGATTGAGGGGCTAAACCATGTCTAAGCGTTGGTACGTCGTTCACACTTACTCTGGATACGAGAACCGCGTTAAGTCCGATCTCGAGCATCGCATCGAGACCATGGGCATGCAGGACCGTATCTTTGATATCGAGATTCCTATGGAGCGCGTCACCGAGATTAAAGAGGGTGGCAAGCGCGAGACCAAGGATTCCAAGATCTTCCCGGGTTATGTCCTGGTTCGCATGGAGATGGATGACGATGCGTGGACGTGTGTTCGCAACACGCCCGGCGTCACCGGTTTCCTAGGCGGCAACGGCAAGCCCGCTCCGCTTTCCCGCGACGAGTACAACAAGATGACTCGTCGTCCCGGTAAGGGCGATTCGCCCAAGCGCACTTCGGTTGATATTGAGGTCGGCACGTCCGTCCGCGTCACCGATGGTCCGCTTACCGATTTTGATGGCAAGGTCTCCGAGGTTAACACCGAGGCTGGCAAGCTTAAGGTCACGCTGATGATCTTTGGCCGCGAGACGCCGGTCGAGCTCGACTTTAACCAGGTCGCTGTCATCGCTTAAGTTTTCGTCCGTTCGCGCGAGCGTGCTTCTTCTGTGACTGCTCATCTCAGGAGTGCTTCTAACACGTGCGTGCTTACGATATAGCAAGTACTTCACACTCGTGATTCGAAAGGAATGACCATGGCTGAGAAGAAGGTTGCCAACGTCATTAAGCTCCAGATTCCTGCTGGTGCCGCTAACCCCGCTCCTCCCGTCGGCCCCGCCCTGGGCGCTGCTGGCGTGAACATCATGCAGTTCTGCCAGGCCTTTAACGCCGAGACGCAGGACAAGAAGGGTGACATCATCCCCGTTGAGATCTCTGTCTACGAGGATAAGTCCTTCTCCTTCATCACCAAGACCCCGCCGGCGGCTCACCTCATCAAGAAGGAGCTGAACCTCAAGTCTGGTTCCGCTAAGCCCCAGGCCGACAAGGTTGGTCAGCTCTCCCAGGAGCAGCTCACCAAGATCGCCGAGATCAAGATGCCGGACCTCAATGCCAACGACATTGACGCCGCCAAGAAGATCATCGCCGGTACCGCCCGTTCCATGGGCGTCACCATCGCTGAGTAACGATTTCTTTAGGTAATGACGGGTGCTCCGACCGGAGCGCCCGTTATATGTGTGCAATAGGGCACACGATACGATGTGGGAGGGCATAAGCCCGTTTAACCACAGGAGGTAATGCACATGGCTAAGCATGGTAAGAGCTATAACGCCGCTGCCGAGAAGATCGACCGCGCCACGCTCTACACCCCCCTTCAGGCTGCCAAGCTCATCAAGGAGCTCGACACCGCCAAGTTCGACGAGACCGTCGAGGCCCACTTCCGTCTGGGCATCGATACTCGTAAGGCTGACCAGAACATCCGTGGTTCCATCTCTCTGCCCCACGGCACCGGCAAGACCGTTCGTGTTGCCGTCTTCGCCGAGGGCGAGAAGGCCCGTGAGGCTGAGGCTGCCGGCGCCGACATCATCGGTTCCGACGAGCTCGTCGCCCAGATCCAGAAGGGCGAGATCAACTTCGACGCCGCTATCGCTACGCCGAACATGATGGCCAAGGTTGGCCGCATCGGTAAGATCCTTGGTCCCCGTGGCCTCATGCCGAACCCCAAGCTCGGCACCGTGACCATGGACGTCGCCAAGATGGTCTCCGAGCTCAAGGCCGGCCGCGTTGAGTATCGCGCCGATCGCTACGGCATCTGCCACGTGCCCCTGGGCAAGAAGTCCTTCTCCGAGCAGCAGCTCGTCGAGAACTACGCTGCCCTGTACACCGAGATTCTGCGCGTCAAGCCCTCTTCCGCTAAGGGCAAGTACGTCAAGTCCATCTCTGTGTCTTCCACCATGGGCCCTGGCGTCAAGGTCGATCCCGCTGTCCAGCGCGACTTCCTGGCTGAGTAACTTTTAGTTACTGCCTGAGCAAAGCAAGCATTGCTAAAGAAACCCGGTTCTGCCTCGTACAGGACCGGGTTTCTTGCTATCTCGGGCCAAAACCACCACAAAGGGGACAGGCACCTTTGTGGTGGTTTGGGCACTTTGGCGTCAATGTTATGGCATCGCAGCGAGCCGGTTCCAAGTGCCCCAGGTCGCCCCGAAAGAGGAGCGACGCGTACTTTGGTACGCGAGCGACGGCTTGAGGGGCGAGATGGGGTGCTTGGGGCCGGCGCAGCGTCAAGCCTTAAAGGTGGTTACCAGGGTGTTCTGGCGGTTGAGGACTCGATTGCCTCGTGGCGCTCGAGCTCGCGGCGCATGGTTTGCGAATTGAGCCAGGCTGCCTGCCAGCCACGTGCGGGGTAGCGCGTCTGGTCGAGCTCAAACTGCGTATAGCCGCAGGCGTTGATGATTATTGCCCCGCATGCATGCCGACGCTCACGCTGAAAGTCGCGACCATAGCATTGGTGCACATGCCCGTGCACCATGTAGTCGGCCCTCCAGGACTCAAGCGCCGTGTTAAAGCACTCGAATCCTCGATGCGGCAGATCATCCAGATCGCCCACTCCGGCGGCGGGCGCGTGAGTGAGCAAGATGTCGCAGCCGCCGACCATCCTCACTTTTCGGGAGAGCTTGCGCATGCGCTTGGTCATCTCGCGCTCGGTATACATGTTGGCACCGTCTCGGTAGCGCATGGAGCCGCCAAGCCCCGCAATGCGGACGCCGCGGTACACGTACACGGTGTCTTCGACGCAAATACACCCGCCCGGCGCATGGCGTGCGTAACGGTCGTCATGGTTACCGCGCACGTAGATGAGCGGTTTGTTGATGACGGTGACCAAAAACTCAAGATAGTCCGGGTCCAGGTCGCCAGCGGACAAAATCAGGTCGACACCCTCAAAGCGTTCCTTGCGAAAGCATTCCCAAAGGCATCGTTCTTCGGTATCGGCTACGGCAAGGATTTTCATAGGGCGTGGACTTTCGGCTCATCGTTGAGCTGCGGAATGGCGCCTACCACGTTGTCGGCCAGCCAGTCCATCTCGACGATTTGCGTGCTCGGCAGCGGGGGAAAGCCCTCGATCTGCACCACGCCGTCTTGGCTATGGAGCTCGCCGCCAAATGGATTGATGGAACCCTCGACGATGCCATTGCGCAGTAGCTGAACGAGCTTGCGCGTCTGATAGGGCAGACCCGGAGCGTAGCGAATGTCGATGACGCCCGAGCTCATACCATACCAGTAGTTGACGGCGCGAACCTGGCTGGCGTCACTGGTCTCATCCCAGGTGCCATGCAGCAGGCTTCGCACGATAAGCTCGTAGTATCGGCCCCAGTTCCATACCGGCATGGCGATGCCGGCAACTTTGCCATCGACCAGGCGGTGGAGTCCGTAGGCCGTGGGGTTCTCCAACGACTTTGACATGTCAGCGCCGGTCATAACACTCACGCCTTCGCGACACATGGCCTCGGCAAGACCGCCGGCGGGCACATCGCCCCAGGTGAGGATTACCTGCGCGCGGGGGTCGAGCAGCGAGGCGCCGATGGCAAAGGCGTTGATCTCGCTGAGTGCGCCCGAGGCGAAGACCGACGCGTGGTAGCCAATGCGATGGTTGTCCGCCATGCTGGCGGCAAGGGCGCCCAGGAGAAACTTGGCCTCGTACATCTTGCCAAAGTACGAACGGACGCTTTGGTGGGGAAGGCCGATAGAGCAGTTGAGGAACCGAACCTGGGGATACTCGACGGCAGCCCTGAGCGTGTATTCCATCAGGCGGTGTGAGGTCGAGAAGATGACGTTTGCCCCATGTTTGACAGCCGTTTCCACGGCGGCGTAGAACACGTCCGGATCGTGGCAGTCCTCGAATGCCTCGGTGCGCACGATACCGCCAAAGTGCTCATCGAGATACTGACGCCCTTGGTCGTGCAGGCTGTCCCAGCTCGACGTGGCGCAGGGGAATTCATGGATAAAGGCGATGCGCAAGGGGTTGGCCGCCGAATAAACGGTCTTGCCCATAAAGAAGTTGAGTACGCTGGAGGTGGACTTGGCGGGCGCCTCTTCCTCATCGACACTCGGCGCCTCGACAAGATCGACCTTCTCCTCATCACTTTTACCGGCAATGACCATCTCGCGCCAAATCTTGCACAGGCGGTTTACGACGATATCCGTCGGCGTATCCAGCAGGCGGTCCTGGTTGTACACATTGAGGTAGACGAGCATGGCGTCGGCGGGCGTAATGTCCAGGTGGTTGCCGCCCGCGCGAAGGTAGGAGCGCTTAAAGAGCAGGAAGGTGTGGCGCAGGTAATCGACCTTTTTCTGTGGCCATTTTTCGACAAGGTTTTGACCGAGCATCTTGGCGAGCGTTTCGTAGCCTCCTTCGCGGGAGAACTCGATCTCGTATAGGGGGCAGACGCGCCAAAACGCGCAGAACTCGCCATAGAGGCGGCTTTCGACGGAATCCCATTTGCCGGGGTTGAGGCGGGTGACCTTGGCCGAAACCGTCGGGGCGTCTAGGAATTTGAGGACGCTGACGCGTTTGTTGCCCTCCTGGACGTAGAACCGATGCATGAACTCGGTGACGATGATGGGGTCGCGATAGCCCTCGGTCACCTGGATGTCGTAGAGGTTGGACCACTTGCGGGCGAACTCGGTGCTAAACGGCAGCAGGGGCATAAAGTTGCACGAAAAGGCAGACTGACGGCCCTTGGTAACCGTGCCGACGACCATTTCGAGCGGAATGTCCCTCAGGCCGACGCTCTCTCGCTGGCCTAAGGGGAGCTGGGCAACGAGGCCGTCGAGGTCCGTAAGGTACGGGTGCTCGCTTTGGCTGATGGCGCGACGGCGTCCCTGCTCGCCGCGCTTGCGTGCTTGACGATAAGCCTCTTCCATGATGTTGCTCCCTTAGTCGTTTAAACAACTATATGAACCATGGTACCACGAATGAAAACCACCACAAAGGTGCCTGTCCCTTTTTGGCGGGTTAGGCGATGATGGGGGCGATGGCACGGATGCAGGCGTCGGCTGCCGTGAAAGTAGTGCTGTCGTCGCTGACGATAAAGATGATCTTTCCTTTGATGCCAAAGCCGCCGATTTCGCTAAAGAGTACGTAGGGCTCCTTGTCAAAGCCCGAGATGGGAAGCACGGCGGCTTTGGTGGCGCTGGTCAGCTCGTCTGCCAGTGCGTCGAGCGAGGCCCACTTGGACGTGTCCTTTACGGCAACGGGCACAGCCACGCGCCCAAAGGGCATCAGATGCACGAGCGTGTTCTTGGAGATGTTGGAGTTGGGCACAATGATGGTCTGCCCGCAGGCGTCCTCGATGGTCGTGTGGCGCCAGGTGATGTCTTGGACCACGCCCGACACGCCGCCGACCTCGATATTGTCGCCGGGCTTGATGATGCCCATAAACGTCACCTGCATGCCGCCGATAAGGTTTGAGAGCGTGTCCTGAAAGCCGAGCGAGATGGCGATGCCGCCGACGCCAAGAGCGGCGACGAGGGCGTTTGCATTAATGCCAAAACAGTTGTCGAGGATAAAGCTGCCGCCGATCATCCAGATGACGGCGCGCGCGATGTTGATGAAGATGCTCGATGCTGGGAGCGGGTTATCATCGCGGTTAAGCAGGTGGTGCAGGGTCTTGGACGCGATTTTGGCGGCAACGGCGGTGCCGATGGCCAAGATACCGGCCCAGATGATGTTGTGGACCCATCGTTGTGCAAAGAAATGAAGAATTGGCTCAAACAATTCCATGTAGGGAAACCTCCTCATGATCATCCAACCATGATACCCACCAAGAAGCCCGTTCGATCAAATTCGGACGGGCTTCTGTGCTCGATATAAGGTTTACGCGGCGGGGCTGCAAGGCCCGGCGGTGTAGCTTAGCGTCGACGCT
Organism: uncultured Collinsella sp.; assembly: GCA_900549535.1. Lineage (GTDB taxonomy): Bacteria > Actinomycetota > Coriobacteriia > Coriobacteriales > Coriobacteriaceae > Collinsella. Next base: position 2,022 of record UROR01000061.1, on the reverse strand, counting down.
TCCAGATAATGCCGAGAATGATGATGACGATGCCGCCGATGAGGCATGCGCCGATCACGGCTAGCGTGCGGTCTCCCGTTGCGGCGAGCTTGCCGGTCGTCTTCTTGGTGATGACCTTCGTGGTCGTCGCGTCCGTCTTCGGCGAGGGTTCAGGCGTCGGGGCCGGTGTGGGCGTGGGGTCCACGGCAGCGGATCCAAAGCTGATGGTGCCCGCGAGCGAGGTCATCTTGCTCTCCCAGCTGTCCCGCCCGATCAGCGCCCTTAGCGCTGACTCGCAGGTACCCCACTCGGTGTGCTTGGTGGCGTTTGCGAAGGTGGGGAAGTCGGTCGTGTTGGTAATGATGTAGTTGTTGGTGGCGACGGTGTAGGTCTTGGCGGGGTCGAGCGTGCTGCCATCCTTGGTGAGCGTGGCGCTCACGATGCGCTTGCCTTCGGGCTGCGTCCAATCGATTGTCACGTTGATTCCGCCGAAGGAAAGGACGCTGCCGGAGTCGTCGCGCCACTTGTACATGTCTTGCGCCTCCTGCTCGGTGTGGCCGGCCGCTACGTAGGCTTGCTGAAGCTCGTAGCTGTGATTGCACTCGTCGCTGATCTGCAGCGAGTGCTCGAGCGCTGCCAGGAAGTCCGCACCGGTCATGGTCCAGGTCTCCACGGTGTTGCCGTAGGGCGAGATAGCGATGACGTTGCCGGCGGTCACATCGCCCGCAGCGATGCCGCCGCGGATGCCGCCCGCGTTCTCGATGGCAACGTCCGCGCCCGTCAGGTCAAGATAGGAGCCGCAGATCACATGTCCGATGGTCTGGGCCTTGGTGATGTCGCCCTCCTTGCTGGGGCGGAAATCGGTGGTGCGCACCATCTCCCAGCCGTGCGTGCCAGATGCGTTCTCGCCGTAGAAATAATTGGTAGAGCTCGTGCCGAGCACCTCGCTCGATGCGGCGCTAAAGGCATCGTCGAGCGGCTTGATCTTGTTGTCGTGGACCTCATCAAGGATGCTCTGATAGGTGGAGCCCTTGTTGGGATCGGTCAAAAGAACGTTTACATCCTTGGCGGTATAGAGCTTCTCGTCGCTTTTGTCTGCGTATACCGCCACCGTGTCATCGTCGGTGCTTTCGGTGCCCTTGGTGTCGTACTCGTAGGGGACGGAAAGCAGTCCCACTTCGGCAAAGGCGCTGCCCGCCTCGACAACGTGGATTGTCTTGCCGTCGGCTCCCGTCACCTTCTCGTTAAGGTTGATGTGCTCGTGGCCTGCGATAAGGGTATCGACGCCACGGAGCCGCGTGGCAAAGGTCTTGGCGTCGAGCGTGTGCGCGATACACACAACAACATCGCAGCCCTCCTTGCGCAGCTGCTCTGCCTCGGCATTGATGGCGTTCGCGGCACTCGAGAAGCTGGTGCCCGCGACTAGGTCTGCACGCAGCGAGGAGCCAAGCGACTCATCCATGGCTCCTACAACGCCGACCTTGATTTGGTAGGTGAACGTTGAGTGACTTTCACTGTCCTCCCAGGTGCGGTTGAGCGTCTTGATGTAGCTTGATTTCCATATGCCGTTGGCAGACGTTGCATTCGCGCAAAGCATGGCGAAGGGTGTGCTGGTGGTGCTGGAGCCGGTCATGGTGCGAAGCTTGTCCGCGCCATAGCTCCAGTCGTGGTTGCCTGGCGTGGTCGCGTCGTAGCCATCGGCGTAGAAGGTGTCCATGAGCTCGGCGATGCTCTTGCCCTCGCTCATGGTGGCAAAGGACTGCCCGTGGAAGGTGTCGCCTGCATCGAGCAGAAGATCGGGGGCGCTGCCTTGGGCGCTATAGAGAACCGCCAGTCCGTCAAAGCCGACGGTGCCGGTGCCCTTGCTTTCGTTGTAGCTGTACTTGTAGCTGCCGTGGATGTCGTTGGTGTGCATGACGGTCACGGTGCCGTCAATAGCGGCAGGCAGGTTCCCCGCGAAAGCGAGGCTTGGGATGCCTGCGAGCGCGCCGGCAAACAACGCGGCAGCTAACGCAAGGCGGGGGACGAATCTTTTCATGGCAG
>UROR01000060.1 GCA_900549535.1 uncultured Collinsella sp. | reverse complement strand
AGCGATATACGTGCGCCAGGCGCAGCAAGAACTCCACGGGGTCGTCGGTCAGCAAGATGGCGCATCCCTTATCCTGCGCCAACGAAACCAGCTCGGCATCGGGCTCGCGCGTCATCACGACGGCACCGGCACCCGACTCGATGGCACGGGAGGCAAAATCATTGCCGTCGACCTTTTCGCCGGGGAAGGCGACAAAGATCGTCCCCTCCTCGACCTGACGCGAGTCGATAACGCACCCGCGGCATACCCGGTCGACTTCTTCCGTCACGGTTCGGGCCCCCGTTGAGGCCGCGAGGTTGTTGACGGCGATCTCTATCATTGCAGCTCCCCTGTAAACCTAATAATGCTATCGGCGTATTGTATCCCAGTGCCATGCGCGCGTGGTGCAGGGCATGTGAACACCCTTCAGATCAAACGGCAGACCACGCTCAAGATTGCAACCCCCTACTTCGTCCGCGGGATTCCCAGCACGTCGAGCGCGTTGGCCATAATGGACTGGAATGGCACCGCGGCGGCATCCGAGCCGCTCGGCGTTCCATCGAGTGTGATATAGCACAGCACCTTGGGCGATTGTGCCGGCGCAAAGCCCATAAAGGACGACATGTAGTTCTCCTTGAGGTAACCGCCGTTCTCGTCAGCACGCTCGGCCGTACCGGTCTTGCCCGCCACGTCATAGCCATCGACCGCACCGCCAACGCCCGTGCCTTCGGACACGACCGTCTGCATGCACGATGTCACCTGGGCAGCAGCGTCCTCCGAAATCGCACGCTCGCCTTCGCCCCAGTCCTTCTCATCGCCCTTGCTGGACTTATAGAAGTGCGGCGTCATCATCACGCCGCCGTTCGCGATGCCGCCCACGGCACGTGCGACCTCAATCGGCGAGACGGACAGCGCCTGGCCAAAGCTCATCGAGCCCAGCGTGGCGCCGTCGTACTGGTCGCGCTCCTTGACGATGCCCAGACTCTCACCCGGAAAATCGACACCGGAGCTATGGCCGATACCCCACTTGTCCACATAGGTGGCAAAATCATCGGCACCGATCTTGCGTCCCACCAGGACAAAGCCCACATTGGACGAACGGCGCATCATCTCGCGCACGTCCATGGTCATGGTGTAGTCGCGCTTGTCGGCGTCGGTAACGGTGTCGTCGCCAACCTTAATGCTCGCCGGCACCTCAAACGACGTGCTCGAGCGCACGGCGCCCAAGTCGAAGCCGGCACCGGCCACGAGCGTCTTAAAGACCGAGCCGGGCTCATAGGCATCGGTAACCAGGCGCAAGTTCATGTCTTCGGTCTTGGCGTTTTCCAGATCGGTCTGGTCATATGTCGGATACGAGCATGCCGCCAGAATCTCGCCCGTCGTGGGATCGGTGACCAGGGCCGAGCCATTCTTGGCCTTGGTCTTTTCGACCGCCTCGGCCAGGGCGTCCTCGGCGGCACGCTGGATATTGACATCGAGCGTCGTCACGATGTCCACGCCGTCCACCGCGGCAACCTTCTTATAGGCGCCGCCCGCGATATAGCTACCGTCCCTCGCCCGCTCGCGCACCAGCGAACCGTTGGTTCCGGTCAAAAGCTTGTTGTACTGTTTTTCGAGGCCCGTCAGACCGTCGTTGTCCACGTTTACCACGCCAAGCACCTGCGATGCCAGGTTGCCGTAGGGGTACACGCGCTTCATGGCCTGCTCAAAGAGCACGCCTGGCAGGTTCTTCTTCTCCAGCGCCGCGACATCATCCTCGTCCACCTGACGTTTGATATACACCCAGGTGCCATCCGACTCAACGAGCTCGCGACAGGTCTTTTTATCGATGCCCGTAGCTTTGACCAGCGCCGATACCGTCTTGTCAACGTCCTCGATAAGCTGGGGGTTCACGGCGATGTTGCGACATTCGACCGACGACGCCAGCACGTTACCGTTGCGGTCGTAGATGGTGCCGCGTTTGGCATAAAGGGTCTGCGCAAGCAGGCGGCGCGCATCGGCACGCTCGCGCAGTTTATCGGCTTCGACAATTTGATAGTCGGCAAGGCGAAGGACGCCTAAACCCAAGCCAAGCCCGATAAAGCCCATGACGGCTTTGCGACGGGGCAGCGGCGTGCCCGTGAGCCATTCGGTCGACGAGCTCTTGCGCGGTCTGGTGTTATGCATTTGAGGACCACTCGAGCCACGGAGACGCGACGCGGGGTCGTTGCCATAGGACGGCCTCGCGTTGTAAGATGGCCGACCCGTTCCTTGATAACCAGAACGTCCCCGCGATGAGGGACGTCCAGAACCGCGACCCCCGTCGGAGCCGCGGCGATAGTCATTTGTCATACTCAGCTACCGTCTTGTTACTGAGCGGTCGCGGTCGAGCTAGCGCCCGCGGCTGCATCCTGCGAAAAATCAAGTGTAACGCTCTCGCTGGGCTCCACCATGCCATAAGCGCCCGCAAGGTCGCGAATGCGCGTGTCGGCACCATAGACCGAATGCATGACCTCCAGGTCGGAGCTCTCGTCGGTCGCCTTCTCGAGCGTGTTGGTAAGCGCGGCGTTGCTGTTGAGCACCTGGGCCGTAACGCCGGCGAGCGCCACACGGGCGACACCGATCGTCATGAAGATGGCCGCAATGATGCAAAACGTTTTAAGAACGCTCATGAAAACCGGGCTTACCGCCTGGTTTGCCCGACGGCCCGCGCCCGTGTAGACATCAAAGCGCGGCGTGCGCTGCTCGCGGGGAGCAACGGGGGCCTGCGGTGCCTCACGATAGGCGGGCATGGCGTTCATATCATAGGCGAGTGCTGCGTTTGAGGTGTTGTAGCCCATGATATGCCGCCTCCCATCCCGAGTACGTTGGTAGTGTGTTTAAGCTTCGTTTGTGGTACGAGCGGGAGGTCCAATATCGCGCGGTCGCGCCTACAGACGCTGCGCCACGCGGATCTTGGCTGATCTCGCCCGAGGGTTGCGCTCAACCTCATCAGGCTGGGCAACCAAGGGTTTGCGGGTGATGACCTTGAGTATCGGCACGTTGCCGCACACGCACACCGGAATCTCCGGCGGACACGTGCACCCCTGGCTCATCTCCTTAAAGTGGTTCTTTACGATACGGTCCTCGAGCGAGTGATACGAGATGACGCAGATACGTCCGCCCGGGTTGAGCCACCTGGTGGCGGCATCAAGCCCTCGTTCGAGCACATCGAGCTCGTGATTGACCTCGATGCGAATGGCCTGGAAACTTTTCTTGGCCGGGTGTCCGCCATGCCGACGAGCGGCAGCCGGGATACCCGCCTTGATGATCTCGACAAATTGGCCGGTGGTTTCGATCGGTTCTTGCTCGCGGCGGCGCACGATCTCGCGCGCGATCTGCGAGGCGAACTTCTCTTCGCCGTAGACGCGTAGAATCCGGGCGAGGTCGTGTTCGTTATAGGTGTTGATGACCTCAGCTGCGTTTAAGGTGTTGTTACCCGGATCCATCCGCATGTCCAATGGGGCGTCCTCGTTGTACGAAAAGCCCCTGCCAGGGATATCGAGTTGCGGCGACGAAACGCCCAAGTCGAACAGGAAGCCATCGACCCCGGGCACCTCGGCCGAGCAAAGCAGCTCGTCCAAGTCGCCGAAGTTGCCCTTCAGCAGCTGGTGCGGTACGCCGGGAACCTCGCGGTCCAGACGGGCGCCAGCGGCCTCGAGGGCCATGTCGTCCTGATCGACGCCGAGCAAAAGGCCGGTCTCCCCCACCTGCGCGGCCATCTTTACCGAATGGCCGGCACCGCCAAGGGTGCAGTCGCAGACGACGGAGCCGCTCTTTAGCTGCAGCGACTCAAGCACTTCGCCGAGCATGACAGGTTCATGCCGATATTCTTGTGTCAAGATCCCACGCTCCATCCGTTACTCGTGCCTTGCCCTTACGAGAAGAAGAGGTCCAGCAGGGCCTCGTCATCATCGTCCTCATCGGCCGTAGCGCGGTCCCAAACCTCAAGGTGGTCGTAGTTGCCCACAACCGTGACCTCGCGGTCGAGGTTCGCCTGCTTGCGGAGAGACTCAGAAAGACCGATACGACCTGCGCTGTCCACATCCATCGACGTGGTGCGCTTGTTGATCGCCCTCATAAGCTTCTGGTCGTTGATGTCACGCGGGTTAAAACCCTCGTGGCCCTCACGACCCGCGAAGAGTCCTTCGACCCACTTATCGAAGGCCTCGGCAGAGAACACGTACAGAGCATCGACATCCAGGGCTTTGAACACGCGAACGTGCTCTCCAAGCTCCTCACGAAGGGGTGCAGGCAGGGATAGACGACCTTTTGCATCGAGATTGCGCTCGTATGCACCCGTCATTCCCATGTGCGCCCTCCCCTCGGTTACTCAGATGGCACGTACGCGGGGAACCACCCCGCCTGTCGACGTCATCAATAATATGGGGAACCGCCCCATTTTTCAACACCTTTCCCCACCCCTTCCCCCACCCCACCCCACCTCTCCACCCCCAATATGTTGTAAAACACCCCCGAGCATATGTTCGAAAACACAATATGTTGTGTTTGCAGCAAAGGCGGGATGCCACCTGTAGAACCACACCCGCGAACCTCAACCTTCAAGTTGACCTTGAGGCGATTTTTACGTCCCTTTACACGCCGTTCACATCGCCCCCAAACTCCCCCACCCACGACACACACGGCCCACCGCCGCGCCGGTGTCTGGCGAAAAATGAGGCGGGCCCCAGATTGCCCATGCGCGCAAAAGTGCGTCTCGGCAATCTGGGGCCCCTCCCCTTTAATATTTATAAATATGCAGGTCAGCGAGGTGCTAGCGATGTGCCAGCGGATGCGCCGCCAGATAGACCTCGGTCAGTTGCGTGCGGTCGACATGCGTGTAGACCTGCGTGGTCGAAATATCGGCATGGCCCAAAATCTCCTGCAGCACACGCAGGTCGGCACCGCCCGCGAGCATGTGGGTGGCAAAGGAGTGGCGCAGGGTGTGGGGGTGGAGCCCCACCAGCCCCACCTGGCGCCCGTACCGCTCGCATATCGCATGCACGCCCTGGCGCGACAGGCGACGTCCGTTCTTATTTAAAAAGACCGCCGAGGTCTCCGTCCCGTGAGCATGGGCGGCCAGGAGAGTGCGCCCGTCACCTATATAGTGTGTCAGGGCGCGAGCCGCGCTTCCCACCAACGGGGCCAGACGCTCCTTGGAGCCCTTACCGCGCACCAGGACAAACCCGTCATCGATATGGATATCGCCCACATCGAGCCCAACCAGCTCACTCACGCGCAAACCGCATCCGTAGAGCACTTCCAAGATGGCATGATCGCGCAGCCCCATCTCGCCCTCGGGAAAGTCTTGATCGAGCAGTGCCGAGACATCCTCCACCGAAAGGTATTCCGGCAGGCGATCTGCCTTTTTGGGCAGGCGCAACGCCGCCGTCGGGTTTTGGGCCACGGCCCCATCGCGCACCAAAAAGGCATGCAGGCCCTTCACGGCAGCAAGCGCGCGCTCCACCGAGGCGTCGGAATAGCCTCCGTCGCGGCGATCGGCAATAAAGTCCTCCACGACCTGACGGGTCACCTCTTCAAAAGACACAATGCCCGCCCGCTCCAGATAGGCGCAGTACGTCGTCAGGTCACGACGGTAGGCCGCAATCGTATTGCGCGCCAAACCCCGCTCGACCGCAAGGTAATCGAGATACTCCCCCGCCGCCACGGCGAGCGACGAGGGAGTAGCTTCGGTATGTTCTTGGTTCTCCGGCACCCTTAGTCCGTAGCGAGGTTCTTGGGCGTCACCTGCAGACGGTCGACACCCTCGTGCTGGCCGATCGAGGCGCGCACGAACTCACGGAACAGCGGCTGCGGGTTGGTCGGACGGCTCTTGAACTCGGGATGAGCCTGGGTGGCCACATACCACGGATGTACGTCGCGCGGCAGCTCGACCATCTCGACCAGACGCTCGTCGGGCGAAAGACCCGAGATAACCAGACCAGCGCCCTCGAGCTGGTCACGGAAGGCGTTGTTGAACTCAAAGCGGTGACGGTGACGCTCGTAGACGAGCTCCTCGCCATAGGCCTCGCGCGCGAGGGTATCGGCGGCAAGCTTGCACGGATAGGCACCCAGACGCATGGTGCCCCCCTTCTCGGTCACGTCCTCCTGCGAGCTCATCAGGTCGATGACACTATACGGGCCATCCGGATCGAACTCGGAAGAGCTGGCACCGGCCAGGCCGACCACGTTGCGGGCGAACTCGCACACGGCAACCTGCATACCCAGGCAAATGCCCAGATACGGAATCTTGTGCTCGCGGGCGAACTCGGCCGCGAGGATCTTGCCCTCCAGGGCGCGCTTGCCAAAGCCGCCAGGGACCAAGATGCCCGAGGCATCGCCCAGGACCTCGGAGACATTCTGCTCGTCGAGGCTCTCGCCATCGACCAGCTGCACGTCAACGTGGCGATCGTAGAACACACCCGCGTGGTGCAGGGCCTCGATAACCGACAGGTAGGCATCGGGCAGCTGCGTATACTTGCCCACGACGGCGATCTTCACCTTGTCGGCGTGCTGGTTGGCATGGTTCTGCTTGCGCAGGAACTCGTTCCACTGACTCATGTCGCGCTCACGCGGGTCCAGACCCAGACGCTCGCAAATGCGCAGGTCAAAGTCCTGCTCGGCGAGCAGCTGCGGAACATCGTAGATGCTCGCGCAGTCCTCGTTGGTAAAGACGCAGTCGGTGTCGACGTCGCAGAAGCTTGCGATCTTGCCGCGGATGGCATCGTCGATATGGTGGTCGGAGCGCAGAACGATAATATCGGGCTGGATACCAAAGCTGCGGAGCTCCTTAACGGAGTGCTGCGTCGGCTTGGTCTTGACCTCGTGGGCGGCGGCGATATAGGGAACGAGCGACACGTGGATGTAGCAGACGTTCTCGGGACCGGCCTCCTTGCGATACTGGCGAATGGCCTCGACAAACGGCTGCGACTCAATGTCGCCGATGGTGCCGCCCAGCTCAGTGATGACCACGTCGGAGCCGGTCTGCTCCTCAATACGACGGAACTTTTCCTTAATGGCGTTCGTGACGTGCGGAATCACCTGTACGGTGCCGCCCAAAAAGTCACCGCGACGTTCGCGGGCGATCAGACTCTTATAGATGGCACCAGTCGTAAAGTTGGAATCGCGGGTCAGGTTCTCGTCAATAAAGCGCTCGTAGTGGCCCAGGTCCAGATCGGACTCGTAGCCGTCCTCGGTCACAAAGACCTCGCCATGCTGGAACGGGCTCATGGTACCGGGGTCGACGTTCAGATACGGGTCGGCCTTTTGCATCGTTACCTTGTAGCCGCGCGACTTGAGCAGACGGCCCAGCGAGGCCGCGGTAATACCCTTGCCCAGAGACGAAACCACGCCGCCGGTCACGAACACATGCTTGGTCATATTGAGTTACCTGCGCTTCCCGTAGAAGTTGTCCATACACATCTTACGGGTCTTCATTGTAATACTCGCGACGCGCGCCGCACACAATTTTTCTTACGCGCAATCGCATTTCTCCATCTCGAAACAAAACGCCGCCCGGTTGCCCAGGCGGCGTCGTTTCCACTATGAATGTGCGCTGTTATCGATCGGCGGCTTCATCCTCGATCAAGTCCTTCACGAGCATACCGGCACGGATGCCCTCTAGATACCATTCGCCACGCTCCGTGAGACAAATACCATTTGCGAGCTGGCCGCCGTCGTCGCTGTAGCGCGAGACGACCTCAATGATGTCTTCGGATTCCAAGCGCTCAATTGCCGCGCGGGCGCGATACGGAGACACCCCCACACGCTCGGCAAGCGTCTTGCGCGAAAAGCCATAAAATCCGCCGTTGTCTTCGGACAGCTGTGCGATCTCCATCAGCACCTGCACCTCGACACGCTTCATATCGTTGACACTCGCACGACCCTTGCCAGCCATGGCAGCCTCCTCAAACCGAGCACGGGCATCACCTGCACCGTGCGCGACCGGCACACCCCATGATGGCCGGCAACATCCATCATGCGGCATCCCCGCAAAAGGATGAAACAGTTAGGGTTATTGTATACCGCCCAAATCGCTTATAGGCAGGTAAACGGGCTATTTTTAGGTTAAACGGTAGCTTTGTTGATAAAAGGGGCACACCGAATGCATACCCGATGCGCCCCTTTCAGCCCAATTTATCCAGGCTTAGCGGTGGAAGAAACCACGGCGCTCGAACTTGGGCTCGCAACACACGTTGATGCCCAGCTTGCGCAACACCGTCTCGTCCGTCGGCGAGATGATCACGCTAAAGAAGGCATCGCAGCCGCGCAGCTGCTCCAGGCCCGAAAGGACGCGAGCGGCCGTCTCACTCGTGGCCGAGGTGATCGACAGCGCCATAAGCGTCTCGTCGGTGTGGAGGCGCGGGTTTTTGCTGCCCAGGAAATGCGTCTTGAGCTTGCTGATGGGCTCGATCGCCTCATCGCTAATGACCTCGAGCTCAAGGTCGACGCCCGAGACATGCTTAAGGGCGTTCATAATGAGCGAACTTGCGGCGCCCAGGCGCGTGGAAGTCTTGCCGGTCACCACGGAGCCGTCGGGCATGACCATGGCGCCTACGGGGCCACCCGTCAGCTGCTCCCTGGTAAGGGCGGCCGAGCGTGCCGGCGAGTAATTCTTGTCGATACCGGCCTTCTTCATAATGATCTTGAGACGATCAACCTGTTCATCGCCCACGCCGGTACGGCGCACATTTTCGACCGCGGTAAAGTAGCGGCGGACAATCTCCATCTTGGAAGCGTCGCGGCAGGCATCGTCATCGGTGATGGCAAAGCCGACCATATTGACGCCCATGTCCGTAGGGCTCTGGTAGGGGCTCTTGCCCAAAATCTTTTCCATCAGGGCACGGACTACCGGGAAGGCCTCGACGTCGCGGTTGTAGTTGACCGTGGTCTTGTTGTAGGCCTCCAAGTGGAAGGAGTCGATGATATTGGCATCGTCGAGATCGGCCGTGGCGGCCTCATAGGCGATGTTGACCGGATGCGTGAGGGGAAGGTTCCAGACCGGGAAAGTCTCGAACTTGGCGTAGCCGGCGGCGGTGCCGTGCTTGTGCTCGTGATAGAGCTGAGACAGGCAGGTGGCGAGCTTACCTGAACCAGGACCCGGCGCGGTGACCACGACGAGCGGACGAGTGGTCTCGACAAACTCGTTCTTGCCATAGCCGTCGTCGGACACGATCAGGTCGACGTCGTGCGGATAGCCCTCGATGGGATAGTGCAACTTGGCAGGAATGCCGAGCGCGTTCAGGCGATTGCGGAACACATCGGCGGCGGGCTGGCCGGCGTACTGGGTGATAACCACGGCAGCGACAGCAAAACCGTTGCCGCGGAACAGGTCGACCAGGCGCAAGACGTCCTCGTCATAGGTAATGCCCAGGTCGCCACGGGCCTTATTCTTCTCGATGTGGTTCGCGTTGATCGCGATGATGACCTCAACGTCATCGGCAATGCTCTTGAGCATGCGGAACTTGCTGTCCGGTTCAAAACCCGGCAGCACGCGACTCGCGTGATAGTCGTCAAACAGCTTGCCGCCAAACTCCAAATACAGCTTGCCGCCAAACTGCGAGATGCGCTCCTTAATATGAGCGGCCTGCAGCTCGATATATTTCGCGTTGTCGAAACCCTGGCGCATGTATGGCTCCCGTCCCGTTTCCATTTAATGTTCTAGGCGATTATAACGGAGCCCGCCCTCCCCGATACCCAGACCATCAACAGCACCAACCAAACACGCCCACCGCAACCACCGGGGACCCGGGGTAGCTAATTTGGAGCAGGGAACAAGTCACTCCGCACCAACAATGGAAACGTCACAGGCAGAGCCAAAGCCAGCAAACGTGCACCGGAGCGAGCAAGCTGCCCCCTGCCTGCAACAATGGCAGCGCCGCAGGTTGAGCATAAGTCAGCGAGCGCCGTCCAGGACGTACAAGTTGGCATGAAAAAGGCAAGGCATAGACCTTCTGGTCATGCCTTGCCTTTTGAATGACAAATTGTCGTTCTGGGCGGCGCGCAGCGTCGACCGGTTCCGCGGTTTGGTAAAACCGCGGAACAAAAAAGCGCCCCCTCCCGCGCACGGAACGGGAGGGGGCTAAAGGTAGGAGTCTACCGGTGGGTTGACCCCACCGGACAGACGATGACCAGGTGATCCTTTACAGGATCGTCAAGGTTTCCGTGGGGTACCCGTTGGGTACTTAGAGCAGCACGCAGGCGACGGTCAGGATGACGGCGCAGACGACGGAGAGCGCGACGATGAGCTTAAGGGCAAACTTGAGCCAGGTCGTCCACTCGATCTTGGCCAGGGCGAGACCGCCCATGATGGCACCGGAGGTCGGGGTGAACAGGTTCACGACACCGATAGCAGCGGAGAAGATCATGACCATGACCTCGGGCGAGAAGCCGAGCTTAACAGCCAGCGGTCCCATGATGGGCATGGAGACGGTAGCCATACCAGAGGTCGAGGGGATCAGGAAGGACAGGCCGAAGTAGACCAGGAAGCTCATGGGAGCGAAGATCACGCCGGACAGGCCAGCCAGAGCATTGGCGGCAGCGTCGAGGACGTAGACGTCGAGGCCGGTGTTAGCCATGAGGACGGAGATACCACGGGCGAGGGCGATGACGAGAACAACGGACATCATGTCGGCAGCGCCGGTGATGAAGGTGTTGACGATCTGCTTCTCGGACAGGCCACCGATGATACCGATCAGGACGGCCATGAGGAAGAACCAGGTGGAAGCCTCGTCGAAGTACCACTGACCAATGGGCAGGCCGGTGATCAGGGCAGACCAGCCCTGGACGACGGCGTTACCGTCGGCGTCGTAGACAGCGCCAGCGTCGAAGAAGTTGGCGACGCCCTCGTTGAGGTCGGCCAGCGGGATGAAGCCGACGATCATGACGACGAAGGTGAAGGCGAAGGCGATCAGAACACCCTTCTGACGACCGGTGAGCTTGACCTCCTTGTGGACCTCGGAAGCAGCCTTGCCGTGAGCCTCTTCGGCGTCCTTGAGCTCCTGCATCGACAGGATGGTGGAACCCTTGTCAGCCTTGACCTTCTTGGCATAGTTCATCACGAAGAAGATGGACATAGCGGTAGTGACAATCCACAGGACGGCACCGAGGCCGATGATGATGGACTGGTTGACCTCAATGCCAACGCCGGTCAGAGCGTCGACGGCAGCGCCGACGGCGAACGGGTTAACCGTGGAGCCCAGGCAGCCGCAGCCAGCGCCGAGCAGGACGGTAGCGGCACCGACCATGGGGTCGAAGCCAGCGGCCATCATGGTAGCGGCGAGCAGGGCGTAGAAGGGAACGGTCT
>UROR01000059.1 GCA_900549535.1 uncultured Collinsella sp. | reverse complement strand
GGCCAATGAGGACGGCAGCGTCGTCATTGTCTTCAACGGCGAGATCTACAACTTCCAAGAACTCCGTTCCGAGCTCGAGGCCAAGGGCTACAAGTTCCACTGCGGCGCCGACACCGAGAGCCTCCTGCACGGCTACGAGGAGTGGGGCGAGGCCGTTCTCGATCGCCTGCGCGGTATGTACGCCTTCGTCATCTGGGACAAAAAGAAGAACAAGCTTTTTGGCGCCCGCGACATCTTTGGCATCAAGCCGCTCTACTACTATCCCATGGCCGATGCGGGCGACGGCGCTCCGGGCGTGCTCTTTGGTTCCGAGATCAAGAGCTTCCTGGACTACCCGCACTTCCACAAGGCGGTCAACAAAAAGGCTCTGCGTCCGTACATGACGCTGCAGTATTCGGCGACTGAGGAGACCTTCTTCGAGGGTGTCTACAAGCTGCCGCCGGCGCACTACTTTACCGTCGATATCCCGACCGGCAAGATGAACATCGAGCGTTACTGGGATTGCGATTACTCTGCCGTCGAGAAGCCGTTCGAAGAGTATGTCGATGAGCTGGACGAGGTCGTGCACGAGAGCGTCGAGGCCCATCGCATCGCCGACGTCAAGGTCGCGTCGTTCCTCTCCGGTGGCGTCGACTCCAGCTACATCGCCGCTTGCCTCATGCCCGACAAGACCTTCTCGGTGGGCTTTGACTACAAGAACTTCAACGAGACCAACTACGCCAAGGAGCTTTCCGATAAGCTCGGCGTCGAAAACGTTCGCAAGATGATTACCGCCGACGAGTTCTTCGGTGCGCTCGAGGACATCCAGTATCACATGGACGAGCCGCAGTCCAACCTGTCTTCCGTGCCGCTGTGGTTCTTGGCCGAGATGGCCCGCAAGGACGTTACCGTCGTGCTTTCGGGCGAAGGCGCCGACGAACTCTTTGGCGGCTACGCCTACTACGAGGATACGGTCCCGGTGCGCAAGTACAAAAAGATGGTGCCGCTGCCCGTCCGCCGCGCGCTCGGTAACCTGGCGCTGCATATGCCGTACTTCAAGGGACATAACTTCCTGGTCAAGGGTGCCGAGATCCCCGAGAAGTCGTTCCTGGGACAGGCTCTGGTATGGCCGGAGCGCGAGGTCGACGGCGTGCTCAAGCCCGAGTACAACACCGGCGACGGCGCCTTCGAGCTCGCTGCACCCATCTACGCACGCGTGAAGGGTCAGCCCGAACTGGTCAAGAAGCAGTACCTGGACATGAACATGTGGCTCCCGGGCGACATTCTGCTCAAGGCCGACAAGATGTGCATGGCACACTCGCTGGAGCTGCGCGTGCCCTTCCTGGACCGCAAAGTCATGGAGTTCGCCGAGCACATTCCCGACCGCTACCGCATCAACGAGAACGGCAACAAACAGGTACTCCGCCACGCTGCCAACAAGTCGCTGCCCGATGAGTGGGCCACCCGTCCCAAGGTGGGCTTCCCGGTGCCGATTGTCTACTGGCTGCGCGAGCAAAAGTGGTACGACTATGTCAAGGAGTACTTCACCGCGCCGTGGGCAAGTGAGTTCTTCAATACCGACGAGCTCATGCACCTGCTCGATCTGCACTTTGCGGGCAAGGGCGATTTCCAGCGCAAGATCTATACGCCGCTCGTGTTCCTAGTGTGGTACAAGCGCTTCTTTATCGACGAGGGCCAGCCTTCTGTTCAGGCTGCCTAGTCTCGGCCTACGAATGCCTGCGCGTAACGGCTCCTCCGGGAGCCGTTTTTGCGCGAGCACGTTTCAGTTACTATGAAAACCGTCCCTGCCAAATGGCTGAGAAAGGTGAAAGATGCACCATTCGGATTCCGCGACCGTGACCACGGTCGATACGCTTGCCAAGCTGCTCGATGTGTGCGGCGAGCTGCGCGCATCAGAGCAGGTTGACGAGCGTGCCGTGACCGGTTGCTCGTTTGATTCGCGCGCGGTCTCGGCAGGTGACGTGTTCTTCTGTAAAGGTGCTGCCTTTAAGCCCGCGTTTTTGAGCATGGCGCTCGATGCGGGCGCCGTCGCATTTGTGTGCGAGGAGTCGCTGGTCGAGTCTCTGGAGCCGCTGGCGAAGGAGAGCGGTGCTGCGATGCTGGTTGTTGATAGTGTTCGCACGGCCATGGCCCTGTTGCCGCCGGAGGTCTACGACCGTCCCGACCACGACGTCAAGATCGTGGGCATCACCGGCACCAAGGGAAAGACCACGGCCGCTTTTATGCTCCAGTCGATTATCAAAGCGGCGGGCGAGTCCTGCGGCATGATCGGCTCGGTGAGTACCGACGATGGTATCGAGTGCTACGAGAGCACCAACACCACGCCCGAGGCCCCCGAGGTTTGGCGCCATATCGCCAACTGCCGCACGTCCGGTCGCCAGTCCATGGTCATGGAGGTCTCGAGCCAGGCGCTCAAGTACCAACGCGTCGAGAATCTGCCGTTTGACGTGGCGTGCTTCCTCAACATCGGCCGCGACCACATCTCGCCGATCGAACACCCCACATTTGAGGATTATTTTGAGAGCAAACTCAGGATCTTTGACCAGGCAAAGACTGCCGTGGTGAATCTGGGCACCGAAGAGGTCGACCGTGTGCTGGAGGCAGCGTCGACGGCCGAGCGCTTGGTGACCGTTGGCGTCGAGCATCCCGAGGCGAGCCTGTGGGCGAGCGACGTACGCATGGTCGGCTTTAGCATCGAGTTCAACTTGCATGGCCTGTGTGCCGACGAGTCCGAGGCGGGGGAGAAGGTCCTGCTGGGCATCGCGGGCGACTTTAACGTGGAGAACGCGCTGGTCGCTATCGCCGCCGCGCGCGAGATCGGCATCGGTATCGAGGCTATCAAGAAGGGCCTCTCCAAACTGCGTGTGCCGGGCCGTATGGAGGTCGTGGAGTCGAAGGACGGCCGCGTGATCTGCGTCGTCGACTATGCGCACAACCAGCTTTCGTTCCGTTCGCTTTTCTCGTCGGTCAAGCGCGCGTTTCCCGCCAGCCCGGTCATCGCGGTGTTTGGCGCTGCCGGCGGCAAGGCGCAGGAGCGCCGCGAGCAGCTTCCGCGCGAGGCCGCACCGTATTCCGACCTGATGATCTTTGCCAATGAGGACCCGGCTCACGAGGACCCGATGAAGGTCTGTCGCGAGCTTGCCGAACATGTTCCCGACGATACGCCGAACAAGATCATCCTCGATCGCGAAGCTGCCGTGCATGCGGCGTTCAAGGCGGCGCGCGAGGAGTACGTCAACCCCGATGCTCCTACCATTGTCTTGCTGCTGGCAAAGGGTGACGAGGAGCTCATGCACGTGGGCGACGAGTTCGTGCCCATCGAGAGCGACCTTTCGTTGGCCAATCGCCTGATCGATGTTACCCAGTTTGACTAATGAACCATGATGGCGGCGGCGCCCTGAGTGCGCTGTCGCCATAAGCGTGTTCCCTCAATCAAAACATGCCGTCCAAGTCCAAATCCTTCTACGTAAACGGAGTAACCATGTCCCACAATACCCTGCCGACCGTTGCCGAGCTTTCGGGCGAGATGCGCGAGCGCTTGGCCAAGGTCAAGTACGTCTTTACCGACCTGGATGCCACGATGCTCGCGCCCGGCTCGTGCGTGCTGCGCGACAACGACGGCAACCCTTCGACCAAACTCGTCGAGGCCGTCGTGGCGCTCGCTCGCGCTGGTATCCAGGTGGTTCCCACCTCGGGCCGCAACCGTACCATGATCCACGAGGACGCGCGCGTGCTCGGCCTCAACTCCTACATCGGCGAGATGGGCGGTCTGGTCATGTACGACCTCAAAGCCAACGATTGGGAGTATCTGACCGGCGACATGCCTTACGACCCCGCCTGCGGCCTTACTCCGCACCAAGTGATCGAGCAGACCGGCGTGTGCGAGAAGATCCTTGCCCGCTGGCCGCACAAGATCGAGTACCACAACGACATGTCGACCGGCTACAAGTACCGTGAGGTCACCGTCGGCATGCGCGGCGATGTGCCCGACGATGAGGTCCAGACCATCCTGGACGAGGCCGGCTGCGGTCTGGTCTGGGCTTGCAACGGCCATCTGACTCACCTGTCCAAGCCGACGACGCTCGAGCTTAATCGCGTCGAGGACGGTCGCGCCTTCAACATCAATCCGGCGGGTCTTAACAAAGGCGCTGCCATTGCGCGCTTCTGCGAGCACCTGGGGATCGAGCGCGAGGAGACGCTTGCGCTCGGCGACTCCGAGTCCGACTTCTACATGGCCGACCATGTTGGCATGTTCTGCCTGGTCGAGAACGGTCTGACGAGCGCCGGTGCCCCGGAGTTCTTGGACGCCTGCGACAATGCCTATATTACGCGCGGCAAGATTGTCGACGGTTGGGTGGCAACGGCCGAGCTGCTGGTCGCAGCCCGTTCGTAGCGCGACGCATCACGATTGGCCGCATTTTTCGAGAGAGAATCTGGTGAGGTAATGTCCGATATTGATAATATGGCCGGGGACACGCGTCCGATCGGCGTGTTCGACTCGGGCCTGGGCGGCTTGACGGTCGCGCGCGCGATCGCAACGGCACTTCCGCACGAGTCCGTCTACTACTTTGGCGACACCAAGCGCTGTCCCTACGGCACGCGTACCGAGGATGAGGTGCGCTCGTTTGCGTTGCAGGCGGGCCGTTGGCTGTCGAAGCACGACGTCAAGATTATGGTCATCGCTTGCAACACGGCGACCGCTGCGGCCTTGCGTCTGGCCCAGCAGGTGCTCGACGTTCCCGTCATCGGTGTGATCGCGCCGGGTGCCCGTGCGGCGATCAACAGCACCCGCTCGCGTCGCGTGGGCGTGCTCGCCACCAACCTCACCATTCGCTCGGGCGCCTACACGCGCGCCATTCAGGACCTGGATGCCGGCGTCGATGTATACGGCTGTCCTGCCTCGAGCTTTGTCGAGGTTGTCGAACACGAGCTCGCCTCGGGTGCACATCTGCAGGAACAGTGGCTTGAGAACGAGGACATCTTCGATACGCCTGCCGTGCGTGCGCTGGTGGGTGCCACGGTTGAGCCGCTGCGCGACCACGGTATCGATACCGTGGTGCTCGGCTGTACGCATTTCCCGCTGTTGGTGGGACCTATCCGCCATGCGCTGGGGCCTGGGGTGCGCGTCGTGAGTTCCGCCGAGGAGACCACACGCGAGCTGACCGATATCCTCACGCGCCGCGAGCAGCTGGCGGGCGATGCCGCCGAGCCACAGCATCGTTTTGCCACGACGGCCGATAACATTGCCGAGTTTGCGGTGGCGGGCAGCTTTATCTTTGGTCAGCCGCTCAAGAGCATCGAACATATCGATATCGATGAGCTGAAATAGATGTAAGGCAGCCGCCCAAGCCTTCGCCACATCTTTTGTCGAAAGGAAATTTCTATGGAGTATATGCAGGTCAACCGCGCCAACGGCCGCGCCGCCGATGAGCTGCGCCCCATCAAGCTTACTCGCGGCGTCATGAAGCACGCCCACGGCTCGTGTTTGGCCGAGTTCGGTGACACGCGCGTGCTGTGCGCCGCCACTATCGAGGAGGGCGTGCCGGGCTGGCGAAAGGGAGCTAAGGCCGGCTGGGTGACCGCGGAATACGCCATGCTGCCGGCGTCGACCGGCAAGCGCTGCAAGCGCGAGCACGCCAACCGCAAGGGTCGCTCCATGGAGATCGAGCGCCTCATTGGCCGCAGCCTGCGTACCGTCGTCAACATGAAGGCGCTCGGCGAGTACACCGTCACCGTCGACTGCGATGTAATTCAGGCCGATGGCGGCACGCGTACAGCGAGCATCACCGGCGCCTGGGTGGCACTGCACGACGCCCTCGCCATGTGGGTCGAGGCGGGCAAGATCGAGCGCATCCCGCTTATCGGTCAGGTGGCTGCCATCTCCATGGGCGTTGTCGACGGCAATACGCTGCTTGACCTCGATTATTCCGAGGACAGTCATGCCGAGGTCGACATGAACCTCGTCGCCACCGATACCGGTGAGATGATCGAGCTCCAGGGCACCGGCGAGCAGGCGCCCTTCGACCGCAAACGCCTCAACGCCCTGCTTGACCTGGGCGACAAGGGTGTCGCCGAGCTCATCGAGCTTCAGCGCCAAGCCATCGCCTAACCTGCCAAAAAGGGACAGGTTTATTTTGGTAGGTTTTATCTGCTGAAATGCTGCGTTGAAAGGTCCGATCGCCTGAGAGGGGAGGGGTCAAGTGCCCAAACGCCCCTCACGCGGCTTGCTATAGAGACAAGGAGGCCAGTCATGGCACTTGAGAAGATTGACATCGACACCCTCGACCCGGCGGCGACCATCGTCGTGGCAACGGGCAACGCCCATAAGCTCACCGAGATCGAGGCCATTTTGGGCAAGGTCATGCCCGAGGTGCGCTTTGTGGCGCTCGGCCAGCTGGGTGATTTTGAGGATCCCGAGGAAAACGGCACGACGTTTTTGGAGAACGCCATCATCAAGGCCCAAGCCGCGGTTGAGGAGACGGGCCTTATGGCCATTGCCGACGATTCGGGCTTGGTCGTCGACGCGCTGGACGGTGAGCCCGGTGTGTATAGCGCGCGCTATGCGGGCGTGCACGGAGACGATGCCGCCAACAACGCCAAGCTGCTCGTAAATCTGGAGGGCGTGGCCGACGAGGACCGCACTGCGCGCTTTATGAGCGTCGTCGCGCTCATCGACACGGACGGTTTGGTCACCTATGGTGAGGGCGCCTGCGAGGGCGTTATCGCACACGAGGGCCGCGGCGATCACGGCTTTGGCTACGACCCGCTGTTCCTGCCGGTCGACACGCCGGGCAAGACCATGGCCGAGCTGACGGCTGACGAGAAGAACGCCATCAGCCATCGTTTCCACGCGCTCGAGCATCTGTCCGCCAAGCTGACGGGCGAGGAGTAGGCCATGCGTGCGGTGGTGCAGCGCGTGCTCAACGCCGGCGTGACGGTCGATGGCGAATGCGTGGGTCGCATTGGGCGCGGCTACCTGGTGCTGCTGGGCGTGGGTCACGGCGACACACGTGCCGAGGCCGACAAGCTGTGGGGCAAGCTCCGCGGGCTACGTATCAACGAGGACGAGAACGGCAAGACCAACTTGGCGCTTGCCGATGTCGACGGCGAGGTTCTCGTAGTGTCGCAGTTCACGCTGTTCGCCGACTGCCGCCACGGTCGCCGCCCATCGTTTACGGATGCCGGCGCCCCCGATGTCGCCAACGAGCTCTACGAGTACTTCCTGACGCTCGTTCGTCAAGATGTCGAACACGTGGCGCACGGTATCTTTGGCGCCGATATGAAAGTCGACTTGGTCAACGACGGCCCATTCACCATCGTCTTGGACACCGACAACCTTTAGGTTACGCGGTTTTACCAAACCGCGTAACAACTGGTCATGCGAGGTTGTCGTCTGGTACGTATTTGGGACGGGGCTTATTTAGCTAGTTGCGTATGGCCACAACAGGGTGCTATAGTATTAGAGTTTTGTCTATCTTAGGGGTATTATCCCCTTTTTGAATTGCACCTTCTGGAGGCCCTGTTCATGGAAGAGATGGAAGTCAATCATGTCGACGACATCCACGAGAAGCTGACCGATATGGTGGGCGATCGCGTCAAGGTTAAGGCCAACATGGGCCGCACCCGCGTCGTCGAGCGCATGGGCACCATCAAGAGCGTCCACCCCGCCGTCTTTATCGTCGAGGTTGACGAGCGCCGCGGCCGCAAGTCGCGTCAGTCCTACCAGTACATCGATGTCCTCACCGGCCAGGTCGAGTTGTTCGACCCCGAGAGCGGCGAGCATATCTTTACCCCGCTCGGCAATCAGCTCGAGGAGCATTAACGGTGACCGATTGGTCCCTGACTCTTTCCGCGCCGGCAAAGA
Source organism: uncultured Collinsella sp. (assembly GCA_900549535.1). GTDB lineage: Bacteria > Actinomycetota > Coriobacteriia > Coriobacteriales > Coriobacteriaceae > Collinsella. The sequence continues at coordinate 3,449 of UROR01000059.1, read as the reverse complement.
TTAACCTCTACCTGGGGGTTCATACCGAGCGCGATGACCGCGGCTACCACAGGGTCGATTCCCTGATGGCAGCTGTCGGTCTTTCCGATACCGTGACGGTCGCGCCGGCGCAGGCGCTGACCGTCCAGACGGTTCCGGCATCAGATTTTCCCATGCAAAAGAATACGGCGTATCGGGCTGCGGTTGCTATGGCCGAGCATTATGGTCGCGAGGCAAACATCTGCGTGACGATTGAGAAGCGCATTCCATTGTGCGCCGGCTTGGGCGGCCCCTCGACGGATGCGGCCGCGGTCATTGCCGCCTTGGCGGAGCTCTGGGGAATTGATCGCACCGACCCCGCGCTCGATGACATTGCACGGGGCATTGGTGCCGACGTCCCGTTCTTTTTGCACGCGAGCCCTGCGTTTTACGTAGGTGGGGGAGACGTGCTGGCAACTGAGTACTCCGTGCTGCCCGCGACGCCCGTTGTGCTGGTTAAGCCGCGGGAGGCGAGCGTTTCGACAATTGAAGCCTATCGATGTTTTGACGAGGCCCCGGTGCCTGCGGACAAGCCTGGCGCGATAGCTTCTGCCTTGCGTGCTGGTGATGCCGAGACGGCATATGCGCTCATCCATAACAACCTGGGTGTCATTTCCGCACAGATGGAGCCGCAGATTCAAACGGTTCTCGATTGGCTGCGTAAACAGGACGGCACCATTGCTGTAGATGTGTGCGGATCGGGTGCCTGCTCGTTTGCCATTTGCGACACCGCTGCCACGGCCGAAAGGCGTGCCGATGCTGCCCAGCAAAGTGGCTGGTGGGCCTGCGCGACTGAGCTTATTCCCAACACGGTTCAAATTGACGCGCCAAAGAAATAAAAATTTCTCTAGCACGCGGCGAAAATCTTTGTTATTATAGTCGAGCTAACGGGTTGTGGCTCAGTTTGGTAGAGCACTGCGTTCGGGACGCAGGGGTCGCTGGTTCAAATCCAGTCAACCCGACCAGAGCATGAGGAGGGACCGCTTCTTGCGGTCCCTTTTTTTAGCTAGTGTTGTGATACCGCGATACCCGCGGTATACTCATTCGAGCTTGTCTCGCTGTATTGTGGAGGTCTACATGTTTGGACTGAGGGCTCCTGAGCTCATCATTATTCTCGTCGTTGTCCTGATTATCTTCGGGCCCAAGAACCTGCCGAAGCTCGGCAAGTCCCTCGGCTCTACCGTCAAGAATATCCGCGAGGGTATGGAGGGCGACGATAAGGCCGAGACCAAGCAGGCCGAGGAGGTCGTGGTCGAGCAGTCCGAGGAGGACAAGGAGATCGCTGAGCTCGAGGCCAAGCTCGCTGCTGCCAAGAAGAAGCAGGCAGAGGACAGCGACGCGGACGCAGAGTAGTCCCATCCCTTTGGGGTGAGCACCTGACCGGCTTGCCCGCAGGCTAGCCGGTCTTTTTCGTTTTGTTGACAGTTGATTGTTTGATCAGAGTTGGGGAGATATCCGTATGGACGCAAGCCAGATCGTACTGACCGCTGAGGGCCGCCAGAAGCTCGTCGAGGAGCTCGCCTGGCGTGAGGGCGATTACGCCAAGGAGATCGTCGAGGACATCAAGGAAGCCCGCGCGTTCGGCGACCTTTCGGAGAACTCCGAGTACGATGCCGCCAAGGACAAGCAGGCCCAGAATGCTGCTCGTATCGCCGAGATCCAGGCCATTCTTGCCAACGCTCAGGTTGCTGCCACCACGGGCGATCTGACCGTCTCCATCGGTTCCACCGTTTCGCTGATTGATCCCAACGGCGAGGTCATGGAAGTCACGCTCGTCGGTACCACCGAGACCAACTCGCTCGAGCACAAGATTTCCAACGAGTCTCCGGTCGGTCACGCCATCATCGGTCACGGCGAGGGTGATTCCGTCGAGGTCGTTACGCCTTCCGGCAAGACTCGCGTCTACACCATCGCCAAGATCGCACGCTAGACCACGGTCCCGCGTAAAGGTATGTTTTCGCTCCCTGGGACCGAATCCTGGGGAGCGTTTTAGTTTGAGGAGCTAACTTATGGCAGAGAACCAGAACGCCGCCGATCAGGCATCGACGCTCAACGACGAGCGCGCCACCCGCCTGGCCAAGCGCGCCGCCCTGTTCGAGGCGGGCCAGAACCCCTATCCCGAGCACTCTGAGCTTGAGGACTACGTCGCCGATATCGAGGCTAAGTACGCCGAGCTTGCCGATGGCGAGGACACCGAGGACGTCGTGAAGATCGCCGGCCGTGTGGTCGCCAAGCGCGGTCAGGGCAAGATCATGTTCATCGTCGTGCGCGATGCGACTGCCGAGATTCAGCTGTTCTGCCGCATCAACGACATGGACGAGGCTGCCTGGAGTACGCTCAAGGCCCTCGACCTGGGCGACATCCTGGGCGTGACCGGCGTGGTCGTGCGCACCCAGCGTGGCCAGCTTTCCGTTGCCCCTAAGAGCGCGACCCTGCTTGCCAAGGCCGTTCGTCCGCTGCCCGAGAAGTTCCACGGTCTTTCCGACAAGGAGACCCGCTATCGCCAGCGCTATGTCGACCTGATCGCCAACGACGACGTTCGCGAGACCTTCCGTAAGCGTTCGCAGATTCTCTCCACCTTCCGTCGCTTTATGGAGTCCGACGGCTACATGGAGGTCGAGACCCCCATCCTGCAGACCATCCAGGGTGGTGCCACGGCCAAGCCGTTCATCACGCACTTCAACGCGCTCGATCAGGAGTGCTACCTGCGTATTGCCACCGAGCTGCACCTCAAGCGCTGCATCGTCGGTGGTTTTGAGCGCGTGTTCGAGATCGGCCGCATCTTCCGTAACGAGGGCATGGACCTTACCCACAACCCCGAGTTCACCACGATGGAGGCCTACCGTGCCTTCTCCGACCTCGAGGGCATGAAGGCACTCGCTCAGGGTGTCATTAAGGCCGCTAACAAGGCTATCGGCAACCCCGAGGTCATCGAGTACCAGGACCAGACCATCGACCTTTCTGGTGAGTGGGCCAGCCGTCCCATGACCGACATCGTCTCCGACGTGCTCGGCAAGCAGGTCACCATCGACACGCCGGTCGAGGAGCTTGCTGCCGCCGCGCGCGAGAAGGGCCTGGAGATCAAGCCCGAGTGGACTGCTGGCAAGATCATCGCCGAGATTTACGATGAGCTGGGCGAGGACACCATCGTCAACCCCACGTTCGTGTGCGATTACCCCATCGAGGTCAGCCCGCTTGCCAAGCGCTTTGAGGACGATCCGCGCCTGACGCACCGCTTTGAGCTGGTTATCGCCGGTCACGAGTACGCCAACGCGTTCTCCGAGCTCAACGACCCGGTCGACCAGGCCGAGCGCTTCGCTGCCCAGATGGCCGAGAAGGCCGGCGGCGACGACGAGGCCATGGAGTACGACGAGGATTACGTGCGCGCCCTCGAGTACGGTATGCCTCCTGCGGGCGGCATCGGCATCGGT
>UROR01000058.1 GCA_900549535.1 uncultured Collinsella sp. | reverse complement strand
TTCGAATCTGGTACGGGCTACCAAAATTGAACGCCCGGGCCTCGTAAGAGACCCGGGTTTTGTGTATTGACCGATATTTAAGGCGCGCGTTGAGTCTGCCGCCCGGACCGAGGAGTTGTCATGGACCTGCCTATCAGCTTGGAAGACATCACGTATGCCGAGAACTATCTGGCGCAGGGCGACCTGGCTACGGCGACGCCGCTGCTTGAGCGTCTGGTGGAGCTCGCCGAGGAGTATATCGACGCTGAGTGCAAGACGGAGGAGAAGCGCCAGTACTTTAGCTTCGACAGCAAGTTTGAGCGCCTGGCCTATCGCCGCGTGGAGAAGGATCCGCGCGAGCTGGTGCAGGTCGAGGTTCCCTTTGACCGCCTATACTCCGACATGGCGTTTGCCTACATTCGCCAGCAGGATTATGTGAGTGCTCGGAATGCCCTGATGCAGGCCGTGCGCTGGGATCCCATGAACTGCAACTATCGCTTGGACTTGGCCGAGCTGTTCCGCGCGCTCGAGGACAAGCAGGAGTGGGCATCGCTCTCGTTCTCGGTGCTGGAGCGCGCGAGCGACGGTAAGTGCGCCGCACGCGCCTACACCAATTTGGGTCAGTACTTCTTGGAGCCCGAGACCGAGAACATTTCGGCTGCCGTGGGCTGCGCGCGTCTGGCGCTGCGCCTGGCGCCCAACGATGCGCATACGACGCGCCTGCTCAACAAGATCCATACCACCTATCCGGATGCCGCGGACGAGAGTGACGACCATGTGATGGGTGAGCTAGCCCTGCAGGGCGTGCCGACCTCGCCTTCGGCCGAGATTGCCATCTGCCTGATCATGTGCGCGACCGATGCTGCAAGCGACGGCGACAAGCAGGAGGCTACGCGTCTGACGGTCCGTGCCCGCGACCTGGTGGGCGAGGAGGCATGCGCGGCGATTATCAAGCTGGTGCGCGAGAGCGATGCCGAGCTTAATGCCGAGCGCAGGGCAAAGCGCGAGGCTGCGGGCTCAAACGCCGATGGCGCCAAGGAGGCCGGCGATGCCCAGTAAGCGCGAGCACAAGCTCATTTCCAAGAATCGCTCGGCACATCACGAGTACTTTATTGATGAGACGTTTGAGTGCGGTATTGAGCTGAGCGGTACCGAGGTCAAGTCGATTCGCGAGCGCGCGTGCCAGATTACCGATACCTTCGCACTGATTCGTGGCGGTGAGTGCTGGCTCGTCGGCCTGCATATCCACCCTTATAGCCATGGTGGCGTGTGGAATCGCGATCCCGACCGTCGGCGCCGTCTGCTGCTGCACCGCAAGGAGATCGACTTTCTTGACGGCAAACTTCGCAACCGTGGTTATGCGCTGGTTCCGTTGGAGCTCTACTTTAATACCGACGGTCGCGTAAAACTGCTGCTGGGCCTGGGTCGCGGCAAGAAGCTCTACGACAAGCGCGAGGACATGGCCAAGCGTGATGTCCAACGCGAGATCGACCGCGCCCTCAAGGAACGCAACCGCTGACCGTCCTTCATAAGTTGCGGTGGAATACGGACTGTTTTGCCTGTTTGAGGGGCTATTCAGTCCCTATTTCACCGCAACTGCGGGTGTCTCATCTTTCTTACTGTTCTGACACATATGTTTCAAAGGCGGCGTCCGTTATGGGCGCTGCCTTTTTTGTGGGTACATACATCCATGAGGTTCCAACCCGAGCTAGGGGAGTGATCGTTATGGACAAAACTGCGTTCTTTACCATGCCGAGCGGCCTGTACGTGGTGAGCGCCGCGGCAGACGGGCTGCGCGCCGGCTGCGTCATCAACACAGCGGTGCAGGTGACGTCCATGCCGCCGCGCATTTCGGTTGCCGTGAACAAGGACAACGTCACCTCGGGCGTCATCGCTTCGGCCAAAGCGTTCGCGCTGACCGTGATCGATCAGACCGCCGATATGCTCTATATCGGCAACTTTGGGTTCCGCATCAGCAGCGATTATGACAAGTTTGCCAAATACGAGACCCGCGAGACGGCTCTGGGTATGCCCTATGTGCCCGAGCACGCGGCGGCCCTGTTTAGCTGCCATTTGATCGACACTGTGGATGTTGGCACGCATCTACTGTTTATCGGCGAGGTCGAGGATGCCGAGCGCTTGAGTGACGAGACGCCGCTCACCTACGATTACTACCATAAGGTCCTGAAGGGCAAGACGCCTCCGAAGGCGTCCTCGTATCAAGGCTAGAAATGTTTTAAAAATACTTGCATTATATTATTGAGAATCTATACTGATAAATGAAGTACATCACCAGTCGCGTTCGAGAGGAGAACATCATGGCTGAGGAGAAGAAGACGTATAAGTTCGTGTGCGTCGTTTGCGGTTACGAGGTTGAGGTCGATACGCCCGAGCTGCCCGAGGATTATGTGTGCCCGGTGTGCGGCGTCGGTCCCGATCAGTTTGAGCTCGTCGAGGAGTAGCTCGTCGGCACACGGCTCACGGCAACACATAGCTCTGTCCAAGGGTCCCGGTCGGATATCCCGGCCGGGACCCTTTTGATTTATCTGACGGTTTAAAACGGCCTTACGTGTTACAGATTGAGACGTTATATCTGGACAGTCACGCCATCCCAATTACATCCCCGTTAGCAGCACGATGTCGAGAATCGTCACGATGGCACCGATCCCTACGAGCAGCGTGTTGAGCGGGCGCGAGTTGGCGTATTTGCCCATGACGCGGGGCGAACTGGTGAGTCGTATGAGCACAAAGACCGTAATCGGCAACTGAAGCGACAACAGCGCCTGACTCCAGATGAGACCCTCAAAAGGATTCGGGACGATCAGGCACGCCGCCACTGCGCCGACGAAACAGACCGCCACTCCAATCGATGAGTGCCGGTCGTGGATGTCGTATTCCTCGTCGAACATGCCCGCGGTGATGGTTCCCGCCGCCATGCCCGCTGTCACGCTACTCGAGAGACCCGCGAACAGCAGCGCTACCGCAAAGATGGTCGAGCTCGCCGGGCCTAAGATGGGGGCGAGCGTGGCCGCTGCGACGGCGAGGTCGTCTACGACCATGCCGTGCGCAAAGAAGGTCGTTGCGGCCAGGATGACCATGGCCGAGTTGATTGCCCAGCCCACGCCCATCGAAAAGAGCGTGTCGAAGAGCTCGTAGCGTAGACGCTCTTCGATAACTTTCTCGCCTTGGCCTTCGAAGTGCATGGATTGGATGACCTCGGAGTGCAGGAAGAGGTTGTGGGGCATAACGACCGCACCCAGGACACTCACGATAATCGCGGCCGAGCCGCTGGGCATACTGGGTGTGATCCAGCTTGCGGCGGCCTGCGGCCAGTCGACCTTGACCAGCGCAAGCTCGGCCAAAAACGAGAGTCCTACCACGCCTACGAAGGCGATGATCCATCGCTTGGCGCGCTTGTAGGAGCTCGTCATGAGCATCGCCATCGATGCTGCCGCCACGATGATGCAGCCCGCACGCACGGGCAGCCCAAAGAGCATTTGAAGGGCAATCGCGCCACCCAGGACTTCGGCCATGGCGGTGGCGATGGTCGCGAGATAAGCACTGACGAGTACCGTGCGTCCAACGAAGCGGGAGAGGTAGCGTGTCGTGGCCTCGGCAAGACAGGCGCCCGTTGCGATACCCAGGTGTGCCGCGTTGTGCTGCAGCACAATGAGCATAATCGTGGACAGCGTGACGATCCACAGCAGCGCGTAGCCAAACTGCGAGCCCGCGGCCATATTGGAGGCCCAGTTGCCCGGGTCGATAAAGCCGACGGTCACGAGCAGCCCGGGGCCGATATGCCGCGCAATGTCTAGGCCTCCGTGACCACCGGTGCGTCGGGAGCCAAAGTGTTGTTTGAGATGGTTGAGCATGGTGCGCTCCTGCATATGGGCGGCATGACGTCGCATCTGGGTCGTGCGGCGCCACGCGTCGGATTTGGGTTGGGGCTACTTGTGCGCTTTGCCCTGATTGGCCACGGCGTCGATCTTGGCGGCGATGGTCGCCGGATCGCCGATGTAGCGCTTGTCGAGGACATTGAAATCGGTATCGAAGGTGTAGACGAGCGGCACTCCGGTGGGGATGTTGACCTTGAGGATCTCCTCGGGCGTGAGGTGCTCGAGCTTCATGACGAGTGAGCGCAGGGAGTTGCCGTGTGCGGCGATGAGTACGCGCTTGGGCGAATCTCGTCTTCGAAATAAGGCCAGGCGCGGGCTATCGTGTCCTTGAGGCACTCGGTATAGGGCAGTTGATCGGGCGCGACGTCACGGTATTGCTCCTGGGTGTGGGGATCGCGCGCGTCGCCCGGCTCGAGCGCCGGCGGGCAGACATCGAAGGAACGGCGCCAGATGAGCACCTGCTCGTCGCCGTGCTCCGCCGCGGCATCGGCCTTGTTGAGACCCACCAACGCGCCAAACTGGCGCGCGTTGAGCTTCCAGGATTTGATGACGCGCAGCCACTCGCGATCCATCTGGCCGAGCACGATGTCGAGGGTGTGGATCGCGCGCTTGAGACGCGAAGTGTAGCAGACGTCAAAGTCGAAACCGGCTTCTTTGAGGGCGCGGCCGCCTGCCGCCGCCTCTTCGCGGCCCGTGTCGGTGAGCTCGACATCGGTCCAGCCGGTGAACAGGTTGAGCTTGTTCCACTCGGACTCTCCGTGACGGATAAGGACAAGTTGCATTGTCTGTTGGTCTGTCTGGTGTGCCATAGGGGTCTCCTTGATCTGGCACGGTGTGCGTGCCGTTTGCTTGACGCCGCAAAGGATACCCGTTTTAGGCCAAAAAGTTAACCAAGACTAACAAAATTGTTCTATTTGAATGGGATGGTGAAGGGGGGCTGCCGAAATGTCTCGATCTGTAACAACGAGGGATGGAAATTGGGCCTAGGTGTTACAGATCGAGACATTCGGAATGTCTCTCGAAAACATCTCAATCTGTAACAGTTAGTCGTCGTAATTGGGCCTTCCTGTTACAGATTGAGATGTTTGAAGTGGTGAGCTAACAGGCCGAACTTGGGGCCTATGTTGTCGCCCTTGAGGTCGGCGGTGTCCACTCGTGGGGCGTGCGTTACGCGATTGTTTCGAAACGGGTGGGAAACACAACGGACCGGCGATGCTCCTAGTATGCCTATTCAACTGACTGTCTAAATATCTAGGGGAGGATCGCGATGCAGGCAGATTCCGCTCAGCAGCAGGGCCTTTATCGCCCCGAATTCGACCACGATGCATGTGGCATCGGCGCGCTTGCCGATATCAACGGCGAGCGCCATCACCAGATTCTGGACGACGCACTGTCCATTCTGGTCAACTTGGAGCACCGCGGCGGTACGGGACTCGAGAAGAACACCGGCGACGGCGCCGGCATCCTGTTCCAGGTTCCGCATCACTTTTTCCGTAAAGAGGCCCAAAAGTGCGGCCAGATTCTGCCGGCAGAGGGCGACTATGGCGTGGCCATGCTGTTCTTCCCGCAGGACGACAAGGGCGTAGAGGATGCCCGCCGCGTGTTTGAGGAGGGCTGCGCCGAAGCCGGCGTGCCGCTGCTCTTTTGGCGCGAGGTGCCGGTCGACCCGCACGACCTGGGCGAGACGGCCCGCGCCTGCATGCCTACTATCCTGCAGGCTTTCCTGGGCCGTCCGGACGACACGCCCGCCGGCGATGCCTTTGAGCGTCGCCTGTACGTGTGCCGCCGCACCATCGAAAAGAAGGCCGACGCTGAGTTCGCCCTGCGCGACAAGATCTTCTATGTGTGCTCCATGAGCTCGCGCACCATCGTGTACAAGGGCATGCTTGTGGCCACGCAGATGCGCCGTTTCTTCATCGACCTCAACGACGCCGCCGTCAAAACGGCCGTGGCGCTCGTCCACTCGCGCTACTCCACCAACACCACGCCCAGCTGGGAGCGCGCACATCCCAACCGCTTTATCATCCACAACGGCGAGATCAATACCCTCAAGGGCAACGTCAACTGGATTCGCGCCCGCGAACCCAACCTGTACAGCCCCGTGCTGCAGCACGATCTTGAGCGCGTGATGCCCATCATCAACCGCGAGGGCTCCGACTCCGCGATTCTGGACAATGTGCTTGAGTTTTTGGTCATGAACGGTCGTCCGCTCACGCGTGCCGCATCCATGCTGCTGCCCGAGCCGTGGGACCACAACGACAGCCTGAGTGAGGAGTGCCGCGCCTACGACGCTTACCAGTCCATGCTCATGGAGCCGTGGGATGGCCCGGCGGCCATCGCCTTTACCGACGGTCGCACGCTGGGTGCCGCCCTCGACCGTAACGGCCTGCGTCCCGCCCGCTACTATGTGACGCGCGACGGTCGCTTTATGCTGGCGAGCGAGGTGGGCACCATCGAGGTGAGCCCCGAGAACATCCTGACGAGCGGCTGCCTAGGACCGGGCCAGATGCTCGAGGTGGACTTTGCCCGGGGCCGCGTGATTTACAACGACGAGCTGCGCGCCCGCTACGCCAAGGAAAAACCCTACCGCGACTGGATCGCCGAGGAGACGCTGACCCTCGACGCGCTCGACAAGCCTGCAGCGCCCGCGCCCGCCGAGGACGCCGAGGTGCCCGCCGCCGTGCGCATGGCCAAGCTCGGGTATCACTGGGATGATGTTGACGAAGTCGTGCGTCCCATGGCCCAGCAGGGCAAGGCCCCGCTCGCCTCGATGGGCATCGACGCGCCGCTGGCGTGCCTGTCCAAGAAGACACGCACGTTTTACGACTATTTCTACCAGCTGTTCGCCCAGGTCACAAACCCGCCGATCGATGCCCTGCGCGAGCACATGGTGACTTCGACCACGCTCTACCTGGGCAACCACGGCAACCTGCTCGAGGATTCCCGCACGGCCTGCCAGCTGGTGCGCTTGGAGCGTCCGCTGCTGAGCGAGGATGAGTTCGACCGCATTTGCGCAATCGACCGTGTGGGCTTTAAGACCCGTCGCTTCCGTGCCGTGTACCGCCGCGACGCGGGTGAGGGCGCGCTGCAGGCTGCGCTCAAGCAGCTTGCAGAGGATGTTGAGGCCGCGGTCCGCGACGGCGTGAACATCGTGGTGCTGAGCGACCGCGCTGCCGCGGGCGAGGTGCCCGTGCCGTCGCTGCTCGCCGTGGGCTGCGTTCACAATCACCTGATTCGTGCCGGCGTGCGCACCTTTGCCGACATCGTGGTGGAGTGCGGCGACGCCGTGTCCCCGCACGACTTCGCGGCGCTGGTGGGTTACTCCGCGAGTGGCATCTATCCGTACAACGCGCATGCGTGCATCCGCGATCTGGCGGCACGTGGCGACCTGGACGTGACGGCCGAGCAAGGCATCGACAACTACAACAAGGCTGCGACGGCAGGTATCGTCTCCATCATGTCCAAGATGGGCATCTCCACGGTGCAGAGCTACCACTCCGCGCAGATCTTCGAGGCCGTGGGCTTCACTCCGGAGTTCGTCAACGCGTACTTCGCCGGCACGGTGAGCCGTGTGGGCGGTATGGGTGTCGAGGACGTCGAGCGCGAGCAGAATGAGCGCTACGACGCCGCGCTCGCTATCCTTAAGAGCCCGGCTCCCGATCAGCTGCCCACGCTGGGTCTGACCAAGTGGCGCCCGCTCGGCGGCGAGGATCACCTTATCGACCCGCAGACCGTCTACCTGCTGCAGACCGCCTGCCGCGAGGACAGCTACGACACCTTTAAGGAGTACAGCGCCCGCCTGCACCGCACCGGCCGTGCCGTACGCCTGCGCGACCTGCTCGACTTTGATGCCAGCGGCCGCACGCCGATTTCGCTCGACGAGGTGGAGCCCGCGCTCAACATCGTCCGCCGCTTTAACACCGGCGCCATGTCGTACGGTTCCATCAGCAAAGAGGCACACGAGTGCATGGCCATCGCCATGAACCGCCTGCACGGGCGTTCCAACTCCGGCGAGGGCGGCGAGGACCCGCGTCGCGAGACGCCGCTGGCAAACGGTGACTCCAAGAACTCAGCGATCAAGCAGGTGGCAAGCGCGCGCTTTGGCGTGACGAGCCGCTATCTTTGCAGCGCCTTCGAGATTCAGATCAAGATGGCCCAGGGCGCCAAGCCCGGCGAGGGTGGCCACCTGCCCGGCAAGAAGGTCTACCCCTGGATCGCCGAGGTCCGTCAGTCCACGCCCGGTATCGGCCTGATCTCGCCTCCGCCGCACCACGACATCTATTCCATTGAGGACCTGGCAGAGCTTATCTTCGATCTTAAGAACGCCAATCCTGGCGCACGCGTGTCGGTCAAGCTGGTCAGCGAGGCCGGCGTCGGCACCATCGCCACCGGTGTGGCCAAGGGTGCCGCCGACAAGATTTTGATCAGCGGCCACAACGGCGGCTCCGGTGCCGCGGCGCGCGATTCGATCTGGCACGCCGGTCTGCCGCTGGAGCTCGGTCTTGCCGAGGCCCAGCAGACGCTGCTGCAAAACGGCCTGCGCTCGCGCGTGGTACTCGAAGCCGACGGCAAGCTCATGGACGGCACCGATGTTGCTGTCGCCTGCCTGTTGGGCGCCGAGGAGTTTGGCTTTGCGACCATGCCGCTCATCTCCATGGGCTGCCTCATGCAGCGCGACTGCCAGCAGGATACCTGCCCGGCCGGCATTGCCACGCAAAACTGTCGCTTGCGTCGCGGCTTCCGCGGCAAGCCCGAGCACGTCGAGCACTTTATGCTCTTTGTTGCCGAGCAGCTGCGTGAGGTCATGGCGAGCCTGGGCTTCCGCACCGTCGACGAGATGGTCGGCCATCCCGAGTGCTTGCGCCAGATTGAGGTCGCGGGCAACCGCAAGGCCAACCTGCTCGATCTGTCGCCCGTGCTGGCGAGCGCGACCTGCGAGTTCGGTGCCCATATCCCGGGTGCCGACGGCCGTCACTTCCTGCCCCAGATGGCTGCGGACAGCGAGCTCGACAAGACGCTCGACTCCACGTTGTTTGTGCCCTATACGGCCGATGCCCGTGCGCACCTGCGTCCGATTCGCTTCCGCGCCGATATCGCCAACGTCAACCGCTGCGTGGGCACTATCTTGGGCAACGCGGTGACCAAGGCGCATCCCGAGGGCCTGCCCGCCGGCTCCATCATCGTCGATTGCGATGGCTCGGCCGGTCAGAGCTTTGGCGCTTTCCTGCCGCGCGGCATTACGCTCAACGTGTGCGGCGACGCCAACGACTACTTTGGCAAGGGCCTTTCGGGCGGCGAGGTGTCGGTGCGCCCCAACCCGCATGCGACCTACAAGTTCGACGAGAACATCATCGTGGGCAACGTTGCGTTCTTTGGTGCCACGAGCGGCCGCGGCTTCATTAACGGTCTTGCTGGCCAGCGTTTTGCCGTGCGCAACTCCGGTGCCACCGTGGTGGTCGAGGGCTGCGGCAACCATGGCTGCGAGTACATGACGGGCGGTCTGGCGCTCATCCTGGGCGAGGTCGGGCAGAACTTTGCCGCCGGAATGACGGGCGGCGTGGCCTACGTCTTTGACCAGTACGGCACGCTCGACGCCCGCGTGAGCCACGAGAGTGTGGAGCTCAAGGCCCCGACGGCCGACGAGCTTGTGCAGATTCGCGCGCTCATCCAAGAGCACGTGGACGCGACGCAGAGCCCGCGTGGCATTAAGCTGCTCTACAGCTTTGAGACGATGAGCAAGCACTTTGTGAAGGTCATTCCGACCGAGTACGAGCGCGTGCTGGCGATTGTCGCTGCGGCCGAGGCCGTGGGCAAGACGCATGCGCAGGCCGAGGAGCTGGCGTTTGACATCGTGACCGGTCGCGCGAGCGCCGCGGATGTCGCTCGCTTTGATGTCGCGGGCGGTGCTGCGGGCGCTGCGTCCGTAGCTGCCAGCTCTGTTGCTTCGACCAAGAAGGAGGCGTAAGTGCCATGGGTAAGCCCGGTGCTTTTCTTGATATCGATCGCGTGACTCACGAGCTTCGCCCCGTGGAGGAGCGCAGCCGCGATTTCGATCCGCTGTACGTGGAGCTCGATGACGATGCACGTCGCGCCCAGGCGAGCCGCTGCATGATGTGCGGCGTGGCGTTTTGCCAGATGGGCGCGAGCTTTGGCAAGGCGCGCCCGAGTGGCTGCCCACTGCACAACCTGATTCCCGAGTGGAACGAGCTGGTGTATCGCGGCCGCTGGGACGAGGCTGCCGAGCGTCTGTCACTCACCTCGCCCATGCCCGAGTTCACGAGCCGCGTGTGCCCGGCGCTGTGCGAGGCAGCGTGCAACCTGGGCTCGGTCGACGGTCAGCCCACGACGATTCACGACAACGAGCGCGCGATCAGCGACCACGAGTGGGCAAACGGCGATCCGCGCCGCTTTGAGCCGGCGGGGGAGGACGCGCCCGCGGTGGCCGTGGTAGGCTCCGGCCCCGCTGGCCTGGTGGCGGCATGGGAGCTTGCACGTCGTGGCGCCCGCGTGACGGTATTTGAGCGCGACGACCGTCCGGGCGGCCTGCTCATGTACGGCATCCCCAACATGAAGCTCGAGAAGTCCGTGGTCGAGCGCCGCGTGGCGCTCATGCGCGAGTTGGGCATTGTGTTCGAGCTGGGTGCTGACGTTACGAACCCTGCGGTGGCGGCCAAGCTCAATGGCTTTGACGCCGTCGTGGTGGCTGCCGGTGCTCGCGTCCCGCGTGGGCTGGCTGCTGAGAATATTGACGCACCCGGCGTGGTGTATGCCGTGGACTACCTGACGGCCTCGACCGTCTCGGTGCTCGATGGCGGCGAGCCTGTCATCGATGCACGCGGCCTGGACGTCGTGGTCATCGGCGGCGGCGATACCGGTAACGACTGCGTGGGCACCGCGGTACGTCAGGGTGCGCGCAGCGTGCGCCAGTTTGAGTTCTTGCCGGCGGCGCCTGATGCGCGCGCGGCGAGCAACCCCTGGCCGCAGTGGCCCAACGTGAAGAAGACCGATTACGGCCAGCAGGAGGCCATCGCTGCCATGGGCGGCGAGATGCGCGCTTGGGGCGTGGATACGCTCGAGGTGCTGCTGGACAAGAAGGGCGCGGCCGCGGGCCTGCGCGTGGTCGATCTGGATTGGTCGGCTGGCAAGCCCGAGCGCATCGCGGGCTCCGAGCACGAGGTGCCGGCGCAGCTGGTGCTCGTCGCCTGCGGCTTTACAGGCCCGGAGCACGGTGTGTTCGACGCCGTTGGCGTGCCCGTTGCCACTGCTGGTCGTCCGCTGCCTGTGATGGCTGCCGAGGGCTCGCATCTTGCGGCGCGTGTCGGCGGCGTCGCCGCGGATGCCGCGCCGGTGTATGTTGCCGGCGACGCTCGCAACGGCAGCTCGCTCGTGGTGAACGCTATGGCCGATGCCCTGGCCTGCGCTGCCGAAGTCGCCGACGCGCTGGAGCTGTAAGGTAGTCATTTAAGAACGTCCCCAATGACTGAACTGCACCCCAAAA
>UROR01000057.1 GCA_900549535.1 uncultured Collinsella sp. | reverse complement strand
CTCATGCTCGTCGCCCAGGATATGGGGCCCAATATAAGCAGAGATGTCCTCCGGCGTGCAGCCAGCCGCCTCGCAGAGTGCTTGGCAGGCCTTGGCGGAAATGCGTGCAATCGTGCCCTTCCAGCCAGAATGCACCACGGCAAAGCCGCCGGGAGCCACCAGCACCACGGGAACACAATCGGCAAAGCAGAGCATCACGGGCACCTTATGCGCCGTGCAGACGAGGGCATCACAGCCCTCGGCAATCTGCTCACGAATGTTCTCGAGATCTTCGGCGCCGTTCGAGGTCACCGTCACGACATGGTCACCGTGTACTTGATTGGGGACAAGCAAGTTGTGCTCGCACTCGGCGGCACCCATGGCCTCGAGTACGCGGCGACGATTTTCTTGAACGGTAAAGGGGTCATCGCCAACATGCGAGCCCAGATTGAGCGAGGAGTACGCATCTTCGGAAACGCCACCGGTGCGCTCGGTAAAGGCAAAGCGGACATCGTGCGTCGCGCCCTCTACCAACGTAACTCCATCATGGTCGACACGCGAAACGTTGTCCGCACGTGCTGCCATACTAAAGCCTCCTAATAACACAAGTATCGCGGCGAAGCCGCAGCAGTCCGTGTCATACGGCTGCCATACTTCTTTAAAAGGATACCCGCAGCGGTAGGGACCAAACGTAAAGGGAACGTAAGGAGATTGGAGGCTTTCGTTTACAAACGAGAAACAAAAAGGGCGCATCCATACGGACGCGCCCCTGTGCAAAACAATGCGAAGAACGACTTAGAAGCTGCCGCGCTTGAGGAAGTCGGGAAGCTCAAACTGATCGTTGCCAAAGTTGGGCAGCTCGGTACCGCCAACGTTGCGAGTCGGGGCAGCCTGAGCGGGGCTGGCAGCCGGAGCGGTGCGCTGCGGCTCGGCAGAAGCGGCGGCCTTGCTCTGGGACTGCTGAGCAGCGAAGAGCTCGTCCTGACGGTTGACGTTGGAGTCGGAGAAGCCCGTAGCGATAACGGTGATGCGCACCTGGTCGCCCAGGGACTCGTCAACAACGGTACCGAAGATGATGTTGGCCTCAGGGTCGACGGCATTGGCGACAACGTCGGCGGCGTCGCTGATCTCCTGGATGCCCAGGTCCTTGGAACCGGCGATGGAGAGCAGCACGCGCGTGGCACCATCGATGGAGCTCTCGAGCAGCGGACTGGAGATAGCCTGCTGGGCAGCGTCGACGGCACGGGTGTCCCCAGAAGCGGTACCGATACCCATCATGGCGGTACCAGCCTGCTTCATGATGGTCTTAACATCGGCGAAGTCCAGGTTGATGATACCCGGGACGGTGATGAGGTCGGTGATGCCCTGGGTGCCCTGGGAAAGGACGCCATCGGCAATCGCGAACGCCTCGAGCATCGTGGTCTTCTTCTCGGCGATGTCGAGCAGCTTGTCGTTAGGGATAACGATCATGGTGTCGACGCAATCGGAGAGGGTCTTGATGCCCTCCTCGGCGCTCTTCTTACGCTTGCGGCCCTCGAAGGTGAAGGGCTTGGTCACGACGGCGACGGTCAGTGCGCCGACCTCGTTCATCGCGATATCGGCAACGATGGGAGCGGCGCCGGTACCGGTGCCACCGCCCTCGCCGCAGGTGATGAACACCATGTCGGCGCCAGCGAGCGCCTCGGCGATATCGTCGCGGGACTCATCGGCAGCCTTGCGGCCAACCTCGGGGTTGGCGCCGGCGCCCAGGCCGCGGGTAAGGTCGGTGCCGATGTGCACCTTGATATCGGCATCAGAGATCGCGAGCGCCTGAGCATCGGTGTTGATGGCAACAAACTCGACGCCGCGGATGCCCTCTTCGATCATTCGATTGACCGCGTTGGTACCGCCGCCGCCGACGCCGACCACCTTAATGACGGCAAGGTAGTTGTTGATCTCTGTCTCGTGCATGTCGGTCCTCCGAACAAAGGTTATAGCCATAGCATGGGTTGACCCCTGCGCACATTAACCTTCAGGTTGAAAGTAAATGCAAAGGTAAACCGTATTATGTTTGCACATTATGAACGTATCAGTCAAATAATTGACCGTGAAAACCAAACAAACCAGATAAACGGCGTGGTATGGCCCCTCAACAAAGCCGTTTAGGATGCTAGGCGGTCGGTGCGTTCCTAAACGTGTAGTTGCCCGGAGAGCGCACATTGATATAGGTTACGCCCTCTACCTGCGAAAGCAACTTGGTGACTACGCGTTCCTTCTTGGCGATATCGTCCGAATCGCCCAGCGACACCTCAATGCCGTTATTGAGGTTTGCCGAGATGGCTTCGACCGAAGGCGTGGAAATATCCTTGACTTGTCCCAAGAACTCGCTCGAAAAACCGCGTGCGTAATCCAGGCCGGCCTTGACGGCCTTGGAGCTCACCGCCCGACCCGAAACCGGTGCGACATCGGCCGAGACGTCAGTCAACAGCACGGCGCCGTAGTGCTTGGCAAGCGCTAAGGCCGCATCGATGCCGGTCAGGGTGTTGGCACCTTCCCCCGATGTAATGACGTTCCCCTGGTCGTCCACCTCGACAGACGTCGACAGCGGAGCGATCCAGGTGTCATCGTCTCCGATAGCCCAGGCAAGGTCGTCGGAGCTGATATACGCAATGGCGATAACTTTACGCTCCGTCGGCGTGATGATAAGCGTATGGGGAAACTGGCGCTGGACATCCACGCCCGAGACCCACGGGTTTTGCTTGAGGCCCTCGGTGATCTGATCGGGATCCACGTTAAAGAGCGACGTGTTCTCGGGAAGATTGATGAGCTGCATGGCGTCGTGCTTGGTCACATGCTCGCTGCCATGAATCTGAATATCGGTGGCGGCGAACAGGCCAGAGTTGATGACGACGATGGCAATAATGGCAAGTACGGCCACGGCTGCCAGGATGCCGCCCGCGATTTTGCCCTTACCCTTAATGGCAGAAGCGGCGTCGGTCGCCTTGCCCGCCATGGCACCGAGCGATGACAGAGGATTGATGCCCTTTTTTGCCGAAGACGCCTTGGCAGCGGGCACCGATGTCAGTGAACGCGGCTTAGCGCCAGCCAACGTACGGCTGGCATGCGACGCACGAGCCCCCAGCGAAGGCTTGGGCGTCGCCACGGGTCGGGAGGTCTTGGTGCCCATCGCCGGCTTGGGCGTCACCGAAGGACGCGAAGCCGGACGACTCGCCTTTTTAGAAGCGGGGCGTCCTCCCAGCTGCGAGCCGACGACCGGGCGCTTGGCAGGACGAACGGCCCCAACAGACTTAGAGGGCATGGCGGGCTTAAGTTGAGGCTGGGCAGGTGCGCCGGAACGCCCTCCGGCGCGGCGGAAGGTTGGTTTCGATGCTCTAGAAGCCGAGGAATTTAACTTCCGGTCTGAGCTCGATGCCATACGCCTCCCTCACCTTTCCGTGCACATGCCTGATAACCGCGGCCACGTCATCGGCCGAGGCGGTTCCGTTATTAACGATAAAATTAGCGTGTACGGGCGAAACTTCCGCACCGCCAACCGAAAAACCCTTTAATCCACAATCCTCGATAAGCTTGCCCACACTCGCATCGGGCGGGTTACGAAAGACCGATCCGCAGGATGCACGGCCCATGGGCTGCGTGCGCTTGCGGCGCGTCAGGTACCGCTCCATGCGCTCGCGAATGTCTGCCTTGGGTGCGGGCTTGAGTTTAAGCACGCACTCGAGAATGATCTCGTTACGCGGCAGGCTGCATTCGCGATACCCCCAAGCGATCTCGGACCCTGCATAGTGCTTAATACCGGACGCCGGATCAAACGTGACCACGTCCTCGATAAGAGAGCCGATCCACTCGGTCCGCGTACCTGCGTTCATGGACACGGCGCCGCCGACCGAACCGGGAATACCGACAGCGAACTCAAGGCCCGAAAGTCCGCGCGACAAGGCATCGTTGACCAAACGCGCGAACATCACGCCCGCACCAACGGTCAGCGTGCAGCCGTCCTCGGCAACAACCGTGCGCTGAAACTCACGTCCCAGCGAAATAACGGCGCCGCGATAACCGGCATCGGCAACCAACAGGTTGGACCCCTTGCCGATAATCACCCACGGCACCTGCTCGCGGTCAAGCACCGCCACGGCGCGACGCAGGGCATGGTAGCTATGGCACGTCACAAAGAGGTCGGCCTTGCCGCCGATACGATAGCTTGTATGGCGTGCAAGACGTTCGTCCTCGACCACGTCCGTGTCGATCATGCCCGAAAGCGCCATGACGGCGTTAAACAGACCCATAGGGGTTAAGCGTCTTTCTTGGCAGTCAGATACTCGATGAACTCGGGGCCGACGGTCGTAACGTCGCCGGCACCCATGGTGAGCAGCAGGTCGCCCTCGCCCACGAGCTTCTCAAGCTCCTGGTTGAGCTCAAGACGGCTGGAGCAGTACACGACCTCCTTGCCGGGGTGCTTGGCGCGAACGGTATCTGCGAGCATCTTGGAGGTAACGCCCGGAATCGGCATCTCGCCGGCGGAGAACACATCGATCAGCAGCAGCTTATCGGCGTTGGCAAAGGCATCGGCAAAGTCATCGCACAGAGCCTGCAGGCGCGAATAGCGGTGCGGCTGGAACACGACGTCGACATGCTTGTAGCCCAGCGAAGAGGCAGCAGCGAGCGTCGCCTTGATCTCGGTGGGATGATGGCCGTAATCGTCAACCACCGTGATGCCGTCGATATCGCCCACGTGGGTAAAGCGACGGCGGACACCCTCAAAACTCGAAAGTGCCTTAGCGGCGGCGTCGATATCGAGACCCAGGACATGGGCGACGGTCAAGACGGCCGTGGCGTTGAGCATGTTGTGACGACCGGGGTTGCTCTTAATCTCGACAGCGTGCTCGGTGCCGTCCTCAAAGCGAACGATAAAGTCGCTCTGGATGCCCTTGACATCCGGATGCACGCAGACGATGTCGTTGTTCTCGGCAAAGCCATAGGAAAGCACATGACGGCCCGTCGACTTGGCAAGCTCGACCAGATGCGGGTCCTCGCCACAAACGATGACGGTGCCGCCCTCGCCCACCAGCCCCATAAACTTGGCAAAGGTGGCCTCGATCTCCTCGATGCCCGAGTAGTGATCGAGATGGTCGGCCTCGACGTTGGTCACGATGACCACGTTGGGGTTCAGGAACAGGAACGAGCTGTCGGACTCATCGGCCTCGGCGACAAAGTAGTCACCCGATCCGTTCTTGCCGTTGGTGTCGTAGCCCTCGACGATGCCACCGATCAAAAAGCTGGGGTCCAGACCCATGCGGTCGAGCATCGTGGCGCACATCGAAGAGGTCGTGGTCTTGCCGTGCGTGCCGGCGACGGCGACGGTGGTGTAGCCATGGCCCAGAGCCGAGAGCATCTTGGCACGGGGCCACACGGGAATACCAAGCTCGCGGGCACGCACGAGCTCGGGGTTGGACTCGGGAATAGCGGTGGAGACCACAACCACGTCGGGCTTGACCTCGTCGATCGTCGCAGCCTCGTGGCCCACGTGGACCTTCACGCCGGCGCGGGTAAGCTGGCGAATATAACGCGACGTCTTAAGGTCGGAGCCGGTAACGGTATAACCGCGCTCGTGCAGGACGAGGGCGATGCCGCTCATGCCGGCGCCGCCGATACCGATAAAGTGGGCGCTCTTGAACTCGGGCGCGGAGGTTGCAGTCTGGGAATCAGCCATGTGCTCGTGTACTCCTTGCGTAAACACTGCCTGTAACCCGTTAACTGTACCGCACCTACCGCATCCGCGCGAGGGCGACCGGCGATATCCCGTCTAACTAACGCAATCCCTCTACCGCGTCGGCCAAAAGTGCGGCGGCACGGTCCTGGGCTAAGCCACGCGCCGCCTGACGCATGGCATCACGCGCCGCAGCGTCATCGATCAGGTGCAGCAGCTCGTCGGCAAAGGCAGGGGCATCGATATCGGCATCGGCGCAAAGCACGCCGGCACCGGCATCGACCAGGTAACGCGCATTCGTGGTCTGGTGGTCGGCCGTCGCGTGCGGATACGGCACGAGTACCGAGGGCACGGCAAGCGCGGCGATCTCGGCCACGCTCGAGGCACCGGAACGCGAGAGCACCAGATCGGCCGCAGCCAGCATATCGCCCATGTTGTCGATGTAGGGCTGGACACGATAGCGCTTCGCCTCCTCGGGCGTCAGCGCCAAAGCGCGCTCGGTCTCCTCAAAGCCGTCGGCACCCGTCGAATGCAAAATATAAAGATTCTCGCGGGTCAGCAGCTCACTCTTGAGCGAAGCAACGCGCTCGTTGAGATGCTGAGCACCGAGTGAACCACCGAAGACGAGCAGAAGCGTCGCGTCCTCGGGCACCCCGAGCGTCTTGCGACCGCGGGCGCGATCGCCCTCGATCACCGAGCGACGTACGGGGTTGCCGGTCATGAGCACGTGGTCAGGGTCAGCTTCGCGCTCAAAGACCGAGCGCGCTGCCGGCACCGAGATGCACACGCGGGCGGCGTGGGAGTTCATCATCTTGTTGGCCAGGCCCGGAACAGAGTTCTGCTCATGCAGCAGATACGGAACGCCGGCGCCCTTGCACCAACCCAGCAGCGGGACCTCAACATAAGCACCAAAGCCGATAGCGGCATCGGGCTTACCAACCTTCGAGAAGTGACGGGCAAGCGCACGCTTCGCCTTGTTGACGCGCCACAGCGAGGTCAGTGCCGTCCAGGGACGGGAGCGATCGAAGCCCGTGACCGTGATGGGCACAAAATCGAATCCGGCCTCGGGAACCAGACGACCCTCGAGCTTGCGCGATTGGCCCACAAACACAACGTGATGACCGCGGTCACGCAGCTCCTCGGCCAAGGCGAGCGCGGGGTTGATATGTCCTGCCGTGCCGCCGGCTGCAATAGCAACGGTCATCTTATCGGTCATGGTAATCCCTTCGTACACGCGGTCCCTGGTCATCGGTGCGCAAACGCGCCGACGGGTCCGAATTCAAATCGATTCGATTATATCCGCCGCCCGCATTGCGAGGAGTGGGGCGCTGCGGACGACCTTGCGGCGCCGTTCGCTGACGCGGACGGGTTGCCGGCTCGGTCGCAGAGCCATCCAGAACAGTAAAGCCGTTACGTGAAGATCGCTCGCCGCGCACGTGGGGCACGCCGGCGGTACTCTCATCCATAACGGCAAAGCTCTCGCGGCGACGGTCGTACTCATCGCGACGTGCGCTCTCATACGAAACGCGCAGGATCAGACCGGCGAGCATAAGCGACACAATAATCGAGGAGCCGCCGTAGCTAATAAACGGCAGCGGCTTGCCCGTCATGGGAAACACATTGAGAATGCCCAGCGCGTTGATCAAAAACTGCACCGCAAGGATGACCGCGGAACCCGACGCCATAAGTGCTCCGCGACGGTCGGTCGCCTGCTCGGCAATGCGAAACGCCGAGTAAATCAGCATCGCAAACACCAAGAAGAACAGCACGGTTCCGATAAAGCCAACTTCCTCGCCGATAATAGCCAAGATGTAGTCGTTATGCGCCTCGGGCAAATACGAGTACTTCATGGTGGAGTTACCGATGCCGCGACCGAACAGGCCGCCCGAGGCAAACGCCATGATGGCAAGCGTGGCCTGATAGCCGTCACCATATTCGTCTGCCCAAGGATTCCAAGCAACCTCGACACGCGTCATACGATACGGCTCGGCGATAAGGGCGATCGCAATGACGGCGATGCCGGCAACGACTGTCCAAACGATATATTTGGGGTCCAATCCCGCAAACAACGCCATGCACATGAGGGTCAGCAAGATGATCAGAACGGTGCCAAAATCGGGCTGAACAAAGATCAGAAAGAGCGAAATGCCCAGGTAGCCACCCATCTTGCGAAGAAACTCGTTGATGTTGCCGCCGGGCGAAAAGATGCGGTCGAGCATGATGGCCGAATACGCGATGGCGAACGGCTTTAAAAACTCAGACGGCTGGAACTGAATACCGGCGATGTTGAGCCAGCGCGTGGCGCCACGACTGCCGCTACCCATAAAGAACACCAGAACCAGTAGCCCCATCATGCCTATGAGGAAGATCCTGAGCACGTCTTCCCCAAACCAACTGTCCGGCAAGATGCGCACGATGGCAACCATAGCCAGCACGCCAACTCCGGCAAACGCGGCCTGTCGAAACAGGAAAAACGTCGCCGTACCATTCTCGTGCAGTGCCTCGACCGAAGATGCCGAGTACACCATCAGCAAGCCAAAGCAAACCAAGCTAAACAGGCAAGCCATAAATATCAAACGGGGGCGCATGATGCGGGCGGGGACGCCGGCAATATAGCGCTCACCGAACGTCTGCCCGCCGCGTCCGGAACGCGGCGTGCTACGCAGCGAGGAAGCACGGTCCGAGTCGGGCCTCCTCATATCACTTCGGGGGCTCTCCTCTCTCACCGGCAACCCCTATTCCATTTGCGATTTCGCCGCAGCGGCAAGCTGGGCCACATAGTCCTTAAACACGCGGCCGCGCTCCTCATAGCCCGAGAACTCTTCGTCCGAAGAGCAGGCGGGCGAAAGCAGGATCACGTCGCCGCGGCTCGAGAGCGAGCGGGCAACGTCAACGGCATCGCGTAGATCATCGGCCTGGGCGATATCCACGTCACCATCGACATCGGCCTCGTCCATAGCGGCGGTAAAGCGCTCGCGCGCATCGCCAAAGCAAACGACCGAGCGCACGTTGTCCATAACGACGCGGGCAAAGTCCGCAAGCGGGGTACCCTTATCGTGGCCGCCGAGCAGCAAGATCACATCGTCGTCGGGAAACGCCGTCAGGGCCTTTTCGACCGCATCGGTGTTCGTTGCCTTGGAATCGTTGACGTAGCGCACGCCATCGATCTCGCCGCAGGGTTCCACGCGGTGTTCGAGTGGCTGGAACGATGCCAAACCGCGGCAAACGCCCTCGGGATCGGCACCGACGGCCAGAGCAGCCGTGGCGGCACATAGGGCATTAATGACATTGTGATGGCCCGAGATCTTGAGCTCGGACGTGGCGACAAACTGAGTCTCGACGCCCTTCAGGCGCACGACCATCTTGCCATCGCGCACAAAGGCGGCGTCTGCACCCTCGGGCTCGTCAAAAGCGACCTTGCAGATGCGGCGACCCGATGTGTAGATGTACTCATCGAACTCATGGATGCCGGCATCCTCAACGTCGATAACCACGAGGTCGTCGTCGACCATATTCTCGAACAACTTGATCTTGGCAAGCGCATAGTTCTTGTGGCTCTTGTGCCAGCCCAGGTGGTCGGGCGTGATGTTGAGCAGCACCGCCACGCGAGGATGAAGCTCGGCTGTCGTAGCAATCTGATAACTCGACAGCTCGGCCACAAACCACTCATTGTGTGCGCGGCCGTCGATCTCGTTCACCGGCGGCTCACCGATATTGCCGACGGCCACGCTGGCTTCACCGGCGGCCTTGAGCAGATAATCGGTCAGCGACGTGGTAGTTGTCTTGCCGTTGGTGCCCGTGATGGCGATCCAATTTTGGGGAGACAGGCGATAGGCAAACTCGGGCTCG
Source organism: uncultured Collinsella sp. (assembly GCA_900549535.1). Lineage (GTDB taxonomy): Bacteria > Actinomycetota > Coriobacteriia > Coriobacteriales > Coriobacteriaceae > Collinsella. Next base: position 2,271 of record UROR01000057.1, on the reverse strand, counting down.
CCCATAATCTGAGCGGCATGCTCACGCCCGGCCTTAAAGAAGGCCGAAAACTCCGAGATACCCGGGCATGTCACGCACACGTCATAGGCACCCTCGACCTGCTCGGTGCCGTAGACAAACGACGCGCCCTGCGCCTCGAGCGCACGTGTGGCGTCATTGGGCTCGGAGGTACCGCCGCCATACACGGTCGTGGCGCTCACGCGCTCGGGGTGAGCCAACGCCCAACGGGCGACATCGAGACCGGATTTACCCTGCCCCAAAACAAGTAGGCTAAAGACATCAGCAAGAGACATGAAAGACCACTATCCCAACTGGAAGAACAGGGCGAGGCCAACGGCGCCAAAGGCCGCGGCGATAATCCAAAAACGGATAACGACCTTGGTCTCGGCCCAACCCTTCTTTTCGAAATGATGATGGATGGGCGCCATAAGGAAGACGCGCTTGTGCGTAAAGTGGAAATAGACGACCTGGATCATGACCGACAGGGTCTCGACGATAAACAGACCGCCGATGATGAGGGAAACGACCTCGGTGTTGGTCATGATGGAGGTGCAGGCAAAAGCGGCACCCAGGGCAAGCGAGCCGGTATCGCCCATAAAGATGCTCGCCGGGTAGCAATTGAACCACAAAAAGCCCAGGCAGGCACCGGCGCACGCCGTGCAGAAGATGGACAGGTTCACGTCACCGTGCAAAAACGCCATGGCGGCCATGGCGAGCATGGCGATCATGGAAGTGCCGCCGGCAAGGCCGTCCAGACCATCGGTCAGGTTCACGGCATTGGAAAGACCGGCGATCATCAGCCAGCAAAATACAATGTAGAGCCACGGAAACGAAAGGCCGCAGATGGTGGTCGAAAGAACACCGAGGTCAATCGTCAGGCCGCCAGGAAAACGAATCTCGGGGGCGACGCCGCACCAATTGACGGCGAGCACGGTAAAGGTGACGCAGATGATGGTCAGACCGATCATCTTGGCGTGAGGCGTCAGGCCGAGCGAGCGACCATGCGTGACGGAGGTCAGATCGTCGATGAGACCCAGAACGCCGGTGGCCAGCGTTGCAAGCAGCACGAGCACAAGCTCGGTGGTGAGCTTGCCCATCAGCAGGCAGGTCAGCGAGATCGCGACAAGGATGATGACGCCGCCCATGGTAGGCGTACCCTGTTTAATCAAATGACGCTTGGGGCCGTCGGCTCGAACCTGCTGGCCGATACCCTCGACCTTCAGCAGCTTGATCCACCACGGCATAAGCAGCAACGCAATGGCGGCAGCGATGCCAAGTCCCAAAAAGGCCTGATACGTAGGATACGAGGGATTGCCGAACATGGGCTAGCACACACCTTCCACAAAGCGGTCGAGCTCAACAAAACGGGAACCCTTGACCAGTACAACATCATGATTTTCAAGCGCGCCGCCCATGCGGTCGAGCACCTGCTGATAATCGGAGAACACCTGGATGCGGTCCTCATCCATACCCATCATGCGTGCGGCATCGGCCATGAGCTGAGCCAGCTCGCCGCCGACGCACGCGAGCATGTCGAGCTTCTTGGCGGCGGCATAGGCGCCCACGAGCTCATGCATGCGGGGGGCCTCGTCGCCCATCTCGCCCATCTCGCCCAGGATCGCCATGCGCGAACCGTCACAAATAAGCGAGCACAGCAAATCGAGGCCGGCAGCCATAGACTCGGCACTGGCGTTATAGGAGTCGTCGATGATGCGTGCTCCGCTCTTGGCGCGCTTGATCTCCTGACGGTGGCCGGTGATCGTAAGGCCCCTAAAGGCAGCATCGATCTGCTCGGGCGTCACGCCCAGACGATAGGCGACCGCGGCGGCCTTAACGGCATTGGGCACGGACTGCACGCCGGGAATGGCCAGCATGGTATCGACCGTGTCGCCCTGACCAAAGTCGAGCGTAAAGACCGGATGGCCCTCGTCGTCGACGCGAATGTCGCGTGCGCGGACCTCGTCGTCGTCCGAGACGCCGGCCAGCATCACGTCAATGCCCGCAGGCTGGGCGAACGTATCGCGAATGAACGGCGTAAAGTCGTCCTCGCCACCCAAAACCAGCAACGGCGAGAAGTCGCCGGCGGCGCACATGCCCTGGACAATCTCGGCCTTAGCGCGGGCGATGTTCTCGCGGCTGCCCAGAAGCTCGATGTGGCTTTCGCCGACGTTGGTGACAAGGCCCCATTGCGGGCGCACGAACCCGCACAGCTCTTCGAGCTGGTGCAAACCGCGCATGCCCATCTCGACGATGACGTTTCGCGTGTCGGCC
>UROR01000056.1 GCA_900549535.1 uncultured Collinsella sp. | reverse complement strand
GTCGCAGCCCCGACCCGCGGTCACGAGCGGGGGCTCCTATCTTTTTAGTGCCCTCGGATTGGGTCATAGTGTCTGGCGTTGCCAAAACATCGGCGTTGCCGGGCCGGCACTTGGGGACGTTCCTTTTCTGCCGGCACCTGGGGACACTCCTTAGCCGTTGGGGGCGTTCTTAAACGACTAGTCTGGGCGGCGGCCGTGTGCTGCTGTCCGCGTGGCGGCGTATAATCGGCGGCAGATGATTTGGACGTTAGGAAACCATGACCGATAGCATGCAGCAGATGGCGCTCGACACGCTCGGCGCCTATTTTGGCTACACCTCGTTTCGCCCGGGACAGGACCGCATGGTCGATGCGATCCTAGCCGGTCGCGATGCGCTGGGCGTTATGCCCACGGGCGCCGGCAAGTCCATTTGCTACCAGGTGCCCGCGCTCATGCTGCCCGGCATTACCTTTGTGGTGAGTCCGCTGCTGTCGCTTATGGAGGACCAGACCCGTGCGTTGCTCGCGGCGGGTGCGCGACCCAGCTATCTCAACTCCAGCCTTACCCCGGCCCAGCAAAACACTGTGCTCAAGCGGGCGCGCGAGGGCCGCTACCAGCTTATGTACGTGGCGCCCGAGCGCCTGCTCGAGCCGCGCTTTTTAGCTTTTGCGCAGGAGGCTGCGGCCGAAGGCGGCATCGGCGTGCCGCTCGTGGCCATTGACGAGGCCCACTGCGTAAGCCAATGGGGCCAGGATTTCCGCCCCGCTTACCTGCAGATTCGCGAGTTCATCGATTCGCTTCCGCAGCGCCCCATCGTGGCGGCCTTTACCGCTACGGCAACCGAGCGCGTGCGCGCGGACATTCAGCAGATGCTCGGCCTGCAAAGCCCCGCGACGGTGGTGACGGGCTTCGATCGCAAGAACCTCTACTTTGGCTGCGAGGAGATGGGCGACAAGGCCAAGGCCGCGTGGGTGCGCGACTATGTGATCGCGCATTCGGGTGAGAGCGGCATCGTGTATTGCTCGACCCGCAAGACGGTCGATGCGCTGGCAGGTGAGCTTGCCGAGGCGCTGGGCTCCAGCGGCATTCGCGTTGGTCGCTACCATGCCGGCATGGGCAACGACGCCCGTCGCCAAAGCCAGCGCGCCTTTATCGACGACGATATCCAGGTGATGGTTGCCACCAACGCCTTTGGCATGGGCATCGACAAGCCCAACGTGCGCTACGTGATCCACAACAACGTGCCCGAGAGCATCGAGGCCTACTACCAGGAGGCGGGCCGCGCCGGCCGCGATGGCGACCCGGCTAGCTGCCACTTGCTGTGGAACGGCAACGATTTTCGCATGCGCCGCTTTCTGATCGACCGCGGCGATGCTGCCGATGAGACACTTGACGACGAGCAGCGCGCGTGGGCGCTCCAGAATCGATATCGTCTGCTCAGCCAGATGGAGGGCTACTGCAATACCACCGGTTGCCTGCGCGAATATATGCTGCGCTACTTTGGCGACGAGGCCGCGGCCGAGCATGCTGCCGCGGCCGGTACGGGCAGCGCCGCCACGGACGACGCCGAAGGCTGCGGCAACTGCAGCAACTGCCTCACGCAGTTCGAGGTCGAGGACGTCACCGATATGGCCCGCGCCGCCGTGCGCTATGTGGCCACGCGACCCATGCGCTTTGGCAAGTCGCTCATCGCCGACGTGCTCCATGGCGGCAACACCGAGCGCATTCGCCAGATGCATCTGGACGAGGACCGCGGCTACGGTGAGCTGTCGAGCGAATCGGTCGGGCGCATCAAGGACATCGTCGGCCAGCTGTGCGGTCGCGGTTATCTGGCTACCTCGCAGGGGCAGTACCCGGTCGTGGGGCTGGGCCCGCGTGCCGCCGAGGTCGAGGACGAGGCGTTCGCCTTTACCGTTAAGCGTCGCGCATCCAAGCGCAAGGCCTCGGCCCGCGCCCGCCGTGCGGTGGATCTGCTGCGCGAGGAGGCCGAGCTGGATCAGCGCCCGCGCGTGGGTGACGATGCCGAGCTGTTCGAACGCCTGCGCGCCCTGCGCAAGGAGATCTCGACCGAGCTGGAGATGGCACCGTACATGGTCTTTTCCGACAAGGCCCTGCGCGGTCTGTGCCGTCTACGCCCGCAGACGCGCGACGAGCTTATCCAGGTCAACGGTATCGGCGAGAAAAAGGCCGACGCCTTTGGCGAGCAGTTTATGGCGGCGATTGAAGAGTTTGAGTCCGAGCATGCACGGAATGGAGCATAACGATGGCATCCGACGATAAAACCGAGCGCACTGAGGTGTCCGCTGTGCCGCTGTACCAGCAGGTTATGGACGACCTAAAGGGCGAGATCGCGCGTGGCGTGTACGCATCCGGCTCGCGCATTCCTTCCGAGATGGAGCTCGCGAAGTACTACGGCGTGGGACGCATCACCGTGCGCCGCGCTATCGAGGAACTGTCGCGCGCGGGGTATCTCAGCCGCCAGCAGGGGAGGGGCACGTTTGTGTGCGCTCCCAAGCTCAAGCGCAAGATTCGCCAGAAGGGTGACGTCCAGAGCTTTACTGAGGGTTGTGCTGCCAACGACATGGTGCCGGGTGCGCGTCTGGTGTCGCGCACGGTGGTCGCGGCGACGCACGAGGATGCGGCGTTCTTTGGCGTGGAGCCCGGCTGCGAGCTTATCGTGGTCGAGCGCGTGCGCACGGCCGACGGCATCCCTGTCATGCTTGAGAACAACGCCTTTGTGCTCGCCGACCATCCCTACCTGCAGACGCTGGCCGATGAGGACCTCACCGATAACTCAATCTTTGCGCTCGTTGCCGAGCATTCGGGTCGCGCGCCGCTCAAGTCCGACCCCTGCACCGTGGAGATTGCGCTTGCCGATGCTCAGGCGGCCCCGCTGCTGGAGGTGCCGGTCGGCGAGCCACTCTTCTATATGGAGGCGTACTTTACCGATGAGGACGAGCGCCCCTTGCTGCTCGGCCGCCAAAAGATCGTGGGCTCGCGTTACGTGTTTGACATCTAACGTCCACAGATAGAACAACATAGAACAAATTTGCCGAGATGACTTCACGGGCGTTGTTACACGTGTTATAAATAGGACAACATAGAACGACAGCAGGTACGAGCTGCCGTCGCTCAAAGCCGCCCCACAAGGAGGAACATCAGGATGAACGCACATGATCTGGTTCAGGAAATCATCGAGCGCAAGGGCAAAATCGAGAATGTCTTTTGGATTGCCTGTGGCGGTTCGATGATCGACCTGATGCCGGCCAACGAGCTGCTCAAGCGCGAGGCCACCACGTTTACCTCGACGGCCTACACGGCACGCGAGTTTTGTCTGATGGCTCCCAAGAGTCTTGGCGAGAAGTCGCTCGTCATCGCCTGCAGCCACAGCGGCAACACGCAGGAGGTCGTCGACGGCTGCGAGATGGCGCTGGCTGCCGGTGCTGAGGTCGTTGCCCTCACCGACTGCGAGGGCTCCAAGATCGACAACGGCAAGTGGACTACCTGGGTCTACCCCTGGGGCGAGGGCGTGCCGCAGGCCGAGGTGCCGCAGGGCATCGGCGCTCTGATCGCCGCCGAACTGCTCGACCAGCAGGAAGGCTACGAGGCGCTCGCCGACATGTACGAGGGCCTCAAGCAGATGGATGCGCTGCTGCCCGCCGCCCGCGAGAAGGTCAACGCCGAGCTGGGCGCCCGCTTTGCCGAGCTCTGCCAGCAGCACAAGTTCTTCTATATCCTGGGCTCCGGCCCCAACTTTAGCCAGACCTACGCCATGGCCATCTGTTCGCTCATGGAGATGCAGTGGCAGCACTGCTGCTACATCCACTCCGGCGAGTATTTCCACGGTCCCTTCGAGGCCACTGAGCCCGGCGTGTTCTACTTTGTGCAGCTTGGCGCGGGCGAGTGCCGCCCCATGGAGGAGCGCGCTCTTGCGTTCCTCAACACGCACACCGATACAGTCATGGTGCTCGACGCGCTTGAGTACGGCGTGGGCGAAGTGCCTGCCAGTGTGCGTTCGTTCCTGGAGCCGATCTTCTTCTACAACATGAGCTGCGAGCTGCGCGCCGCCCGCGGCAAGGTGTTTGACCACAGCCCCGAGGTTCGTCGCTACATGGGCATCGAGCAGTACTAATATACCGGGAATAACCTCTCACGACGGGGTCTGCGCTGCGCGCGGGCCCCGTTTTGCGTTGCGGCGGCCGGATCCGTGTCTGCGCGAAAAACGAAGGTGAATACTTTTCCGCGAAGTGAACGACCTATTTTGGGCCCCCGAAGCATCCACACTTTTTGACGCCAAAACTGCAGGAAAAACTTGGCGAAGCCGCAGGAAACGGCGTCTGAAAAGTGTCGATGCTTCGGGGGCTTGTTTTTGCTTGTTCACTTCGCGGAAAAGTATTCACCTTCGATTCGCAAACGTGTTGCATGAGCAAAAAAGCGGGCCGCACCGGGGTTTTCCGGCACGGCCCGCTTAGATTCGCAAGGTTGCGGCAGCCAGCGGCCTACTTTGCGTCGAAGGCCTCGGCGTCCCACCAGTCGAGCTGGGCGATGTTGTCGCGGATGTGCTGGCAGCTCTTGTGGAAGCCCTCGAGCTCGTGCTCGGACAGGTCGAGCGTGTAGACTTCCTCGACGCCCTCGGCGCCGATCACGCACGGCAGGGAGGTAAAGATGCCCTCCTCGCCATACTGGCCGGTCATAAGCGTAGAAGCGGAAAGCACGGCGTGCTCGTTGTGCAGCACGGCGGCGCAGACGCGCGCGGCGGAGTTGGCGACGGCGTACTCGGTGCACTGCTTGCCCTGGTAGGTCACATAGCCGCCCTTGCGCGCGAGCTCCTCGACCTCCATGTGGTCAAAGGCGTACTTGTCGGGGTTCTCGGCCTGGAGCTCGTTGAGGCTCTTGCCGGCGATGGTCGCGGCCTTAAAGGCGGCCAGCTGGCTAAAGCCGTGCTCGCCGATCATGTAGGCGTCGACGGACTTGGGGCTCACGCCGACCTTTTTGGAGATCTCGGTGCGCAGGCGGGCAGAGTCCAGACCGCAGCCCGAGCCGATGATCTTCTTGGGATCGTAGCCGGTCAGGTGCCACAGCTCGGTGCATACGACGTCGCAGGGGTTGGAGATGCTCACGAAGATGCCGTCAAAGCCGGCGTCGACGATGCGCTTGGCAAAGGTGCGGGCGGCGTCGGTGGTAAAGAACAGCTCGCCGTCGCGGTTGCCGGCGGCCAGCGCGACCTTGCCGGCGGCGTTGACGATGACGTCGCAGCAGGCCAGCTCCTCGTAGTGGTCGTAGCGGTTGACGATCTTGGTGTTGTACGGGACAAACGAAAGGGAGTCGCGCAGGTCCTGGACCTCGGACGTCACCTTGGCCTGGTTGATATCGCACAGGTACAGCTCATCGGCAATGCCCTGCATGAGCAGACTGTTGGCAACATGTGCTCCTACGTGGCCCTGGCCGACCACACCGATCTTACGCGTCTGGTACATATATGTATCCTTTCGGCCGAGTTTTTCGCGTCGAACCATTGTAGCGTCCTGCTGCCACTTTGCTAGGCTAAAGCGCCATAGATTTTTGGGACATGCCCTAATCTCTACTTTTGGGGTGATTTGGGCCGCTGACGGCATCGCTGGGTGATGTGCTCGCTCGGATGGGGCCGGTCGTTGTACCATAGCTGCAACTGACTCGTAAGGAGCATCCATGCCCATTCGCATCCCCGACGCCCTCCCTGCCGCCGCGCAGCTCGAGAGCGAGAACATCTTTGTCATGACCGAGTACCGTGCGCTGCACCAGGACATCCGTCCGCTGCGCGTGCTCATCCTCAACCTCATGCCCACCAAGATCGCCACCGAGACGCAGATCATGCGCAAGCTCTCCAACACGCCGCTGCAGGTGGAGGTGGACCTGCTGCGCACGAAAACGCACGAGGCCACGCACGTGAGCGCCGGCCACCTGGAGACGTTCTATCGCACGTTCGACGACATCCGCGACATCCACTACGACGGCCTGATCATCACGGGTGCGCCGGTGGAGCAGATGCCGTTCGAGGAGGTCGACTACTGGCCCGAGCTCTGCCAGATCATGGATTGGTCCACCACGCACGTGCACTCCACGCTGCACATTTGTTGGGGCGCGCAGGCGGGGCTCTACCATCATTACGGTATCCAGAAGTACGACCTGCCGGCAAAGGCGAGTGGCGTGTTCGAGCATTATCTGGTGAAGCCGCAAAGCCCGCTGGTCCGCGGCTTTGACGACCGTTTCTATGCCGTGCATTCGCGCAACACCGATGTGCGGCGCGAGGACGTGGAGGCCGAGCCACAGCTTGAGGTTGTGGCCGTGTCCGACGAGGTGGGCCTGTACATTGTCAAGTCGACCGATAGCCGTCGCTTCTTTGTCTTTGGTCATCCCGAGTACGATACCGACACGTTGCGCCTGGAGTACGAGCGCGACGTGAAGCGCGGCCTCAACCCTCAGGTGCCAGCGCATTACTTCCCGGGCGACGACCCCACCGCCGAGCCGCGTAACGTCTGGCGCAGCCAGGCTCAGCTGCTCTACACCAACTGGCTCAACTACTACGTCTACCAGACCACGCCCTACGACCTGGCCCGCGCCGGCGAGGAGCGCTAGGCTGTAGCTGTGGTTGCTGCTGCGGCCGTTGCTGTGCTCGCGGCGTGACGAACGTGGATTTTCGGACACACGAGCGTGGATTTTCGGACACACGAGCGTGGATTTTCGGACGTTTACAAATCGGGCGTGGATAATCTCCCACTTTTGGCTCAAAACTAGGCTCAAAACGGGAGATTATCCACGCTCATTTTTTAGGCATGTAGATGCCGATGGCTCGGCTAAGAGACGGTGCATGCAGAGGCAAAGTCGCATTTGGCGTAGTCTTGAATCTCGACGGGTTTTTCTTTCTGATAATCCAATGGACCAAGGCCTCAAAATGTGGAGACAGGGACCTCTTGGCAAGGCTTCTACCTGCAGATATAAGCCATCAGCCTAAAACGTCCAAAACCGTCAAGCATTTGGTCAGCGCCTGGACGGTATTTGGTCAGACTTCGCATGAAACCGTCTGGTACGTTTGCGCCGCTCCAACAGTTGGGAGGCGACATGGGAAACATGACGGCGAATCAAAGACTTGCAAGTCACATTAAGGCGTGCGAACAGCAGATGAGCTGCGTGTACGCGCGCACGGCGGCGGAGGCAAAGCAGATTGAGCGGCGGGCGGAGGTGGGAAGTCTAGAGGCGGTCATGCCGGGGCTGTATGCGCGTCCGGCATACTGGTCCGAGCTCAAGTTTCGGCAGCGTTATCTGCATCGGGTGCGGGCGCTTGCGCAAAAGCACCCCGATTGGACATTTTGCTCCTATACGGCGGCTGTTATCTATGGCCTTTCGGTTTCGCATGCCAATTTGACGCACATCCATATCGCCGCGATGCCGGCCCAATCGACGACGCCGGGCTCTCAGGTCATTCGTCATCGCTATGCTCGTCAAACACGGGCCATCCAGATGGATATCGCCGTAACCGATATCGATCAAACGATTACGGATTGCTTGGTCGATGCATCGTTTGTCGAGGGACTGATCATCGCGGATTCGGCACTCCATGAGCAACTTTTGTCGAAGGAGCATCTCGTTGAGACGGTCGATAAGCTTGGCCTGAATCGTCGCGGTGTTGTGATGGCGCGCAGGGTTGCGCGGTGTGCCGATGGCCTGTCGGAAAGCGGTGGCGAGTCCAAGGCGCGTGCCCTGATGATTGAGCGCGGCTGGCAGATGCCGGAGCTGCAAGTTGAGCTGTTCGACCCGGTTGAGCCGGGGCGGCCGTATCGCGTCGACTACTTGTGGCGCGTGGGCGACCAGCTGATTATCGGTGAGTTCGACGGATTCGTTAAAAGCGAGAAAGCGGCGGAGGAGGGCAAGCTCGCAAAGGCGCAGTTCGATGAGCGTCAGCGCGAGTCGAGGCTTTCGCTGCTTGATAACTGCAAGATCGTGCGCTTGTGCTGGGATGATCTAAGGGATCCGACAAAGCTCGATCGCAAGCTCAAGGTCGCCGGCGTGCCGCGTGCGTGCTGAGGCAGTTGCAAGGCGATTGGCTGCACGAGCGTGGAAAATCAGACGGACGAGCGTGGAAATCTGGACGCTTGTTGAATGAGCGTGGATAATCTCCCACTTTTGGCTCGTAAGGGGGCCCAAAGTGGGAGATTTTCCACGCTCATCTTGCGGGTGCGAAACAGCGGCGATCAGGCGCTGATGATGTGGGGTAGCGGCAGGTCGTGGGTTTCGGTGGGAACGCCGTCGACGCGCTGCTCGTCAAAGGCGATACCGATGATTTGACATGCGGGTGAGAGCATGGGCAGGTAGCGGTCATAGCAGCCGCCGCCGTAGCCTAGGCGCGCGCCGGTGCAGTCGAAGGCTACGAGCGGCACGACGATCATGTCGAGAGCTTCGGCAGGCACGATAGGGAAGCGGCTGCTGTCGATGTCCGTGGCCGCGAAGGCCCGCGTGGGGTGGGCGATAAACGGAGCCGCGGACGTATCGTCGGCGGCAACTGCCCGCATGCACATGCGCTGGCCACAAGCTGCGGCATCAATTGCCGAGAGCATGCACGGATAGGCCACGCGCCAGCCGCGTTTGGCGGCCGCTGCGGCAAACGCGGCAGGATCGACTTCGGAACCCATCGCGGCATAGACGGCAACGGTGTGCGGGGCTGCGGGATCCGAGCGGCCCAGTAGCTCAACGAGCCGCACGCAGATATCAGCGGACTTTGCCGCCCGCACATCCAAATCAAGAGCATCGCGCCGAGCAATCGCCGCCCGCCGCAACTCAGCCTTGTCCATCCCAGCCTCCTCTAGCAAACCTACCAAAAAGGGACAGGTTTATTTTGGCAGGTTTTATCTGGGCAAACACCCAAACCATCACACAAACCATCGCAAGGGGGGCAGTTCATGGACACCTTCGTGGGTTTTGACGAAGAGCGGATGTTTGCGGCGGTTTGTCTCGATCTGTAACAGTAGCTCGGCAAAATCGGACCTAGATGTTACAGATTGAGACAAAGGGCCGGCGTCATCCGAAAACGTCTCGATTTGTAACATCTGGAGCTAATATTGCCGTCTTAGCGTTACAGATCGAGACAAACCGGCAGACTGCGGCAAAAGAAAAAGGTAGATTTTCAGGCATGTCCCAAAAATCTACCTTTGCTGTGCGTTAGCCCATCAGGTCGACGACGTTAAAGCCGGCGTTGCTCTTGGCGATGACGTCTCGGCCGCCAAAGACACAGGTGGGCGATTCGGCCGCAATGCGCGTCACGTCGGCACCGAGCGAGCGCAGCTCACCGGGCGTGGCGGCGAGCATCTGGGCGCGGCGCTCCTCGCGTGCGTGCGGATCGAGCCCGGCCAGGTAGGTCGTGTTGCGGCGCTTGGTGAGCGCGTACGGCTTCACCGGCGCGTCCATGCCGCTCACGCAGCTCACGATAAAGCCCTCAAAGGCGGCCTCGTCGGGCTCAAAGCTGCCGAGCCATTCGCCTGCGCGCGCCACGCGCTCAATCGAAGGATCGATCGCCGGGTCGCGGTAGGTGTAGAACGCCGCCTGACGCTCGCCGGCCGCGCGGAATCCGCAGCCGTACGCACCACCCTTCACGCGGATCTCGTTCCACAGGTAGTCGTAGGAGAGCGCGTTGGCGGCAACCGCCCAGGCGCCCGTCACGTCAATGCCCAGGCGACGCGGATCGCACGCACGCGCGGCAAAACAGATGTCGCTGGGGATGACAAAAGCCTCGTGGCGGTCGCGCGGCGTCGGCACCGCGAGAGCGTCGCGGCCGGCATCGGCACCATCGCCCGCACCCAGCCCCAGGTCGCCCGCGGCATCCCAGTATGCGTCAAAGTCCTCGTTGCTGCCGGTAAAGCTCGCCATGCAGCCATCGGCCACAAAGATGCGCTCCGCCAGCTCGGCAAGCTTGGTACGCAGCCCGTCCACGCGCTCGTCAAAGTGCTCGAGCAGATCGCTCAGGAACAGGTAGAAATCCACGCCCGAAAGCTGCTCGCGCACCACGGCCGAAGGCGAGCTGTAGCTCATCGCGCGACCGAGCGCCGCCGAGTGGCCGTTGTTGATAAATCCCTGCTCAAGCCCAATGCGAATCTGCGTGAGCACGTCGCGCACGCGGTCGGCATCGGCATCGAGCAAAAGCGTGCTCGACCACACCTCGCGCGGCAGACTCGCCAGCGCATCGATCTTCTCGGACAGGGCTCCGGCGCTCACCAGCAGATAGGGGCGCACGCCGTCCACGTCGGGCTGGGTCATGACTTCGGTCGTAAAGCTCAAAAAGCCCAGCTTGCCGGCGAGCAAGTTGTCGAGCTCCTCGGCCGAGTGCTCGCGCGTGGGCAGCTGCTTAAGCAGGCGGCAGAGCAGTGTCACATAGGGTAGGTCCTCAAATGCGACGCAGCTCAGGTCGAAATACTGCATGGCGTAGGCCAGACGGTTGGTGGGGATGCCGTGGCGTAGGCAGGGGATGGGCGCGGTCGTGTCCACGATCAGCGGCGGTTCGGGGCGCGCCTCGCCAATGTCGGACACGCGCAGGCGCGGCAGCGTGGCCATGGCCTCGGGCGTGTCTTCCGCCTCCTGCGCGGCACGCAGCGCGGCCGTGCGCTCGACCACGTCGGCCAGCTCGGCATCGGTCATGGCGTCGCGCTTGGCTGCCAGCTCGGCGGCCTCGGCACCCTCCGAACCCTCGGCGGCGTCCACCGGCACCAGCTCGACCAGTGCCATGTGATCGTTCTGCAGCACCAGCTCGCGCAGCAGGTCCTCAAAATAGCTGCCGTCCAGCTCACTGCGCAGCTCCTCGTACACCGGGCCGTACTTGAGCGCCAGCGTCGCGGCGTCGTCATCGTAGAGCCACGTGCTCAGCGCGTCGCACGCAATGGCCACGCCGTCGGCGATACCGTAGTCGCGCTGGCGCAGGTCGTATTCGTTGCTGCTGATGATGGCTTCCAGGCGCTCGCGCAGAACGCCATGCTCGCATAGGTCGCGGCAGGCGTCCTGGAACACGCGGCGCAGCTCGCGCGCCACGCCGGGCTGCGCGTTTTGCAGCATGATGAGCTCGTAGGGCTGCAGGCTCTCGGCCGCGGTGTAGCTCACCACGTTGCCGCCCAGGCCGGCGGCCAGAATGGCCTTCTTAACCGGTGCTTCGTTGGAGCCCAGCAGTGCCTCGAACAGGATATCCGCCGCGATCGTGCGTTTGCGGTCGAGCGCGCTGCCCAGCACCAGGCCCAGGCCCACCAGGGCGTTCTCGGGTGTAGTGGCCATCTCGACGCGCTTGTACTCGCAGGTCACGGGTGCCTGCACGCCCAGCGGATTGGGCGCCAGCGTGGACGGGTCCTCGCCGGCGGCGACGGCAGCGTCCATGCGGCAGCTCGCGGCACTCGGCTGCGACAGATAACGCTCGTCCAAAAACGCCAGCGCGCGGTCCACGTCCAGGTCGCCGTAGAGCGTGATGTAGGAGTTAGAGGGGTTGTAGTGGCGCGCGTGCGTGTCCAGGAACTGCTCGTAGGTGAGCGCAGGAATCGCGCGCGGGTCGCCACCGCTCTCGTGTGCATAGGCGGTGTCGGGATAGAGCGCGGCGTTGACGGCGTCGTCCAGCACGCTCATGGGGTCGGACAGCGCACCCTTCATCTCGTTGAACACCACGCCGTTATAGCGCAGCGTGCCCTCGCGCAGGCTCGCGGAGCTGCCGTCGCCCTCGCCTTCGGCGCCCTGCGGCAGGTCCAGCTCGTAGTGCCAGCCCTCCTGCTCAAAAATGGTGGGCTTGGTATAGATGGCCGGGTTGAACACCGCGTCCAGGTACACGTCCATCAGGTTGTACAGATCCTGCTCGTTGGTGGTGGCAACGGGGTAGATGGTCTTGTCGGGGTAGGTCATGGCGTTGAGAAACGTCTGCATGGAGCTCTTGATCAGGTCGACAAACGGCTCCTTGACGGGAAACTTGGCCGATCCGCACAGCACCGAGTGCTCAAGAATATGGAACACGCCGGTGGAATCGGCCGGCGGCGTCTTAAAGCCAATGGCAAAGGCCTTGTTTTCGTCGTCGCACGCCAGGTACAGCAGGCGAGCGCCCGAGGCAGTGTGGCGCAGCACGTAGGCGTCCGAG
>UROR01000055.1 GCA_900549535.1 uncultured Collinsella sp. | reverse complement strand
CATGCGAACCTCCAGTCCGGACCGCCCCGCGGTCCAACTTTCTGTCCGCACCCCCATCCAGGAACTATTTCACCGCAACTCATAGGGAAATCTGGGTAGCAAGACCGCTTGTCGCTAGTGGTTGTACGGGCAATTGGCGCAGCAGCCGCTGGTGGCGTTGGTGCTGGAGCCGCCGCTTCGCTGGTCGGTGTTGTAGAAGCCGCTGCCCTCAAACTTGATGCCGCTGGCCGAGAACGTCTTGGCCGCCGGAACGCCGCAGCTCGGGCACACGACCTCGGGGGTCTCGGACATGGGATGCTCAACCTCAAACACGTTGCCGCAGCTCGAGCACTTGTAATCGTAGCGCGCCATAATACTTCCTTTTCAGCACAAAGCGGGCAGATCACTCTGCCCGCATAAATTCAAACAGCTGTAACTGTACCCTATATCGGGGGTTTTATCACGCTTCGCCCCAGAATCTATGGGTGTTGCGCAGGAGCTGTGCGGTTTTGCCCTCTGCGGCCGCAACGTCGGCCTCATCGGCCTGCCAGGTCCAGTTGCCCGTGGCCACGCCCGGCACGTTCATGCGCGAGTCGTCGCCAAGCCCCAGGATATCCTGCAGCGGTATCATCACCAGGGGAGCGTCGCTTGCCAGCGCGTCGCCCATCAGCTTGGCCGCCACCTCAACACCGCTCGGTTCGTCGCCGCCCGCAAAGGAGCGCGTGCACCAACCGGCGAGCGTCGACGTGTCGTGCGTCGAGGTGTACAGAATCTTTCCCGGCGTGGGATGCACGCCGCAGCGGACGTCGTAATCGCTAAACTCCAACACGTCCATACCGGGGAAGCCGCAGGTCGACGCCATGGCACGAACGCCGGGCGTCAGGTAACCCAGGTCCTCGGCGATAAAGTTGAGCGGCCCAAGCTCGTCATAGGCAGTCTGGAACAGGTCCTTGCCCGGGCCCGCCAACCAGCGACCGTCGGCACAGGCCTTTCCGGCGGGAATGCTAAAGTAGCTGTGGAATCCCAGGAAGTGGTCCAGGCGCACGCGGTCGTAGAGCGAGAACGCGCGACGCAGACGGTCCATCCACCAGCGGTAGCCGTTCTCCTTCATGTGATCCCAACGGAAGGTGGGGTTGCCCCACACCTGGCCCTCGGGTGCAAAATTGTCGGGCGGCGCGCCAGAAATCTCAATCGCCTTTCCGGTATCGGACAGCCAGAAGTTCTCGGGCTCGCTCCATGCGTCTGCCGAATCGTCCGAAACATACATAGGAATGTCGCCGATGACCTCGATGCCCTTCTTGTGCGCGTAGTTCATGAGCTCGCACCAGGCCAGGTCAAAGCGGTACTGCATGTACGCTTGCAGCTCTGCCTCGTCGTGAAAACGCTTGTCGTCAATCAGATGCTCGTTGTAGCGCGCGACATCGGCCGGCCAATCGTGACGTGATTCGCCTTCAAAGTACTTTTTGACGGCCATGTAGACGCAGTACTTCTCGAGCCAATCGGCGTTGCGATGCTTAAACGCCGTGTAGAGCGGGTCTGCATCCTCGCCGCCACGAGCCTTCCAGGTCTCAAAGTCGGCCGCCAGCTCCTCTTGGCTTTCGGGCAGCAGGTCAATATTTCCCGCAAAGGCCGAAGGCCCAGCGTAAGGGGAGCGGAAGAAGTCCGTCGGGTTGACAGGCAGAACCTGCCAGTAGCGCATACCCATAGCGGCCAGGTGGTCGATAAAGCGACGCGTGGGCGCGCCAATCGTGCCGGGCTTGCCGTCGTCGGTGGGCACCGAGGTGATATGGCACACGACGCCCGCGCCGTGATCGAGCGGCTCCTGCAGGCGCTGCTCGGCATGGTGATAGATGATCGACGAGCCCAGCGGATACAGGTCGAGCGTGACCGTACCGTTGTGGATCTCGCACTCGTGACCGCTGATCACGTCACTCGCGCATTCGCCGAGCGGCGGAATCGTCACGCGGTGCGAATTGCGCAGGCTGCGGTTGATGATAACCGTCGCGGACTCTCCATCCTTGCCCGTGCGGTTGTATGCCAGCACCTCGTCGTTAAGCGCGAAGGCCTTGATCTCGCCGTCGATCATAAATGGCAGCGCGCGGCGCACGGCGGAGGCGTTCTTGACAATAGCCAGCGTGTCGAAGTCGTGCAGTTGGTCCTTGGTCGGCAGGGTGCGACGGTTGCCCGGATCGGTAAGGCCCTCCAGGCCGTATTCATCGCCGTAGTAGATCGAAGGCACGCCTGGGAAGGTCATCTGCATAAGCGTGGCGAGCCAAAAACGGCTCTTGGCCAGGCCCATCGAGTTCTCGTCCAGGCGCCACTTGCTGCGCTCGCACTCGGGTAGCTGCGACTCATCGGGGCCGCCCCCGAGCACCGAGATAATGCGCGGACGGTCGTGGCTCGAAAGCAGATTGAGCGCGCAGGACAATGCCTCGCTCGGGTAGTTCTCGCGCAGGGTCTCGATATCCTCGGCTGCCTGGTAGGCGTTCTTGTAGCCCATCAAAAAGCCGATGACCATGTCGCGGAAGGGATAATCCATAGCAGAGTCCAGCTCGGAGCCCTGCAGGTAGCGGCGCAGATGGCCGTAGCTAATCTTGTTGGAGGCGTCTTCCCAGACTTCGCCGAGCAACAGTGCATCGGGCTTTTCGGCAACTACGGCCTTTTTGATCTCGGCTAGGAAGTCGTCGGAAAGCTCGTCAGCGACGTCCAGGCGCCAACCATGGGCACCGGCGCGTAGCCATTTGCGGATCACGCCGTCCTTGCCCAGGAGCCTCTCGCGCACCAGCTCGGACTTCTCGTTGATGGCCGGCATATTGCCCACGCCCCACCAGCAGTCGTACGAGCCGTCCTCGTGGAAGGTAAACGCATCACGCCACGGTGAATCCTCGCTCTGCCAGGCACCCACGCCCGGGTAGTTGCCGTAGCGGTTGAAATAGATCGAGTCGTCGCCCGTGTGGTTGAAGACGCCGTCCAGGATGATGGAGATGCCCAGCTTCTCGGCTGCCTGGCACAGCTCGGTAAAGTCCTGCTCGGTGCCCAGGATCGGGTCGATCTTGGTGTAGTCGGCCGTGTCGTAGCGGTGGTTGCTTGCGGCTTCGAAAATGGGGTTGAGGTAGATGGCTGTAAAGCCTAGCTCGGCGATGCGGGGCAGGTCTTCCTGGATGCCCTTGAGCGAGCCGCCGTAGAAGTCCCAGGTCTTGATGGAGCCGTCCTCGGCGCGCTCGTACACGGGCGGCTCGTTCCAGTCCTCGACCATCCGGCGCTGAATGCCCTTGCGCGGTTTTTCGAGTTCGGCCATTGTGCGCTCGCGCCAATGCTCGTCACGGGCGTATCGGTCGGGGAAGATTTGGTAGACCATGCCGCGCTCGTACCAAGTGGGGCGGTTCTCGCGGTGCTTATAGACGGTAATCTGGAAGGACGGCACCTCGGCGTAGTCGTAGGTTACGCCCTCGCCGCCGGTGCGGCCCTGGGGCGCGCCCAGGCGAACCTCGGGCTGGCCCTCGATATTGCAGATAAAGCTGTACCACACAAGACACGGTTCAGTGCATTTGAGCTCGCCGGTAAAAATGCCATCGCCTTCGTGCTCCATCGGAATCAGGGTCTCGCCGACTTCATCGACCCAGGTACGTAGGGTGAGTGTTGCCTGGTTGGGATCGGCATCCTCCAAAATCACCGAGAGTGCAACGGTAGTTCCTGTGGTCACAGCGCCAAACGGAGTGCGAAACTGCGGTAGGCGGCTGTTGTGTATCAATCTCATAGTACGGTCCAGTTCAATAGAATCACGGCCTGCGGGCCATGGCTTTACGCACAGGATGTAAGTATATCTGTTGTACATAGGCTGTATAAACAACATCCGTTTACCATCGGCGAACGGTTGTCCTAGAAAATCGTTTTACCAACTATCTACAGAGAAGGGGCGCCCGGTTGGAGCGCCCCTTGTTTAGGGTTTTGATTAGGTTTTAGATCGTCTGCGGGCTAGCGGCGCTTGCGGGTGGCCGTTGCCTTTCGGACGGAGGTCTTCTTGGTCGGAGCCTTTTCTACGGTCGTGGCGGCAGGGGAGACCGGGGCCTCCTTGGCGGACTCGGTCTTTGCCGTAGCCTTCGGAGCGGTCTTGACCTCAGCGGCCTTCGGTGCCGGCTCGGCCTTTACTGCAGGCTTGTCCTCGGCTTTAGCCTCTGCCTTGGGGGCGGCTGTCTTGGTCGTGGTCTTTTTGGCCGTCGTCGTAGAGCGCTTGCGCGTGGTGGTCTTGGCGGCCGGCTTTGCCTCGACGGGCGTCTCCTCGACTTTGGCGGCCGGCTTTGCGGCTGCCTTGGTCGTGGCGGCCTTCGTGTTCGTCGCCTTCGTTGTCGTGGTCTTCTTGGCTGCCGTTGCTTTCTTGGCGGTCGCGGTCGACTTCTTGGCAGTGGTCTTGGCCGGTGCCTTGACGGCGGGCTTGGCCTCGACGGCGGCCTCGGCCTTTACCTCGGGAGCGACCTCAGCCTCGGCGGCCTTCTTGGCAGCGGCGGTCGTGCGCTTGCGCGTGGTCGTCGCCTTGGTAGCGGTGGTCTTGGTTGCCGCCGCCTTGGTCGCAGCGGCCTTCTTAGCCGTCGTCTTACGAGTCGTGGTCTTCTTTGCCGCAGGCTTCGCAGCAGGCTTCACCTTGGGCTCGGGCTCGGGCTCGGGAGCAGCCTCGACCTTCACCTCAGGATCGGCCTTAACGGGCTTAGCTTCAGCCGGCTTCTCCTCGACCTTGGGCTCCTCAGCAGCAGCGGGCTCCTTAACGGGCGCCGCAGGCTCGGCCTCATCAGCAACCGGCTCCTCTACGGCCGTAGCAGCCTCCACAGCCGCCGGGCGCTCAATCTCCGGGTGCATAAAGAAGTACAGGTCCAGATACTTGTCGGCCGAGCGCGTCCAGCTAAAGTCCTGGCTCATGGCCTGCGTGACTAGCTGGTTCCATGCCTCACGGTTATCCCAGAACAGGCGTGCTGCGCGGAACACCGCGTCGCCCATCTCGTCGCCGTTAAAGTTGGTAAACGAGAAGCCCGTGCCCTCGCCGGTAAACTCGTTATACGGGATCACGGTGTCCTTCAGGCCACCGGTCTCGCGCACGATGGGCAGGGTGCCGTAGCGCATGGCGATGATCTGCGACAGGCCGCAGGGCTCAAACTTCGAAGGCATCAGGAACATGTCGGCGGCAGCATACATGCGCTGTGACAGCGCCGGATCGAACTCGATGCGTGCGGCCATGGTGCCGGGGTACTTGTCCTGGAAGTAGCGCAGGCCGTCCTCGTAATCGCGGTCGCCGGTGCCCAGCACCGCCACCTGCACGCCGCCGGCCAAAATGCGGTCGAGCGCGTACATGACCAAGTCCATGCCCTTCTGGCGCGTAAGGCGCGTGACCATCACCATGAGCGGACGGTCGTCGCGAACCTCGAGCCCCAGCTCTTCCTGCAGCTTGGCCTTGCACACGGCCTTGCCGGAGCGGTCCTCCACGGTGTAGTTGGCGGCAATGCGCTTGTCGGTCGCCGGGTCAAAGCCCGCGACGTCGATGCCATTCAAAATGCCCTGCAGCGCGTACGAACGCTCGCGCAGCACGCCGTCCAGGCCCTCGCCAAACTCGGGCGTCTGGATCTCGTTGGCATAGGTGGGGCTCACCGTAGTGATGGCATCGGCATAGCGCAGGGCGCCCAGCATGTAGTTGATGCTACAGGCATCGCAACGCAGCTGCGAGGCAGCCGCCGGAATATGCGCCACACCCAGGATGTCCTCCATCACGGTGTCGCTAAACTGGCCCTGGAACGCCACGTTGTGGATTGAGAACACGGTCTTGACGCGGTCGTACAGCGGCAGGCCCTGGTAGAACTCGCGCAGGAACACGGGCGCCAGCGCCGTCTGCCAGTCGTTGCAGTGCAGGATGTCGCACTCAAAGCCGGCCGGCAGGTGCTGCAGGCTCTCGGTGATGGCCTTGGAGAAGAACGCAAAACGCTCCCCGTCGTCAAAGAAGCCGTACGGATAGTCGCGCGCAAAGTAGCGCTCGTTGTCGATGAACATATAGGTGACGCCGTCGTGCTCGAGCTTCTCGAGTCCGCAGTACTCGTTACGCCATCCCAGGCTCACGTAAAAGTCGGAGAAGTGCTCCATCTGCGCCTTGTACTCGTCCTTGATGGTGGCGTACTTTGGCACCATCACGATGACCTCGGCGCCGGCGCGCACAAGCGCCGCGGGCAGCGAGCCCGCTACGTCGCCCAGACCACCGGTCTTCACAAACGGCGCGCACTCGGCCGAGGCAAACACGATCTGCATCTTTTTGCTGGAATCAGCCATATTGTCTCCCATGTTGTTATTCGAGAATAGCCGCCTGGCGCGAACCGGGCGGCTATTCTACATGTTACGAGCGATGTTGCGGTGCCAAAGCTAGCTCGCGTTGGTGATATCAGAAGTTAACGGGGCCTTTCCCAGCACCAGTATGTTCTCGGGCGTGCCGCGAAGCTCGGTGTTGGTGGGAACCACGTTGTTCTTGTCCAGGATGGCGTTCTCAACGCGGGCGCCGCTCTTGATGACGCAGCTCTGGTTGATGATCGAGTTGGTCACCGAAGCGCCTTCCTCGACCACGACGCCGCGCGACAGGATCGAGTTGCGCACGGTGCCCTTGATGATGCAGCCGGCCGAGATGATCGAGTTGCACGCGTGGCTGCCGGTCGCATAGCGCGAAGGCGGCACGTCGTGAGCCTTGGTCAGGATCGGGCGCTCGGGATCGAAGAGCTGATCGGCCACGGTCTGGTCGAGCAGGTCCATGCTGCGGCGATAGAGCGACTTCTCGCTAAACACGCCCACGACCTCGCCCTTGTACTCGTAGCTGCACACGTCGATGTTGCCAAAGTCGCCCTGGAGTGCCTCGAGCAGGTCCAGATAGTCGGCGGCCTGGTAGTGGTCGATGATCTCGAGCAGCGTCTCGCGGTTGACGATGCAGCAGTCCATAGAGGCGTTGTCGCCATACACGACGCCGGCGCTCACGCCCGTCAGGCGGCCGTTCTCGTTAATTTCGAGTTTGGTCTCGTCATCGACGTTGCGTGTAGCCTTGCAGTACACCACGGTCATCTGGGCGCCGGAGTTCTCGTGCGCGTCGATGATGGTGTTGAGGTCCATGTTAAAGATGATGTTGGTGCCCATCATCACAACGTAGGGCTTGTCCGAGCGCTGGAACAGCGTCTTGTTGGAGATGATGTCGCGCAGCAGGAAGCGCATGCCGCCCTTGGTGGTGCCATACGCGTTGCCGGGCACCATGAACAGGCCGCCCTTCTTGCGGTCCAGGCCCCAGTCCTTGCCCGAGCCCACGTGGTCGATCAGCGAGCGGTAGTTGCCCGGCATAACTACACCGACGGTCTTAATGCCGGCATTCATCATGTTGGACAGCGGGAAGTCGATCAGGCGGTAGCGGCCCAAAAACGGGACGGACGCGATGGGGCGATCCTTGAGCAGCACGCTGCCGTAGGTCGAAGAGTAGTTAGCGGTGATATAACCGATGGCCTTGCGATTGATCATCGGATCATTCCCCCTTCCCGATAACGACGTCATTTCCAACGACGGCCGTATCCTTGGTGGTATCGACAGAGCCGAGCTTCACGCCCTCTTCGACCGTGGAGTTCTCGCCCAAAATAGCGCGGCAGATGTGCGCGCCGCTCTTAACGTGCGCACCCGGCAGCAGCACGGAGTCCTCGACCACGGCGCGCTCCTCGATGATGACATCAGTCGAAAGGATCGAGTGGCGAGCGGTGCCGTAGATCTTGCAGCCGTTGGAGACCAGGCAGTCGTCCAGGCGACCATCCGGACCAATGTAGTGCGGCGGACGCGTGGTGATGTTGGACATGATGGGGAAGTGCTTGTCGAACAGATCGAACTCGGGGTTGTTGCCCAGCAGGTCCATCGAGGTCTCGTGGAAGCTGGCGATGGTGCCGACGTCCTTCCAAAAGCCGTGAAACTCGTAGCTGTACAGGCGCTTGCCCTCGCCGAGCAGCTTGGGGATGATGTCCTTGCCAAAGTCGTGGCTCGAGCGCTGGTCCAGAGCGTCCTCCTCGAGCGCCTCGATCAGCACGTCGGCCGAGAAGATGTAGATGCCCATGGACGCGAGGTTCGAATCGGGCTTATCGGGCTTCTCGGTGAACTTGGTGATGCGGCCGTCCTCGGGGTCGGTGGTCAGGATGCCAAAGCGGCTGGCCTCCTCCCACGGCACGGGCATAACGCTCACCGTGAGGTCGGCGTTGTTCTCAATGTGCGTCTTGAGCATCTTGCGGTAGTCCATGCGATACAGGTGATCGCCCGAAAGAATCAGGACGTACTTGGGGTCGTTGGCCTTAATGTAGTCGAGGTTCTGCGTAATGGCGTCGGCCGTGCCCGCATACCAGGCGCCGCCGGTCTGCGTCTCGTACGGCGGCAGGATCGACACGCCGCCGTCGCGGCTGTCCAGATCCCACGCCTCGCCGGAGCCCACATAGGCATGCAGCAGGTAGGGGCGATACTGCGTCAGAACGCCCACCGTGTCGATGCCCGAGTTGGAGCAGTTGGAGAGCGAAAAGTCGATAATGCGGAACTTACCACCAAAGCTAACCGCCGGCTTAGCGATCTTTTGGGTGAGTGCCCCCAATCGGCTGCCCTGTCCTCCTGCGAGGAGCATCGCGATGCATTCTTTCTTACTCATCGATTTCTCCTTCTGTCATCGATGTTTCTAACCCATTAGCGACGGGCACGGCGCAACGTCACGCCCGTCGAGTAATGCCGTGCTGGCATAGGGGAGCTCGCGCGCCTTTATGCGTGCCAGATCTCGTCGCGATACTCGCGAATGGTGCGGTCGCTCGAGAACCAGCCGCTCGAGGCGGTGTTGAGTAGGGCCTTGCGGTTCCAGGACTCCTGGTCGCCGTAGCTGTTCGTGAGCTTCTCCCACGCATCCACGTAGCTGCGGAAATCGGCCATGACCAGGTCGGGGTCGTTGTTGTTCATGAGCTCGTTGTAGATGCTCTCGAAGTTGCCCGAAAGACCCGCAAAGGTGTTGTCCTTGAGCTCGTCCATCACGCAGCCCAGACGCTCGCGGTCGCCGTTGAGGGTATCCCACGCAAAGTAGCTGTTCGATGCCCAGAGCTGCTCGACCTCGGGAGCGGTCAGGCCAAAGATGGCCTCGTTCTCGCGACCGGCCAGGTCGGCGATCTCGATGTTGGCGCCGTCGAGAGTGCCCAGCGTAATGGCGCCGTTCATCATGAGCTTCATGTTGGACGTGCCCGAGGCCTCCTTGCCGGCCGTGGAGATCTGCTCCGAGATCTCGGCGGCGGGGTAGATGAGCTGAGCGTTGCTCACGCGGAAGTTGGGGATAAAGCAGACCTTCATGACCTCGTTGACGCGCGGGTCGTTGTTGATGACCTCGGCCACCGAGTTGATCAGGCGGATGGTCTCCTTGGCAAAGGTGTAGCTCGAGGCGGCCTTGCCGCTAAAGATGAAGGTCGTCGGCGTCACGTGGAAGTTGGGATCGGCGATGCGACGGTTGTAGATGTCCATCACCTTCATGATGTTCATGAGCTGGCGCTTGTAGGCATGGAAGCGCTTCACCTGAACGTCGAAGACGGTGTTGGGGTCGATGACCAGACCGGTCTCGGCCTTAACGTAGGCGGCCAGACGCTCCTTGTTGGCGCGCTTTGAGGCACCCACGGCCTTCAGGAACTCGGTGTCGTTCTGGAACTCCTTGAGCTTCTCCAGCTCAAAGGCGTCCTTCAGCCAGCCATCGCCAATGGCCTCGGTCACGAGCTTGGCATAGGTGGGGTTGGCCTCGGCAAAGAAGCGACGGTGCGAGATGCCGTTGGTCTTGTTGTTGAACTTCTCGGGCGTTATGGCATAGAAGTCCTTGAGCACGATGTTCTTGATGATGTCGGAGTGGATCTTGGCCACGCCGTTGACGCTGTGGCTGCAGATCACGGACAGGTTGGCCATGCGAATCTCGCCGTCCCACAGAATGGCGGTCTGGCGCAGACGCTCCTGCCAGCCTTCCTGCGTGGTGTCGAACGACTCGTGCCAACGACGGCTGATCTCGTCGATGATCTGGTACACACGGGGTAGGAGCTTGGAGAACGTGCCGATGGGCCACTTCTCCAGAGCCTCGGGCAGAATGGTGTGGTTGGTGTAGCTCACGACCTGCGTCACGATGTTCCAGGCGTCGTCCCACTCGAGCTTCTTCTCGTCGATGAGGATACGCATGAGTTCGGGGCCGCACATGGCGGGGTGGGTGTCGTTGGTATGGATGGCAACAAACTGCGGCAGCAGCTCCCAGTTCTCGCCGTGCTCCTTCTCAAAGGTGTCGAGCAGGCTGTAGATGCCGGCCGATACAAACAGGTACTCCTGCTTCAGGCGCAGCAGACGGCCGTGCTCGCCGGCGTCGTTGGGGTAGAGGATGGCGCTGATGGCCTCGGCCTCGGCGCGCTCGGCATCGGCCAGGGCATAGTCGCCGCGGTTGAAGGCCTCCAGATCGAAGTGCTCTTCGACCGGCTCGGCGGCCCAGACGCGCAGCTTGTTGACGGTCTCGCCGGCATAGCCCACAACAGGGATGTCATAGGGAACGGCCAGAATGTCCTGCGTGTCCACCGTGCGGTAGAACGTGCGGCCGTTCTCCTCAAAGCCCTCGACGCGGCCACCAAACTTAATGGTCACGGCCTTGTCCTGACGACGGACCTCCCAGGGATAGCCGTGGGTGAGCCACTCGTCGGTGGCCTCGACCTGGCTGCCGTTGACGATCTCCTGCTTAAACAGGCCGTAGCGGTAGCGCATGCCGTTGCCGTAGCCGGCAATGCCCTCGGCTGCCATGGAATCCAAGAAGCATGCGGCCAGACGGCCCAGGCCACCGTTGCCCAGCGCCGGATCGGGCTCCTGGTTCTCGATGACGGACAGGTCAAAGCCCATGTCGTCGAGTGCCTCGGCGACCATGTCGCGCACGCCAAAGTTGAGCAGGTAGTTGTCGAGCAGGCGGCCGATCAAAAACTCGATCGAGAAGTAGTACACGCGCTTCTTGCCCTCGGCGGTGGCGCGGGCATCGCTCTTGGTGGCAACGGTGCGTGCCTTCTCGGCCACGAGCTTGGCCAGGGCATTAAAGCGGTCAAGGTCGCTGGCGGCCTCGACGCTCTTGCCGCTGATGCTCATGACGGCATCGCGATAGAGCTCGGTAAACTCCTGCTTGTTGTCGAAGATCTTATTCATACGTTCCTTTCCCCCGGGGATGTTTCTCCCGGAACGGTTATGACATGTATCCTACGCCCCCGCGGGGCGGGTAATTACAGTGGTAACGCCTTTGTTACGCTTTCTTGGCAGGAGCCTTAACAGCAGCTGCCTTGGCCTTGGGAGCAGCCTTTTTGGTGGCTGCCTTTTTGGCCGTGGTGGACTTGGCCGAAGCCTTGGCTGCGGGCTTGGCAGCCTTCGCCTTGGCCGGAGCCTTCTTAGCAGCCGCGGTCTTGGGCTTTACCGAAGACGTACGCTTTTTGGGCGCAGCCTTGGGCTCCTCGACTACAGGCGGCTTATAGCTGCTGGGACCGCGGCGCTTAAGCACCACGCCTGCAAGGCCGGGCACCTTAATCTCGATGGAGTCCATCTGCCCGTTCCAGGGATAGGGCTCGCTCGAGCAGGTGTAGGGCTCCTCGCCGGCATAGCCGCTGCCGCCAAACTCAGGACGGTCGGAATCAAAGATGACCTCCCAGTCACCCTCGCGCGGCACGCCCACGCGGAAGCTCTCGTAGCTCGCCGGGTCAAAGTTGATCAGGATCACCAGGTCGTCGTCGATGTCCTCGCCCTGACGCACAAAGCTCACGATGGACTGCTTGGAGTTGTCCGCATCGATCCAGGTAAAGCCGTCGTCGGTGTAGCCGCGCTCGTACAGGGCAGGCTCGTCGGTGTACAGGTGGTTGAGCGCCTTAATAAACGCCTGATGATGACGGTGGGTCTCGTACTCCTCGGTCAGGAACCACTGAATGGACTCGTAGTAGCGCCACTCAATAAACTGGCCGATCTCGTTGCCCATAAAGTTGAGCTTGGCTCCGGGGTGCGTCATTTGGTAGAAGGCCAGCGTGCGCAGACCGGCAAACTGGCGCCACCAGTCGCCCGGCATGCGGCCGATCAACGAACACTTGCCGTGCACGACCTCGTCGTGGCTCAGCGGGCAGATGAAGTTCTCGGTAAAGGCGTACATGATGGAGAACGTGAGCAGCCCGTGGTTGCCGGGGCGCCACGGAAAATCGGTCTGCATGTAGTGAAGGGTGTCGTTCATCCAGCCCATGTCCCACTTGTAGTGGAAGCCCAGGCCGCCGTCCTGCGGCGGATAGGTCACGAGCGGCCACGCGGCGGACCCCTCGGCCATCATCAACACGTCGGGGCAGCGGGCCTCCACGGCGCAGTAGACCTGACGGATAAACGCGCTGGCGTCCAG
>UROR01000054.1 GCA_900549535.1 uncultured Collinsella sp. | reverse complement strand
GGGGGCACTTTTTATGCCGATCGGGCGCTATCTGCGTTCCAAATAGGACGCTGAGGATGGCGCACGGCGCGCTCCAATGCTGAATACTCCCAAAAATGTACGTCGGGACATGACCCACCTGAGCAAAAGCGCTCAAGTTCGGTGTTCGGGGACGCCAACCAGTCCGCAATACATGCAAGTCACATCTCCAGCAACCGTTGAACGGGCAAAATCTACCGTTCACCCCGTGGTGGTTAGGTGAACGTTCACCTTTTGAGGTGCAATGGATTAGTATAGTGAACGTTCACCTAAAGGATAACGAGCGCGCCGTGCGCCCGCCTTGCCAGCAAAGGGGCTGTTTGATGAAAAACTTTATGGACGATCAGGATTTCCTGCTGAGCACCAAGACCGGCGAGGAGCTGTTCCACAACTTTGCCGAGGGCATGCCCATCGTCGACTATCACTGCCACATTTCTCCTAAGGAGATTTGGGAGGACAAGCGTTTCGAGAACATCACCGAGGTTTGGCTGGGCGGCGACCACTACAAGTGGCGCCTGATGCGTGCCAACGGCGTCGACGAGCGTTTTATCACTGGCGACGCCCCTGCTCGCGAGAAGTTCCAAAAGTGGGCCGAGACCCTGGGTCGCTGCGTTGGCAACCCCGTCTTTGAGTGGAGCCACCTGGAGCTTAAGCGCTACTTTGGCTACGAGGGCGTCCTCAACGGCAAGACTGCCCAGGAGGTCTGGGACCTTGCCAACGCCAAGCTCGCTGAGGCTAGCTTTACCTGCCGCAACCTGATCAAGCAGTCCAACGTCCGCATGATCTGCACTACCGACGACCCCGCCGACAGCTTTGAGTGGCACAAGAAGATTGCCGCCGACGACAGTTTTGACGTCCAGGTCGTTCCCGCCATGCGCCCCGATGCCGCCCTGCGCATCGAGCGTGGCCAGGAGTTCGCCGACTACTGCAAGCATCTCTCCGAGGTTGCTGGCGTTGAGATCAGCGACTTCGAGGGCATGAAGGCCGCTATCTCCAAGCGCTACGACGTTGCTCACGAGCTGGGCTGCCGCGCTTCCGACCACGCGCTCGACTACGTTATGTACGCCCCGGCTACCGCCGAGGAAATTGAGGCTATCTTTGCCAAGGGCCTTGCCGCCGAGCCGCTTACCGAGGACGAGGTCCTCAAGTACAAGACGGCCTTCATGCAGTTTGTCGCCGGCGAGTATGTGCGCCTTGGCTGGGCCATGCAGCTGCACTTTGGTTGCAAGCGCGACAACAACCGTGCCATGTTTGCCAAGCTCGGTCCCGATACCGGCTACGACTGCATCTCCAATTACACGCCGTCCGACCAGCTCGCTGATTTCCTCAACTCCATTCAGGAGACCTGCGGTCTGCCCAAGACCATCCTGTACAGCCTGAACCCCATCGACAACACCATGATCGATACCGTGATGGGCTGCTTCCAGGAGGCTCCGACCGCCGGCAAGATCCAGAACGGCTCTGCCTGGTGGTTCAACGACAACGAGATCGGTATGCGCGAGCAGCTTACGGCTCTGGCTAACGAGGGCGTGCTGGGCAACTTTGTGGGCATGCTTACCGATTCCCGCTCCTTCCTGTCCTACCCGCGTCACGAGTACTTCCGTCGCGTGCTGTGCGGCGTGATCGGCGAGTGGGTCGAGCAGGGCAAGTACCCCGCCGACATGGAGCTGCTGGGAGCCATCGTGCGCGACATCAGCTACAACAACGCGGTCCGCTACTTTGGCTTTGACCTGGATACCGTCGAGGCCTAAACCCGCATCGAATCACACCGAACTCGGGAGCGCCGTTGCCACACGCGGCGCCCCCGTTTTGCCTGCACGCTAACAGCAATTTAAGGAGAGACATCGATGGAGAACATCAGCTACGAGACGCTCGAGAAGATCGGCTACAAGGGCTACCTGCTGCCCAAGGACGCGCCCGAGAAGGTTCTGCAGTTTGGCGAGGGTAATTTCCTGCGCGCCTTTGTCGACCGCTTCTTTGACATGGGCAACGAGGCAACCGGCTGGAACGGCAAGGTTGTCATGGTGCAGCCCATCAGCGGCGCCTTTGGCTTTGCCGACGGCATTAACGCTCAGGATGACCTGTACACCGTGCTGGTGCGCGGCAAGGAGAGCGGCAACACGGTCGACGAGTCCCGTGTGATCAGCGCCTGCAGCCGCTGCCTCAATCCGTATCGCGAGGACGACTACCGCGCCATGATGGAGGTCGCCGTCTCCGACGATTTGGAGATTATCGTCTCCAACACCACCGAGGCCGGTATCGCCTACGATCCGTCCTGCAAGGCCGACGACATGCCGCCCGCGAGCTTCCCCGCCAAGCTTGCCCAGGTGCTCCACACCCGCTGGGCCGCCGGCAAGCCGGGCGTCATCGTGCTCGCCTGTGAGCTCATCGATCACAATGGCGAGGAGCTGCTGCGCATCATGAACCAGTACGTGAGCGACTGGGGCTGGGAGGACGAGTTTGCGCAGTGGATGGCCAACGACTGCACCGTCTGCACCACGCTCGTCGACACTATCGTCCCCGGCCGCATCCGCGACCCCAAGGAGGCCGCTGCCGTGGCCGAGCGCCTGGGCTACGAGGATCCCTTCCTGGCCGTGCGCGAGCCCTTTCAGATGTGGGGCATCCAGGGCGATGAGTCGCTTGCCGAGAAGCTGCCCTTCGTGAAGGCCGGCCTGCCGGGCGTCTTTGTGACCCCCGATGTCACCCCGTACAAGAAGCGCAAGGTCCGCATCCTCAACGGCGCCCACACTGCCTTTGTTCCGGGCTCCTGGGTTGCCGGCTTTGACATCGTGCGCGATTGCATGCATGACGAGACCGTTCGCGGCTTCATGAACACCATGCTCTACGACGAGGTCATCCCGACGCTTGCCGCCGACCTGGACGTCGAGGACTGCAAGGCCTTTGCTGCCGCCGTCGAGAACCGCTTCGACAACCCGTTTATCGACCACGCGCTGCTCTCCATTTGCCTCAACTCCACGGCCAAATGGCGTGCTCGCGACCTGCCCACGCTCAAGGACTATGTTGCCGAGACCGGAAACCTGCCCAAGTGCCTGGCGACGAGCCTCGCTACGCTCATTGCCTTCTATACTCAGGAGCTCGTTGCTCGCGAGGGCGATGGCCTGCACCTGCGCCGCGCCGACGGCACCGAGTACACCGCTCAGGACGATGCCTTCGTGCTCGATTTCTACGCCGCCCACGCCGGTGCAGACGATGCCGAGCTGGTGCACGACGTGCTCACCAATGAGCAGATGTGGGGCGAGGACCTTACGCAGATCACCGGTCTCGAGGAGTTTGTCGTCAACGCGCTCACCGTCGTGCGTGTCGAGGGCGCCAAGCAGGCCTTCGCCAACGCTCAGGCGTAAATTCCCGGTGCGGGCGCCAGACGGCTTGCCCGCGCCTCGACTTCTGCTCAACCTGTAGGGTTAGGACCATTTGTAATGAACACTATCCAGATCAATCCGGCCGATAACGTGATCGTCGCGCTGTCGCCGCTTGCCAAGGGCGCCGCCGTCGCGGTTCCCGGGGTGGGCGAGGTCGTTGCCGCGGAGGATATTCCGCAGGGCCACAAGATGGCCGTGCGTGCCATTGCGGCGGGGGAGGACGTCGTCAAGTACGGTCTTCCTATCGGCCACGTGACGGGCGACATCCAGCCCGGTCAGTGGCTTCATACGCATAACGTCAAGACCAACCTTTCGGGCGAGGTCGAGTACGCTTACAACCCGACGCATCCGGTTGTTGAGCCGGTTGAGCCCGAGACCTTTATGGGCTTCCGTCGCGCCGACGGTCGCGCCGCCACGCGCAACGAGCTGTGGATCATCCCCACGGTCGGCTGCGTTAACGAGGTCGCGCGCGCCATGTGCGAGCAGGCTCAGGATCTGGTCGAGGGTTCGCTGGAGGGCGTTTACTACTTCCCGCATCCCTTTGGCTGCTCCCAGACCGGTGCCGACCACGCCCAGACACGCCGTCTGCTGGTGGCGCTTTCGCGTCACGCAAACGCAGCGGGTGTGCTGTTCCTATCGCTCGGTTGCGAAAACTGCACGCACCAGCAGGTACTCGACGAGCTCGGTGACTTCAATCACGAGCGCGTTCGCTTCCTCACCTGCCAGGATGTAGCCGACGAGCAGGTCGAGGGCCACAAGATCCTGTCCGAGCTGGCCGACCTGGCCAAGCGGGCCAAGCGTGAGCCCATTCCCGCCTCCGAACTGGTCATTGGCCTTAAGTGCGGTGGCTCTGACGGTCTTTCGGGCATTACCGCCAACCCCACGATCGGTCGCGTGAGCGATATGGTCGTAGCCCGCGGTGGCACTTCGGTGCTCACCGAGGTGCCCGAGATGTTTGGCGCGGAGAGCATTCTGCTCGATCGTTGCGAGAGCCAAGACGTCTTTAACGCCGCCTCCGACATGCTCAACGGCTTTAAGGACTACTTTATCAGCCACGGCGAGGTCGTCTATGAGAACCCGAGCCCCGGCAACAAGGACGGCGGTATTACCACGCTCGAGGACAAGAGCTGCGGCTGCGTGCAAAAGGGCGGATCTGCCCCCATCGTCGACGTGCTGCCGTACGCCGGTCAGGCTACCAAGCATGGTCTGAACATGTTGTGCGGTCCGGGCAACGACATGGTATCCACCACGGCCCTGACGGCTGCCGGCTGCCACGTGATCCTGTTCTCGACCGGCCGCGGCACGCCGTTTGGTGCGCCGGCGCCTACGCTCAAGGTGTTCACCAACCAGCGCCTGTGCGACCACAAGGCCAACTGGATGGACTTTAACGCCGGTGTGGTGGCTACGGGCGAGCGTACGCTCGATGAGGCTGCCGGCGATCTGTATCAGCTGGTGCTGGACACGGCGAGCGGCAAGCTTACCAGCGCCGAGCGTCGCGGCTGTCACGAGATCAGCATCTGGAAGGACGGCGTCTGCCTGTAGCGATGACACGTTGAGCGCGTGATCGGGCAAGCTGTTGCAAAGACCGGACGACCCCGCTGAGGACATTCTCGGCGGGGTCGTTTTTTCGTTTCTCGTTGCGTTGTCGTGCACGGCTTTTTTGGGGAAGGGCGCCCGGCACCTCCCCCATCTCCAGAGAACAATGAACGTTCACCTAGTGGTTGCGTGGTGCTGAATCGACTTAATAATCAAAAATGCAGGGATTTTTTCATTTTCAGGTCCGTTCAACGGCAAAAAACGACCGTTCAAGGATAATATACAAGTGAACGTTCACCTATTATAAGCAATCGCGCATAATCTAGCTAAACGTTCACCCTGAACGGCATGCAGACAGACGTCGGTATGGACTCCAATGTCTTGTTCCAAGACAATCGAGAAAAGAGAGGGAGCTCGATGACTAACAAGATCGGTAAAAAGCGCAAGATCACATTCTGGACGCGCTTGGGCTTTGGTATGGGCGGCATGCTCAACTCTGGTGCCCTGACCTTTACGCACAGCTACATGGTGCTGTTCCTGTCCACGGAGTGCGGTCTGTCCGCAGGCGAGGCTGCGCTGATCAGCTCGTTCGCCATCTATCTCAACGCCATTCTGTGCCCGCTCATGGGCTTTGTGGCCGATAACTTCTACGCTACCAAGATCGGCCGTATCTTTGGCCGCCGCCGTTTCTGGATCTTGCTGGCAATCCCGATGATGGTTGCCGAGCCGCTCATCTTTGTGGCTACGCCGTTTGGTTTCCCGTACTACTTTGTGCTGTACCTGATCTACAACGTCGCGTATACGTTCTGCACCGCCAACCTGTCGCCGCTTACCATCGAGATGACCGACGACTTCAAGGAGCGTACGTACCTCACCGGCTACAAGCACCTCTTTGGTAACGCCGCCGGCTTCCTGATGGCAGCACTCGTCGGCTTTGGCTTTGGCACCTTCGGCGAGACCAACCCGTTCAGCTACTTCATCATCGCTACAGTCAACGCTTCGGTCATGGCAATCTCGCTGCTGTGCGTGTACCTGTCCACGTGGGAGCACACCCCCGAGGAGGTGGCTCAGGAGAAGATCGAGAGCGTCGGCGAGGGTATCAAGAAGTTCTTCATCGACGTTGTCTCCACCTTCCGCAACAAGTCCTTCCGCAAGGTCCTGTATGCACAGGTCTCCACGAAGCTCGCTGCTGCCTGCTGGTCTGCCTGCCTGTCCTTCTTCATCGTCTACTGCCTGCAGATTCCTAAGTCCTATGAGTCCGTGATGGAGATGCCCGGCAAGGTCGTCGCTATCGTCTGCACCGCCATCTGGGTTGCCCTCATGGCCAAGAAGGGCTTCCACAAGTCTTGGTACCTGGCCAACGTCGGTTGCGCTGCGTGCATCATCGCCTACAACTACTTCGCCTTTGGTCAGATTAACGGCACCTCCACGGTCGCCATCGCCATGATTGCCTACCCCATCATCTTCGCCATCTGGAAGTTCTTCTACGTTGGTTTCCAGTACCTGCCCGATGTTCTGCTCAACTACATCCCCGATGTCGATGAACTCATCACCCTGCGTCGTCGCGAGGGCATCTACAGCTCCGCTCAGCAGCTCTGCCAGCAGATCGCCCAGGCTATCGCCGTCAACGCATGGGCTATTGTCCTTGCTGCCTCCGGCTTCATTCAGACCGCCGGCAACAGCGACGCCGTAACCCAGCCCGCCACCGTGCCTCTGTACATCTGCGGCTACATGCTCATCGGCTGCGCCGGCTTCTTCCTACTCGCGGCTGTCCTTGCCCGCGGCATCAAGATCGACAAGGAGCAGTGCGACATCCTCTGCGACGAGATCAAGCGCGTCAAGGAGGGCGGCAAGATGGCCGACGTCCAGCCCGAGGTCAAGGCTCTTTGCGAGGAGCTCTCCGGCTTCAAGTACGAGGACTGCTTCGCTCACAACAACGTTGGCTTCCAGGACGGTAGCGTAATTCCCGCCGAGTAGGGCAGGCGCATCGTCCAAACCACAGGGCCGTGCCACCGGAGATCCACCGGCGGGTGCGGCCCTTTTTCAACAGCGTACAATTTGCCTTTAGAGCATCTTTTTGAGGGAGAAATCCATGGAGACGAACGTTATCTGGCGCAACGCCCGCGCGGCCGTGATCGAGCTTGACGACGGCGGCTACTTTACCTGTGCCGATACGTGGGAGATCTTTGTCAACGACGAGCCCGCCGGTACCACGAATACGGTCGAGACCTATGTCGACGGCCTGACCCCCGGCAAGCGCAACCTGGTTCGTTTTGTTTGTGGCGAGCGTGAGCTGAGCGTAGGTGTCACCACGCCGGCTGAGCCTTTTACCATCAACGTTCGCGACTGTGGCGCCAAGGGCGATGCCGAGCATGATGACACCACCAACATCCAGGCTGCCATCATGGCCTGTCCCAAGGACGGGCGCGTGCTGATTCCCGCCGGCAGCTATCGTATCAAGTCCCTCTTCCTTAAGAGCAATATCAACATCGAGCTCGCCGAGGGAGCGGTGCTGCTGGCTCGCCACGATCGTGCGGCGCTTGCCTACATCCCCGGTACGGTCACGGGCGACGAGGGTGCTGGGTATGCTGGCACCGATATGCTGCCCCTGGGCCGCTGGGAGGGCGAGAGCTTCTCGACCTACTGCTCTACCTTTACGGGTCTGAGCGTGCACGACGTGTGCATCTATGGTCGCGGCGCGATCGACGGTCAGACTGATTTTGCCGAGGACAACTGGTGGAACAAGGACTTTAAGAACATCTTCCGTCCTGAGGAGGGCCGCGAGGTCGCCCGCCCGCGCATGATCTTCCTATCCGAGTGTGAGAACGTGAGCTTGGCCGGCTTCACCGTCCGCAACAGCCCGGCGTGGAACATCCACCCCATCCTGTGCGAGCACATCGATGCGCTCTGCCTGTCCATCGAGGGCCCCAAGAACTCCCACAACACCGATGGCTTCGATCCCGAGAGCTGCGGTTTTGTTCGCATCCTTGGTTGTCAGTTCTCGGTGGGCGACGACTGCATCGCCATCAAGAGCGGCAAGCTGGGCATTGAGCCCGAGCTTCGTCCCGCCACGCACGACGTGCTGATTTCTCACTGCTACATGCACGACGGCCATGGTGCCGTGGTGCTGGGATCCGAGGCTGCCGGCGGCATCAAGGACCTTACCGTGAGCAAGTGCCTCTTTGAAAGCACCGACCGCGGCCTGCGCGTCAAGACCCGCCGCGGGCGCGGCAAGGACGCCGTCAACGAGGGCATTACCTTTGAGCACATTCGCATGGACGAGGTGCTCACGCCCTTCGTGGTCAACTCGTTCTACTTCTGCGACAAGGACGGCAAGACCGATTACGTGCAGTCTCGCGAGGCGCTGCCCGTCGACGACCGCACACCCGGCTTTGGTGCCACGACGTTTTGTGATATCGAGGCTACTAACTGCCACGCGGCCGCTGCTTACATCACGGGCCTGCCCGAGAGCAAAGTGACGCGCCTGACGTTCCAGGATGTCCACGTGACCTTCGCGCCGGATGCCGAGCCCTTTGTCCCGGCCATGGCCTGCGGCGTTGAGCCCATGGTGCGCCAGGGCATCATCGCGCAAAACGTCAAGGTACTCGACCTGCAAAATGTGGTGATCGAGGGCCAGGACGGCGAGGAACTGCAGCTCCAGAACGTCGACAAAGCCGTCCGTTCCTAACCCGGGTTGATGACCAGGGCTGCATTGTCGGATAGATCGGCAATGCAGCCCTTATGCGATACGGCCGTGTGCGCTGCGCTACGCATCATGGTGAAAGGGAATACATGCTCAATAAAACGATTCCTGTCGGGGTCGATGGCTCGTCTGCCACGATTGCGTCTTATGTTTTTGCCCCGACCGAAGATGCTTATGCTTTAAAACCGCTGCCTGCAGTTGTGGTCGTGCCAGGAGGCGGCTACGATCACGTTTCGCCGCGCGAAGGCGAGCCGGTAGCGCTCCGTTTGTTGGCGATGGGCTACCAAGCGTTTGTGCTGAACTACTCGGTTGCTCCGGCTGTCTATCCGCTGGCATTGCAAGAACTCGCGCGGGCGGTCGATACCGTCCGAGGCCATGCGGCAGAGTACTGTGTCGATCCTGATCGGATTACGGTCATGGGTTTTTCGGCCGGTGGGCATCTGGTTGGCTTGCTCGGGGCGCTTTGGGACCAACCCTGGCTTGCAGAGTCGATTGCGGCATCGCCTGAGTCGATTCGGCCTGACACACTTTGCTTGGGCTATCCGGTCGTAAGCTCGGGGGCCTATGCTCATCGTGGTTCGTTTGAACACCTAACGGGTGCCGATGGCGCTTTGGCTCAAAAGTTGTCGATCGAGAATATGGTGGGCGAGGGCTTCCCCCGTACGTTCTTGTGGCATACCGCCGAGGATGCATCGGTACCAGTTCAAAATAGCCTCCTTCTTGCGCAGGCTCTTGCCGACCACGGGATTGGCTTTAGCCTACATGTCTTTCCGCATGGAAAGCATGGGGCATCGCTCGCCACGGCCCAAACGGCATTTAAGGGCTGCGCCGAGCATATTCAGCCACAGGTTCAGGGCTGGCCCGAGCAGTTCGCTGCCTGGGAGCGTGATGGACGATGAGCGAAAGTATCTATAAGCTGCGCGTTTCGAGGGCTGCGGCAGGAGCGTATTCAACGATTTCCGATGCCTTGGCGGCAGCCGATCAGCTCTATCCGGATGCCGAGCAACCGGTGATGATTCGCGTCGATCCGGGCGAGTATCGCGAGCGGGTCGAGATTCATCGACCGTATGTGACGCTGGTGGGCGAGACGGCTGACAGCGTGCGTATCGTGGGCAGCCTGGGTGCCAAGATGCCCTCGGGGGACGGCTCGGGCGTCGACGGCACGCTCGGCACCTTTAGGACCTATACCGTTTTGGTCGATGCCGATGACGTGCGGCTCGAGAACCTTACGATCGTCAACGATGCGGGCGATGGGCGCGAGGTCGGTCAAGCGATTGCCCTGTATGCTGATGGCGACCGTCTGGTTGTCGATGCCTGCTGCATTAAGGGACACCAAGACACGCTGTTTTTGGGTCCGCTGCCGCCGCATGAGGCCAAACCGGGCGGGTTTATAGGACCCAAACAGTATGCGCCGCGCCGGGTGGGGCGCCAGTATTTTCGACGTTGCCGGATCGAGGGCGATGTCGACTTTATCTTTGGCGGCGCGCGTGCCTACTTTGAGGGGTGCGAGATTCGCTCGCTCAACCGCGATATGGACGTGAACGGCTACGTGACGGCGGCGTCGACGCCCGAAGGCGAGCCGCACGGCTTTGTGTTCCACGGCTGTTCGTTTACAGCTCCGGATGGCGTGGCGCCGGATTCGGTCTACCTGGGTCGTCCTTGGCGCGAATGGGCGCAAACTGTGCTGATCGATTGCTGGCTGGGGCGACATATCAAGCGCGAAGGCTGGTGGGATTGGAATAAGCCGGCGGCACACAACTGCGTGCAGTATGCTGGCGCGATTCTGCATGGGCCGGCGGGTGATACTACCGGCTGGGTGCCGTGGGCGAATGAACTCGATGTGATGGCTGCCGCCGGGTACGCTCGCGAGCAGGTGCTTGCCGGTGGGGATGGCTGGGATCCCGAGGGCGGCGACGGTGATGCGGTTGAGACGGCTGAACTGTCTGCCAACGGCCGCACCGTGCACATCGAGACGTACTGCGAAGACGAACCTGCGCTGCGTGCCCGGCTGAAGCGCGAGGGGCGTTCGGCTGCTTTTACGGGCAAGACTCCTGCGGATTTTGAGGCATGGAAGATTGCGACCAGGACTCGTCTGTACGATGTTTTGGGCCTTTCGCTTATGGACCGCGTCCCGATTGAGATTCGTGAGCTCAGCCGCGTGCGGGTTGCCGGCGGCATCGTGCGCACCCATGCGATGTTGCAGGTCGAGCGCGATGTTTGGATGCCGTTCTACCTGTTGGAACCGTCTCGTCCTAAGCTTGATGAGCGGGGACTCAAACGCTGCTATATCTGCCCGCATGGCCATCAGGGAGCGGGTGCTGCAAGCGTAGCCGGTGTTGCGGGCGTGCCGGCTGTCGATGATGCCGTGCGTAAGTTCAATTACGACTACGGTCTGCGTTTGGCACGCATGGGTTACGTGACCGTCTGCCCTGATGCGCGCGGTTGGGGATACCGTCGTGACTGGAAGGGTCAGGGCGATGACGAGAACAGCTACCTGCGCGGTACGTGTCTGAATCAAGCACGTATGGCCGAGCCACTGGGTCTTACGGTCGCGGGCCTCAACGTCTGGGACAACATGCGCTTGATCGATTACTTGGAGGCGCGCGGCGACATTGCCATGGATGACCTGGGTTGCTTTGGTTTTTCGGGTGGCGGCTACATGACGTTGTACCTGGCCGCACTCGACCCGCGTGTGCGCAAGGCGTTTGTCTCGGGCTATCTGTACGGTGTCGACGATTCGCTGCTGCATCTCAATGGCAATTGCAGCTGCAACTACACACCCGGACTTTGGCGCTTACTCGACATGGGCGATATTGCCTCGCTCATCGCGCCGCATCCGCTGCTGGTGCAAAGCTGCGAAGAGGATCATCTGAACGGTTCGCGCGGGCTGAAAAATGTTGACGAGCAGCTCGAGATCGTGCGCGATGCCTACAAGTTGCTGGGTCGCAGAGATGGCCTGCGGCACGAGGTATGTCCGGGTGAACACCATCTGGGCGTGACACATCTTGCCGAGGATATCGAATGGCTCGATTCGCACGTTGCGGAATGCGCCCGTGCATAGCCCCTCGGCATGCTGCGAATAAACGGTACGTTCCTGTATGACCGCCGATGGGCGGATGAGGAGAAGATTATGGAAACGAAGAGTTTGAGTGAATCGACCATTTGCTGCTTTGGCGATTCGACCACATGGGGGGATAACGGATGCGGCGCAGGCGGCAACGACATCTCTTGGACTTCGCATCTGGGCGCGTTGCTGGGAGGTGCAGTCGTCGAGAACTTTGGCATCAAGGGTTCGCGTATCGCCATCAAGGCCGACCGTACCGATTCATTTGTCGAGCGCTTGGACGGCATCGACGATGCGGCCGATGTCTATGTTGTCTTTGGCGGCGTTAACGACTTTAGCCGCAACGTGCCGCTTGGCGAGTTGGGCAGCACCGATGCGCATGAGTTCTATGGTGCGGTCGACTATCTGATCCGAACCATCACGGCGCGCTCACCTCAGGCAAAGCTCGTGTTTATGACGCCGTGCAAGACGAGTGGTAAGCACGAGAAGGATATCCCGGCAAGCAACGAGGCCAACCATCTGGGCCTGACGCAAGACGCCTATGTGCAGGCGATGCTGCTCAACGGCAAGATGAGCTCGCTCACCGGCGAGGAGGTCGAATACGACCCAACAACGATCATCGGCGATCTGGCGATCTGGGTGCTGCTTCTGGCGGCCGTAGTGACGGCATGCGCCCTGCTTATGCGCCGCGGCGAAAAAGGAACGCGCACCATGCGCAATGCACTGATCTTTGCCTCGCTGACGCTGATCGTGATGCAGCTGACCGGGTTTTTGACCAATTTCTTCTCCTTTCCGACCGTGATCCGCGAGCGCTATCTATCGAACGAGAAACAGTTCGAGCTGTCGGAAAAGGACAACACCCTCGTGTTCATCATCGACAC
>UROR01000053.1 GCA_900549535.1 uncultured Collinsella sp. | reverse complement strand
AACGAAAGGGCGCTGACCTTCTGGTCGCGCCCTTGAAGTTGAACGTCAGATTGTCCAAATGCGGCCCGCGCAGCGTCAAGCGGTTATGCGGTTTGGTAAAACCGCGTAACTCTAGTAGTTAGCTTCGTAGCCGTTGCCGTCGCCGGTGGGCTCTTCGTAGTAGTCCGAATCGCTCGAATCGCCTGAGTCATCGGAATCGTCAGAGCTGACCGATGAGGTTGCGGTACCGTTTGCGTAGTCGTCAGACGTGTTGTTGTTCAGGTCGCCGATCGTAGAGCTGGAACCGTCGGAAAGACCCATGGTGTTGGGACCCTTGGGATCCTTGCCGGCATCGACGCGCTCCATCATTTCCTTGAGCTCGTCCTCGTAGACAAAGACGTAGCTCACACCGTCGATCATGGTGCTGTCGTCGGCGTACGAGGGCAGGTTGGCCGAGTAGATACCGTCGACATCCATACCGCGCATGGCGTTGACCGTAGCCACGATATCCTGAACGCTCATATCGGTTACGAGCATATCGGACAGCGAATTAACCAGGCCAAAGATCTTCGTGGCATCGAAGTTATTGAGAATCTGGTTGGCAAGGGCGCCAAGCACCTGACGCTGGTGGCGCATGCGCGTGTAATCGCCGTCGGCATAGGTGTAGCGGCAGCGGGCATAGGTAAGGGCGGTGGCACCGTCCATATGCTGCTGGCCAGCGGTAATCTTAATATCCAGGTGCTCGGGGTCGTCAACATCATCGGTTGCGTTAATGTCGATACCGCCAACCGAATCAATCAGCGCCTGCATACCGTCGAAGCTGACCTCGGCATAGTGGGAAATCTGAACACCGCACAGCTCGTTGACCGCCTCGACCATGGCCTCGGCGCCGCCAACGGTATGGCAGGCGTTGATCTTCATGGTCTCGCCCTTGTACTCGACCTTGGTGTCGCGCGGAACGGAAATGAGCGTCGCCTGCTTTTGCGTGGGGTCGATGCGTGCCAGGATAATCGTGTCGGCACGATACGTATCCTCGCCCTGACGGCCGTCGTTACCAAGAAGCAGCACGTAGAACGGATCCTTTGCCTCATCGGTGTCAACCAGAACCCGACGCAGGTTGTCCGTAATGACATTAGAATCGCCGAGCTTGCCCATAATGGTGGCAAACCACAGGCCGGCAGCGGTAGTGGCACTCAGCAGCACGCCAAGCACGACAATGAGCGCGACGTGACGAATCGTGTGGCTACGACGACGTTGGCGAGCGCGCTCGGAATAGCGAGCCACGTTATCGCGACTGTAGATCTTGGCCTGCGCACCA
The DNA here is from genome assembly GCA_900549535.1 of uncultured Collinsella sp. Classification (GTDB taxonomy): domain Bacteria; phylum Actinomycetota; class Coriobacteriia; order Coriobacteriales; family Coriobacteriaceae; genus Collinsella. The sequence goes on along the minus strand of UROR01000053.1, from coordinate 11,958 downwards.
GTTGAGGGTCTTCGGGTGGTGGTATCTGCGAGGGGCTTTTTATTAAACATAGGCAACCTGTATTAGTAGATGACGGGATCGGGGACGGTAGCATGCTCGACATGCGCGCCGAGCGTCCGCAGCTTTTCGACAAACTGCTCGTAGCCGCGCTTGATGTGATGAATAGCCGAAACCTCGGTCGTCCCGTCAGCGATCAAGCCCGCTACGACGAGGGCCGCTCCGCCACGCAGATCGGGCGAGGTAACCTGTGCACCCGAGAAGCCCTTGACGCCATGAATCATGGCATGATGGCTCTCGATACGAATGTCGGCACCCATGCGCACCAGCTCAGAGGCAAACATAAAGCGATTCTCGAAGATGTTCTCGGTAATAACGGAACTGCCGTCGGCAAGGGCGGAGAGTACCATAATCTGCGCCTGCATGTCCGTCGGGAAGCCGGGAAACGGAAGCGTTTGGATGTCGACCGGCTTGATACGCTCGACACGGTTCACATGGACGCCATCCTCGACGCGCTCGCAGTCGATACCCATGAGCTCCATCTTCTTGAGCACCATGCCCAAGTGAATGGGGCAAAAGCCCGTGACATCGACACCGCGATCGTCGGCCATCAACGCACCGGCAACGATAAAGGTACCGGCCTCGATGCGGTCGCCCACCACGCGATGGGTAACAGGATGCAGCTCTTCCACGCCCTCGATGGTCACGACAGGCGTACCGGCGCCAACAATCTTGGCGCCCATCTCGTTGAGCATGTTGGCGAGATCGACGATCTCGGGCTCGCGGGCGGCATTGTCGATAACCGTGGTGCCCTGCGCGCGCACGGATGCCATAATGAGGTTCTCGGTCGCACCGACACTGGCGAACTCGAGCGTGACGGTGGTACCGCGCAGACCGTGGGGCGCATTAGCGTTGATGTAACCGTGGGCGGTATCGAACTCAACGCCCAGGGCCTCGAGACCCAGAATGTGCATATCGATCTTGCGAGCACCCAGGTTGCAGCCGCCCGGCATGGCAATCTTGGCGCGATGGAAGCGGCCCAGCAGGGGTCCCATGACGGCGGTGGAAGCACGCATCTTGGCAACGAGCTCGTAGGGGGCCTCCCATGAATCGACCTGAGAGGTATCAATCTCGAGCGTGTGCTCGTCGAGAACATCGATCGTAGCGCCCATGCCCTTGAGCACCTTGCCCATCACGTGAACATCGGAAATATCGGGCACGTTCTGCAGCGTCGTCTTGCCCGGCGCCAGAAGCGTTGCCGCCATGAGTTTGAGCGCGGAGTTCTTGGCACCCGAGACGGGCACGGAGCCTCCGATGGCGTGGCCACCCTCAACGCGGATAATATCCAAGGTCTACCCTTTCAAAAAGCATGCCCGGGGTGGCTGGGCCATCCCGGGCATGATGTGTTCGCAAATGGTCGAACGCTAAATCGTTTGACTATTGGGCAAGCTTGAGCTTACACCATGCGATTTCATTATAGAGGTAGGCGCGGCGTGCATCATCCTCCGACAAATTACCCAGCTTCTCTTCAAAACCTTGAATATCAGCTTTAAGCTTGTCGGCATCGACGGTCGCCAAATCGCAAGCGCGCTCGGCGAGAACGGTCACGACATCGTCCGCAACCTGGGCATAGCCGCCGGCCACGGCAAACGTGTGGTCGACAGTGCCCATGGCCTTATCGGAAACGCGAACGTAACCGCGGTCGATCGTGCAGATCTCGCTGGAGTGAGCAGGCAGAACGCCAAACTCGCCATCCGTGGACGGAATCGACACAAACGCAGCGTCGCCCTCATAGGCGCAGCTCACGGGGCACACGATGCGGATACGCATAACCTACTTCTCCCCCATCTTGCGGGCGCGCTCGCGCACGTCCTCAATCGTGGAAGCATAGCGGAAAGCCTGCTCGGGCAGGTCATCGGCCTTGCCGTCGACAATCTCGGCGAAAGAGCGGACGGTATCCTCGACGCGGACGTAGACACCGGGGTTGCCGGTGAACTTCTCGGCGACGTGGAAGGACTGCGAGAGGAACTGCTGAATCTTACGGGCACGGTTGACCGTAAGGCGCTGCTCCTCGGACAGCTCGTCCATACCCAGAATGGCGATGATGTCCTGAAGGTCGGAGTACTCCTGCAGGAGCTCCTGGACCTTGACGGCGACACGGTAGTGCTCCTCGCCGACGATCGAGGGATCGAGAGCGTCGGAGGAAGACGCGAGCGGGTCGATAGCCGGGAACAGGCCGAGCGACGAAATGCTACGCGAAAGAACCGTGGTGGCGTCGAGGTGCGTAAACGTCGTGGCAGGCGCCGGGTCGGTCAGGTCGTCTGCGGGGACGTAGACAGCCTGGACGGAGGTAATGGAGCCCGTCTTGGTCGAGGTAATGCGCTCCTGGAGGTCGCCCATCTCGGTAGCCAGCGTGGGCTGGTAACCGACGGCGGACGGCATACGGCCCAGAAGTGCGGAAACCTCGGAACCGGCCTGGGAGAAGCGGAAAATGTTATCGATGAACAGCAGAACGTCCTGGCCACGATCGCGGAAGTACTCAGCGGTGGTAAGGCCGGCCAGACCGATGCGCAGACGCGCTCCGGGCGGCTCGTTCATCTGACCATAGACCAAGCAGGTCTTGTCGATAACGCCAGACTCGCTCATCTCGAGGAACAGGTCGGTGCCCTCGCGGGTACGCTCGCCGACGCCGGTGAACACCGAGGTGCCGCCGTGCTCCTGGGCGAGGTTGTTGATGAGCTCCTGAATCAGAACGGTCTTGCCGACGCCGGCGCCACCGAACAGACCTGTCTTGCCGCCGCGGATGTATGGCTCGAGCAGGTCGACGGCCTTGATGCCGGTCTCGAAGATCTCGGTCTTGGTGGTGAGCTCGTCGAAACGGGGCGCTGCATGGTGGATGGGGTAGAACTCCTCCACCTCGGGCATGGGCTTGCCGTCGACGGGCTTGCCCATGACGTTCCAAATGCGGCCGAGCGTCTTGGGACCAACGGGCATCTTCATGGGCTCACCGGTATCGGTGGCGATGAGGCCGCGCTGCAGGCCGTCGGTCGAGGACATGGCGACCGTGCGGACGACGCCGCCCGGAAGCTGGCTCTCGACCTCGAGGATCGTGCTCAGATGACCGATCGGGGTCTCGGCCTCGACCGTGAGCGCGTTGTAGATCGGGGGCACCGCGCCGTCAAACTTGACGTCGACGACAGGGCCGATGATTCGCACGATGCGACCATCACCGGCAGTCGTCTTCTTGGTGGCTTCCTCGACCGCAAGCTTTACGGTGTTATTAGCCATTACTGTTCCTCCAATGCTGAGGCTCCGCCGACGATCTCGTTAATCTCGGTCGTGATCGAAGCCTGGCGCACGCGACTATACGTGCGGGTAAGGGTCGAGATGATCGCGGTGGCGTTTTCCGTCGCGGAGTGCATGGCCTTGCGGCGTGCACCCTGCTCGGCAGCCGCCGAATCGATCAGGGCCTGGTAGATGACCGTCAGGATATAAGACGGCACAAGCTTGCCGAGAACATGCTCGGGAGAGGGCACGAACTCGAACGTGGACGAGATGCGCTTAGGGGCGTCGGTCTCGTTCTTGCGCGGACCGTGGGCCATAGCGATCATCTCGGGGTCGAGCGGCAACAGATGCTCGACGCGAAGCTCCTGATCCACGCGGTTCTTGGCGTGGTGGTAGACAAGCTCGACACGGTCAAGCTCACCGGCACGATACGCATCGCAGATATGAGAGGAGATCATGCGGGCCTGATTGAAATCGGGCTCAGAGGAGTTGCCCTCAAAGTGCATGACAACGTTTGCGCGGTCACGGAAATACGTGGCCGGCTTACGCCCGCACGCGATGATCTCGCACTCGATGCCGTCGTTCGCCCAAGAAGCGGCGAGCTTTTCGGCCGTGCGCTCCACCGTCGTATTGAAACCGCCGGCAAGGCCGCGGTCCGAGGCAATAACGACAATCAGGCCATGCTTGACGCTCTCATGCTTCTGCAGCATGGGATCGGTGCCCGAACAGGAGGCGTCGCCGGCGACCGTCAACATGACGTCGGTCAGCGCCTCCTTATAGGGCTCGGCCTGCTTGGAGCGATCGAGGGCACGACGGATCTTGGCCGTAGAGACCATCTCCATCGTGCGCGTGATCTGCTTGGTCGTGGTAACCGAGGAGATTCGCTTCTTAATGTCGCGAAGGTTGGCCATGGGGCTTAGTTCTCCTCTGATCCAGTCGTATCGGCATGGTGCTTAGCCATGAACTGCTGCTTAAAGTCGCCGATGACGCGCAGGAGCTCAGCCTTGGTGTCATCGTCAATCTTCTTGGCGCGAACCTTGTCGAGCAGCGAGCCAAAGCCATTGTCCATGTACTCGATGAGCTCGGCACGGAAGGGCAGCACGTCGGAGATTTCCAGGTCATCCAGGAAGCCCTCGTTGCCAGCGAACAGCGTAACGATCTGCTCGCCAACCTCGAACGGCTTGTAGCGCGGCTGCTTCAGGAGCTCGGTCATGCGGGCACCATGGGTCAGCTGCTTCTGAGTAGCCTCGTCGAGGTCGGAGCCGAACTGGGTAAAGCCAGCGAGCTCCTGATAGGAAGCGAGGTCCAGACGGAGGTTGCCGGCGACCTGCTTCATGGCCTTGGTCTGCGCATCGCCACCGACGCGGGACACGGAGATGCCCACGTCGACTGCCGGGCGCTGACCCTGGAAGAAGAGCTCGGACTGCAGGTAGATCTGACCATCGGTAATGGAAATGACGTTGGTCGGAATGTAGGCCGAGACGTCGCCGTCCTGGGTCTCGATGATCGGCAGTGCCGTCATGGAGCCGTAACCGTTCTTCTTGGACATCTTGACGGCACGCTCGAGCAGACGAGAGTGCAGGTAGAAGATGTCGCCAGGATAGGCCTCGCGTCCGGGCGGACGATGCAGCGTCAGCGACATCTGACGGTAGGCCACAGCCTGCTTGGACAGGTCGTCGTAGATGACGAGCACGTGGCCGCCGGGGTTGGTCTCGCTGGCGGGCTTACCGTCCTCGCCGTTGTACATGAAGAACTCGCCGATAGCGGCACCGGCCATAGGCGCGATGTACTGCATAGGGGCGGAATCGGCAGCGGTGGCCGAAACGATGATGGTGTAGTCGAGCGCACCGTGCTGAGCGAGGGTCTCGCGGATGTTGGCAACCGTGGAGGCCTTCTGGCCGATGGCGACATAGATGCAGACCATGCCCTTGCCGCGCTGGTTGAGGATAGCGTCGATGGCGATGGCGGTCTTACCGGTCTTACGGTCGCCGATGATGAGCTCACGCTGACCGCGGCCAATAGGCACCATGGAGTCGATAGCGAGCAGGCCGGTCTGAACCGGCTCGCACACCGGGGTACGATCGATGACGCCGGGAGCCTTGAACTCAATGGGGCGACGGTGCGTGGCGACGATGTCGCCCAGGCCGTCGATGGGCTGGCCGAGCGGATTGACGACGCGGCCGAGCATGGCACGGCTCACGGGGATATCCATAATGCGGCCAGTGGTGCGGCACTCGTCGCCTTCCTTGATGGAGTCGACGGCACCAAACAGAACGGCGCCGACCTCGTCACGGTCAAGGTTCTGGGCAAGGCCGAAGACGGTCTCACCGGTATCGGAGCTCTTGAACTCCAGAAGCTCGCCTGCCATGGCGCTCTTGAGGCCGGAGACGCGCGCGATGCCGTCGCCTACCTCGTCGACCGTTGAAACCTCATGCGTATCGACCGTCGCGGAGAGGCTCGTAAGCTGCTCCTGCAGTTTCTTGGCGATATCCTGGGCATTGAGGGTTTCGGACATTAGGCTTCACCTCCGTACGAATTAGCAGAGTTTGCGAGGGTCTCCTGCGCGATGCGCAGCTGCGTCTTGACGGAAATGTCACGACGCTCGCCGCGGGCCTCGAGAACCAGGCCGCCCACGATAGACGGGTCGACCTGCTCGATAAGGAATACCTTGCGGCCGAAGTCCTGCTCGCATTTCTTAGTGATGGTTTGACGCAGCTCGTCGTCGAGCGGGATCGCCGTGGTGACGGTCACGCCCACTACATCCTCGTCTTCCTCGGCAACATACTTAAAGGCAGCTGCCACCTTGGGAAGAAGGTCGAGCTGGTCGCGCTTGGACATGGTGTCGAGCACGGCGATGATCTCGGGGCTGGCGCTAGCCAGACGCTCGATCATCTCGAGGTCCTCGAACACATGGTTCTCGGCCTTGGCGGCTTCCAAAAGGGAGCGCGCGTAGGTCTCGAGCACCTTGTCCTGATAGCGGCTAGTCGGCATTCAGGCTACCTGCTTCCTGGATGTAGCGCTCGATGAGCTTCTTCTGCTCGCCCTCGTCCTCGAGTGCCTCGCCCACGATCTTGGTGGCGACGGCAACGGACAGGTCGGCGATGGAGCTCGCGGCACCGGCGTAGATGGACTTGCGCTCGTCCTCGACGGTCGTGTGGGCCTTGGCGATAATCTCCTCGGCCTCCTTGTGAGCAGCCTCGATAATACGGGCGCGCTCGGACTCGGCGTCCTTACGGGCCTCGAGAACGATGTCGGCAGCCTGACGACGGGCGTCGGTGACGATCGAGTCGGACTCAGCGCGCTTGGCGATAGCCTCCTGCTTGGTCTTCTCGGCCTCGTCGAGGCTCTCCTCGATCTTCTTGCCGCGCTCCTCCATGGTTTTCATGATGCCCGGCAGGGCGACCTTGGCCAGCACGATCCAGATGATCAGGAAGGCGATAAGCGCCGGGATGAACTCCGCCATCTTAGGGATGAGGATGTCCGCACCGGCAGCGCCGTCCTCGGCGAACGCGGAAACCGGCATGAGCAGCGCGGCCGCGGACGCGGAGAGTGCGATCGCGCTCTTCTGGAATGAAAGATTCATACTTGACGCTCCGTGCTATTTAACGATCAGCGCGACAACGAAGCCGATCAGAGCCAGAGCCTCGCCGAAGGCGGAGCCCATGATGAAGACGGTGAACACGCGGCCCTGGACCTCAGGCTGACGGGCCATAGCACCCGTAGCACCCAGAGCAGACAGGCCGATAGCAAGACCAGCGCCGATAACACCGAGACCGTAACCGATAACTCCCACGATTCCTCCTTTGTCGTGCGTGTCTTATTTCACGCAGGATAACCTTTTTATAACTGCCGGGCTCCATGGGTACGGGCACCGGCGGTTTAACGAATTGCCTTACCTTTAAGGCGCGAACGGAAGATTACTCCTCCTCCGCGACCTCCTCTGCCTCGGAGACATACACGGCGGTAAGGACCGTGAAGACGTAAGCCTGGATGGCGCCGACCACAAGCTCGATCGCATAGATCAGGATGAGGATGGCAAGCCAGGCCAGCGAAGGCAGGGCGCCGACGGCGTGGGCCGCGGAAACCTGCTGAAGCAGCGGCTGCATGAACATGCTCGCCATGATGGCGAACGAGCCCATGACCACGTGTCCTGCGAACATGTTGCAGAACAGACGGACGGCGAGCGTGATGAGGCGCAGGAAGGTCGAGAAAAGCTCGACGACCCACACAAGCACGTTCATCGGGAAGCTCACGCCCTGCGGGGCGAGGCTCTTGATGTAGCCGATCACGCCGTGAGCCTTGCATCCGTAGTAGATGAAGTACACGAAGGCGAAGATGGCGAGCGCGGCGGTGGAGCCGATTGCGCCGGTGCCGGGCTTCATTCCCGGGATCAGGCCGATCATGTTATTGATCAGGATGAACAGGAAAAGCGAGCACAGGAACGGGAAGTGTTTCTTCCAGTTCTCACCCACGACGCCCTTGCCGATATCGTTCTCGACGTACTCGATGATGTACTCGAAACCGTTGACGAAGAAGCCCTTGGGAACCAGGGTCTGCTTCTTCTTGAACACGGCCAGGACGATCAGGAGCACGATCGTGGAGACGATCAGCCAAAACGAGTACTGCGTGATGCCGCAGCTCAGATCGCCCACGACAGGGGTGGAGCTGAACTCGCTGACCAGATGATTAATCTCATCAGGCAGCTTTTCAAAAATTTCCACGACTTACCTTTCGACCTCATGAGGATCTCGCAGCGCCTTGGCAACGCGAACCGTGCAGGCGGCCATAAAGGCCACGAAGCCGATCGCCTCGCCCAGGAGGAACATGCGAAATGCCTCTCCGAACAACGCAAACACAACCAAGGTAAAGACGAGCAGGGCGACTGCCGAGACCGCCAGACTCACCATGCCCTTGAGCATGTCCGCATTCTGTTTATCGTCAAGAACCGGCTTGAGCGTAAAAACAAAGGGAAGGAAGGCAATTGCGCCCGCGATGACGCCTGCAACGATAGCGAGCAGATCGGCTATCTGAAACACTGGCTTCCTCGCTTTCCTTTTTAACGCCTCACAGCACAGTCCCAGCCAAACATTGGTGACTATTGTACGAGCCAATCGCTAAAGTACAACCGTAAAACAAACGGTTAATACGCACCTGTACGTTTTCTTAAGGCCTTCTTTATGCCGCAGGTACGGTAATACGTTTTTTCGAACCCCTCAGGGCAAAACGTCCGTTAACAGAAGTGCGCGTGGACGACTTTTGCTCGCCCGCGCGCACCATTTCTTCGTATTTGTGACCGTAGCCGACAAGGCCCAACGACTAGAGCGTACCGTAGATGCGGTCGCCGGCGTCGCCCAGGCCGGGAACGATGTAGGCGGCCTCGTTGAGATGGTCATCGATGGCGCAGGTATAAATATGTACGTCGGGGTCCTTTTCGGTCAGCGACTTGAGACCCTCGGGCGCGGCGACGATGCACAGCATGCGGATATCCTTGACACCGCGCTCGCGCAGGTAGCTGATGGCCATCTCGGCCGAACCGCCCGTGGCAAGCATGGGGTCGACGACCAGGCAGATGCGCTGGTCGATATCCTTGGGCATCTTGCAGTAATACTCGTGCGGCTCGTGGGTGACCTCGTCGCGCTCCATACCGATGTGGCCCACGCGAGCGGAGGGTACCAAGTCGAGGATGCCATCGACCATGCCAAGGCCCGCACGCAGGATAGGAACAATAGCGAGCTTCTTGCCGGCAAGCTGCTTAAACGTGGCAGTGGTGATGGGGGTCTCGACCTCGACGTCTTCCATGGGCAGGTCGCGCATGGCCTCGTAGCCGTCAAAGAGCGCAAGCTCGCGCACGAGCTGGCGGAACTGGTTGGTGCCGGTGTTTTTGTCGCGCAGAATCGACAGCTTATGCTGGACGAGCGGGTGATCGACAAGGGTCACACGGGACGTATCGTAGGTGACGGTCATGGGTTGATTGCCCCTTTCGTTGCGGCCGGAAGATGGCCTTGCTGACAAGGCGCATGGCGATGTTGTTGCCGCGCGCCGTGCATAAGTTTAGCGGTTTGTTGTATCGAGCAGCCCATCGCAGCCCTACTGTGCGGTACTGAGCGAGCGCTTGACTGCATCACGCCAGCCCGCAAGGTTTTGCTCGCGACGCTCGGCGGACATATGGGGAAGGAAGGTCCTAACGATCTGGGCATTTTGCTCCAGCTCTTCAAGGTCTTCCCAATAGCCGACGGCAAGACCCGCCAAGTACGCGGCACCGATTGCCGTGGTCTCCACCGTCTCGCATTGCAGCACGGGGATATCCAGCAGGTCGGCCTGGAATTGCATGATGAACTCGTTGCGTGAGGCGCCGCCATCGACGGACAGGCGCTCAATCGAAAGTCCCACGTCCTGCTCCATGGCGCGCAGCACGTCATAACTCTGGTAGGCCATGGACTCGCAGGCCGCACGCACAATGGTCGCGCGACTCGAGGCACCGGTCAGGCCGCACACGATACCGCGGGCACGCGGGTCCCACCAGGGAGCGCCCAGGCCAGCGAAGGCGGGGACGAAGTAGCAGCCCTCGTTGTCGTTGATCGAAGCGGCGAGTTGCGCGGACTCGCTCACACTCGAGATGATGCCCATGTTGTTGCGCAGCCAGTTCATGGTTGAGCCGGCGGCAAAGATAGAACCCTCGAGCGCATAGCTGATCTTGCCGTCCGCGGCGATACCGATCGTGGAGACCAGACCGTTCTTGGATTCGACGACCTCGTCGCCGGTGTTCATGAGCATAAAGCAGCCCGTGCCATAGGTGTTTTTGGTCTGGCCGGGATGGAAGCAGCAGTGGCCGAACAGCGACGCCTGCTGATCGCCCGCCACGCCCATGATGGGCGGCATGTTGGTCATGATGTCGCTCGCGACGCGGCCGTAGTCGCCCGAGCTCCAACGAACCTCGGGCATCATGGAACGTGGAACGTCAAAGAGCGCCAGCAGGTCGTCGTCCCAATCGAGCGTATGGATATTAAAGAGCGCCGTGCGGCTGGCATTGGTGTAGTCGGTGGCAAAGACCTGACTGCCGGTGAGGTTGTAGATGAGCCAGGTATCGATGGTGCCGAACATGAGGTCGCCCGCCGCCGCGCTCTCACGCGCACCGTCGACGTTGTCGAGGATCCACTGCACCTTGGAAGCCGAGAAATACGGATCGAGCGTGAGTCCCGTGCGGGAGCGCACCAGCTCTTCTGCGCCCCGCTCGACCAGCTCGTCGATCAGAGGTGCGGTGCGACGGCATTGCCACACGATGGCGTTATAGATGGGTTGGCCGCTTATGCGGTCCCACACCACCGTGGTCTCGCGCTGGTTGGAGATACCGATGGCGGCGATGCGGTCAGAATGGATGCCGCTCTTAAACTGGACCTCCATCATCACGCCGATCTGGCTGGCAAGCACCTCCATGGGGTCTTGCTCTATCCAACCGGGACGCGGGAAGCTGGTTTTGACGCTACGACGTGCCTGCGCGACGATGCAGCCGTACTCGTCGACGATGGTCGCGAGTACCGAGGTGGTGCCGCAGTCGAGCGCCATGATGTAGGAACCGCCAAAGTTAAACGAGGCATCTTCCATGCCCAGGCTGCCCAGATTCAACGACATCGCTTACACCTTTCTATTGCATCGGGTCGGACAGGACCCGTTCGATCTCTGATGCGGGAAGTGCGCCTTGGCGCAGGATCTGGAGCCCGCCGTGCTGGAACGACACGATGGTCGAGGCGTCGCGACACGGGGTCTCGCCGGCGTCGACGGCAACATCGACCCCCTCCAGGATGCGCTCCTCCACCGTGACAAAACTTGCCGGCGCGGGCGCGCCATGCGTGTTGGCGCTGGTGCAGGCAAGAGGGCTGCCGCAGGCGCGGATGAGCGCCTGCACCACGGGCGAGGCCGAAGCGCGAAGTGCCACCGTGTCGTCGGCGGCGCGCATAAAGGTCGGCACGCAGGGGGCCGCCTTGACCACGATAGTCAGGGCTCCCGGCCAGCATCGTCGCGCGAGTACGCGAGCCTCTTCGGGGATATCCACGCCATAGCGGTCGAGTGCTTCGACGCCATCGACCAGCCAAGCGACGGTTTGCGTGAGTTCACGTTGCTTGAGAGTGAAGATACGGCGATAGCCGGTGCCGAGCGCAGGAACTGCGGCGCCATTGACGGCAGCCTGCGGATCGCGCGGCCACGATGGGAATTCGCTTGTATCTTGGGGCACGGCGTCCGAGAAGGCGTTGACTGCCACGGCGACACCGTAGACGGTCTCGGTCGGGATCAAAGCCAGGCCGCCGCGGCCGAGCACCTCGGCCGTGCGCTCGACGGCAAGCCGATGCGGCTCGCGCGTTCCCTCGTATACCCGATAGACCGTCTGCATGTGTATGCCAGCCCCTTACGCTCTGGTGCAAGTTTGTTTACTGTGGGGCATTCTCGCACGAAACGTTCAACCTATTTGCCCAGAGCGCATGTTGGTTTGGTGAGCGGCTCTAGTAGTCGGTGAAAGTGAGGGGGTTAATTGAAGATTTTTAGCGCGCAAGCGTAACGGTACGATCGGGAAACTCGATGCTTGCAACCAGTTTTCCGCCGAGGCTCTCTGCGTACCTGCTCAGCGTGTCGAGCCTCTTCGAACCCAACTCCCCACGCTCGAGCTCGGATACACGTTTTTGA
>UROR01000052.1 GCA_900549535.1 uncultured Collinsella sp. | reverse complement strand
AATTGTACTCCTGCGAATATTAATTTTTCAGTTATCATCATACGAGATTTCTCATCAACAAGCCATTTTACTGGCAACACTTCTACCCAAACATCATCACCATTTCTATATTGTTCGCCATTTGAAAGTGTAAAATCACCACCATCATAATATGAATTTGCTTCAACCCTTACATATCTTTTTCCATTATATTCATATTCTTTATGTTGCTTTGCTAAAAATTTTTTGTTATAGGCATCATACTTTCTTGAGTCTGTTGTATAACTATTTCTTGTTCTTGATATACTACCACTTCTATATGCTCTTTCTAATCTTTCTTGCATATCTTTTGATACTGCTTTTTGTGGATAATACCCATACTCTACTTCAAGGATACCATCTCTTGCTCTTTTCCCACTCTCTCCGTTCGTGGGGATACTAGAGATTGATGAGAACGGTAAAGCTGGGCGAGCCCCACCAGAGCGATTGTAAACACGGCGGTAATCAGTAGAACCAGTACCGTCAACCACGCGCGCGTCATTATCTCCGTCATCTGACTTTGTCCAATAATATCCTGTTCTTCCCTCCAAAGAATTATCATTTTCAATATGTTTGTAGTCAGAAACATAAGCACCTAAAAGAATAGAGAAATCTGTTATTGCTGCTTTTGTTCCTCTCTTTTCTAATATCTCTAATTTATCGCTTCCCAAATATTGTTCTTCTGTTAAAAAAGTAAAATTACTCATCTATACTACTCCTATATTCGTATATCCATAGTTTTTTTATATTTTTCATGGATATATTATCTCTTTTTTTTATTCTACCATAACAACCTTTTTTTGGGAATAGTTTTACATATTTTTTTATAGTTCCTTATCGTTTTTGTATTAAAAGTATTAGCTTTTTAATACTTTTAATACATTTTTAATAATATTTCTATTTATTATAAAGGTGCGACATTACTGCGACAGAGGTGCGAAATAGATCGACCACCTTACCTTATCGTGTAGAACTGTTTTGGGTCGTTATGGGATGAGCCGTGCCATTCGAGCAGCCCGTCTTCCTCAATTAACTTACCAAGCACCCGGCTTGCTGTGCGGCGATTTCTCCCGATGTGCGCTGCAAGCTCCCTTGCTGTCACCCTTCCGTTCGCAAAGGCCAACCTGACGGCGGCGAGCTCATACTCCCCCAATGAGGCGATCACCTCCGGTGATACCTTGTCCTCGAGAGCCTCGCTTCTCCTTACGGTTCTGGCAACGATATTGTTCTCAAGCGTTAGCTGAACCCTTGCCCCATCAGGTTCCGTGTAGACCGGATCATTGAGCAGAGAGTTTTGCATCTCGGTATAAATGCGCTTGACGCCCTCGTTTAGTTCCCGAACCCAACCAAATTCAACCAGCGTGCGCGCGATGCGTGGGTTGCGCGAGTAACGAGTGGTCCTCATGTTGTCGAGCGTCACGATATTGGGAAGCGCGCCTGGACTGATGATTTCCAAACGGTCGTCGAACATCGAGACCCGGATGTAGTCGCCGCGGAACGAGTAGTCGCGATGTGTCACCGCGTTGACCAAGCCCTCGAACCAGGCGAACTCAGGATACTCAGGCACGGTCTGGAATTTCCCGTCGGGCCCCAGGAACTGAAATTCGCGGAGCATGCTCGAGATGAGTTCGTAGGCGTCTTGGATCACCTTAGGCAGCGGCCCACAGAAGCTTCGTTCTTTCGTGATGTTGAGACGCTCGCCCGTCTCCATTTTGACGCCGTCGTAGCGCAGGACACGGACTCGCGCCTGTGGCATCATCGCGGACGGATCCAGCGCGAATAGCAGGGCTCCAGCAACGGTCAGCTTTCCGTCACGCATAAAACGACGACTTCTAAGGACCTGCTCGTCGGAAACTTCGGTTCCAAGAATCCCTTTGTAGCGATCAAGCACTTCATGGTCCACGTCATCTAGGGAGGAATCCTCAACAAGCTCGTCCTCGAAGATTCTCTGCCCCTTATCGTACTCGAGGGCAAATACCTGTTCGCGGCTGAGCCTCACGCTCTTGTCGTCCTGCCGCAAGAAAACCTCGCCGTCGCTCACGCGAGCAACAGAGTGGTTGGTCGAGGCATCGATGTCCAAAACGAGAACGAAGTCCTCCTCGCCCGAAGAATTGACCACGGGGATTCGGTCTTTGCGGACAATAGGGGTTGGCGTGCAAGTCGTGAGCGCAGCGCGCTCGAATTTCTCAATGTCGCGCGCGCCGTTACGCTTGAAGCCCGTTACCTCACCATTATCCTCGATACCGATAACGAGCTTGCCTCCCGCCGAGTTGGCGAATGCACTAATATGCTTCGCAATCTCCTTGTCATCCTTGCGGGCGCTCTTTCGATCGAAGTACTGATTCTCCCTGAGAGTGGAAAATAGAATCACATCGTTTGTCGCAATGGGTTGCTGCATTGCCGCCTCCTTACATGGCTCCATAAAGAAGTGTAAGTCAAAGGCATCGTATAGACGGCCCCTACATAGCGGCCCCTTTATTGTTTTTAAGACGTCACTGTTTCTAGTTAAGGATCGTTAAGGGTCGTCGCAGCTCCTTCCAATTGGAGTCTATCAATCGACAAGTCAATCCATCCGGCCCGTGATTATCGATAGCCCGTCCGCCTCACATAATAAAAAGAGTCAAGATTCACTCATAAAGGAGAGCAACAACAAAATCTCAATCTGTAACAACAACTCGGCAAAATCCGTCCCTCGTGTTACAGATTTAGACAAACGGGACCCAACCCACCGGTATATCTCGATCTGTAACACCTGGCCGCCCAAATCGGGTCTAGATGTTACAGATCGAGATTTTGTTTGAGATGTTGGGAATTGGGCTGAGAGAACAGTCCCGGAATAACAAAAAAGCTCGCCGGCTAGGCCGACGAGCTGCAAGTTCTTGGTCGCGGGGGCAGGATTTGAACCTACGACCTCCGGGTTATGAGCCCGGCGAGCTACCAGACTGCTCCACCCCGCAATGTCTGGGCGCCTCATGTGCGCAAGAAAGAATATTACGTGGGAGTTCGGTAAACGGCAAGGAAAATCTCGTAGAGCATAATTCCTTCATATTTAAAACCCCTCAGCCCATATCGCCGTGAACGAACCGCAGCCGAGCGCCGCCGACGGCACGTATACAATGGTGCGCGTCCTTTTACGCCGACACCGGGAGTAGACATGCTGCTCGCTATCGATATGGGAAACACGCAGACGGCCATGGGCCTGTTTGACGGAGATGAGCTGGTGCAGTCGTGGCGCATGCCCACCGACCGCTCCTATACCGCCGACGAGATCCATGTGCGCCTGATGGGCTTCTTTAAGATGCACGACCTCTCGCTCGACGCGGTCGACGCGATCGCCTTCGCCGGCGTGGTGCCGCAGCTCTCGCGCGAGTGGCACACTGTGGCCGACCGCATCGCGGCAGACGCCATCGTTATCGGGCCGCAGACGGCCGCGGTGACCAAACTGCGCGCGGCGCGCCCCCAGGCCGTAGGTGCCGACCGCGTCGCCAACGCCGTTGCGGCCGAGACTTTCTACGGCGCGCCGGCAATCGTGGTGGACTTTGGCACCGCGACCAATATCGACGTCATCGATGAGGACGGCTATTACATTGGCGGAGCGATCGCGCCGGGCATCCGCATCTCCATGGACGCACTTGCCGCCCGTGCCGCCAAGCTCGCCAGCGTGCCGCTCGAGGCGCCCGAGCACGCCATCGGCCGCGACACCGAGGAATGCATCAAGGTCGGCGCCGTGATGGGCGCCGCCTCCATGGCCGAAGGCCTGGTCGCTCGCATGAAGCGCGAGCTGGGCCGCGAGGACGCCACCGTTATCGCCACAGGCGGTCTCGCCGGCATCGTCGCCGATTCGACCGATGCCTTCGACGTGGTCGACGGGCAGCTCACCATCAAAGGCATCTGCGAAATCTACCGCCGCATGCAGAAGCTGGGGTAAGGCGGGGTTTAAGTCGAGCGCGAGCGGCGAACTAGGCAACGCATCGGTCCTATTCCTCAAAAACGAAAATTTTTCGGTTTTGAGGAATAGGGCGCCGGCAACCCATTCCCCAAACAAGCGAAACCCTCCCCGGCACAGCCGAGGAGGGTCTTGTTGTCATCGCTATCTTTGGGCGCGAACGCCACGCGTTACAGTCCGCGAATCCGTACGGCCTCGGGCGGAAACTCCTGCTCGCCGGCATCGGTCTTGATGGTCGCGCGGCCCCAGATGTCCAGGCCCGCAAACACGCCCACCGCGAGCGGCAAGCCGTTGGGTGACACCGCCGCAACCTGACGGCCCAGCAGCGGCACCATGTCGAAGTACTCGCCCAGCACCGGAGCCAGCGGGCCGGCGGCACCCTGCGGCGTGTTGGCGGCAACCGCCCAGGTGTCCACGCGGACCAGCACGGCGGCGGCCAATGCCTCGATCAGCGCCTCATCTGCCATATCCACGCCAAGCTCGCCCAGCGCCGCACGCTCAATATCAACCGTCACCGCGGCAAACATGCCCGCAGCACCGGCACCGCCGTTCACGGCAACACGCGCGAGCGACGTCTCAAACGCAGGCGCACCGCACACGATATTGCTCGGCCACTGGATACCCACTTTACCGGCAAGGCCCAACCCCGGCGTCGAAGCCGTGCCCACAAGCGCATCCATCATGCCCATCGCGGCCACAAACGGCAGGCCGTGGAAGGCGTGCATGTTCACATCGGGACGCACAACCAGTGAAAACGTCAGCGAAGCATCACCCACGCTCCACGCGCACCAGCCCGCGGACACGCCCTCGCGGCCCGCGTCACGCGCCGCGTCGAGCTCGGTGCCAGCGGCAACAGCATTCATCTCGATCATCTACATACGCCCCAATTCGCCCACGATATGGCCCACGCGGTCCTCGGGCTCCTTGACCTCGACGCCGTTGTAGCGGAAGAACCGTGCCGGGTCGTGCATCAGGTCCTCGAGCGGCACCAGCACAAAGTCGCGCTCGCCAATGAGCGGATGCGGCAGGCGCAGCTTTTTGCCACCGTGGGTCTCGCCGTCCATCCACAGCAGGTCCAAGTCGATGGTGCGCGGGCCGTTTGCCTTGGCCTTTTTGGAGCGGTCGCGGCCCAGCTCGGCCTCGATCTTCATGAGCTCGTCAAGCAGCACCAGCGGAGCCAGCTCGGTCTTGATCTCGATGACGGCGTTGGCAAATGCGTCCTGGCGCGTCTCGTAGGCCGGCTCGCTCTCGTAGATGCGCGAGCAGTTGGACACGCAGGTGAGCGGGATCTCGGCAATCATGTCGCGCGCAGCACGGATGTTGTCGCAGCGATGCCCCAGGTTGGAACCCACGGCCACAAACGCGCGGCGCGGTTGCGGTTTGGCAACGGCCCAGTAACCGTTCAGGAACTGCGCAAAGCCCGCAACGTCATGTACGCGCACGATGTTGGCGCCGGCCTGGATGGCGCCCAGGCACACACCAAACGTGGCGGCATCGCGCTCGGCGGCCTCGGTCACGCCCGAGACGGCGCCCACAAAGCGCTTGCGCGACACGGCGCACATGAGCGGATAGCCCAGCGACGCCATCTTGGCGGTCTCGCGCTGGATGACGATGTCTTCGTTGGCCGTCTTGCCAAAGCCCGGGCCGGGATCGATGCAGATACGGTCGCGCGACACGCCGGCATGGATGAGCGTACGGGCCTGGTCGGACAGAAAGCCCATGACGCGGCGCATGATGGGCGCCGAATCGGGCAGGGTAAAGCGGCGGAGCTGCGAGGTGGGCACATAGGCTTCCTCGCGGCGGGCGCTGCGACGCATCATGGCGGCCAGGTGGTCGCTGGGCTCTGGTGCGGCTTCGGTAGCTGCGGGCACGGTCTCGGGCGCAGCGGCGGCAGGGGCAGGAGCGGTCTGCTCGGCAGCCGGCGTCTCTGGATCGGACTCGGGCGCGGGCTCCGATTCGCCAATCGGCAGCGAGGGCTGTACCACACCGCCCGGAAGCTTGGCCTCAACCTTGGGCTCGCCCAACAGCTTGCCGCGACGGCGACGGGCCGGCTTCTCGGCCTCGCGCGCGGCCTCGGCAGCCGCTTCGCGTGCCTTCTCGGCAACAAACGCCGCAGCCGAGGTATCGAGCTGCACCGTCGCGTGCGTGCGTGCGGGTGCGGCGACCTCGCCGGCGTGCATTACGATGACGCCGCAGGTGCTCGTCTTAACGAACTCAACCATCTTGGGATCGGTGAAGCCCGTCACGTCGTTGACAATCGAAGCACCGCAGCGCACAGCCGCCTTGGCAACCGCCACATGACGCGTATCGATCGAGACGATGGCGCCCTCTTTGGCGAGCGCGCGCACGACGGGCAGCACGCGACGCGCTTCCTCGTCGGGGTTGACCGGGGTAAAGCCGGGGCGCGTGGACTCGCCGCCCACGTCGATGATGTCGGCGCCGGCATCGAGCATCGCCAGGCCGTACTCGATAGCGGCATCCTGGTCAAAGTGCTCACCGCCGTCGCTAAACGAATCGGGCGTCACGTTGAGGACGCCCATGATGCGCGGACGGTCAAAGCTGAGCTCGTACTTTCCGCACCGCCATGTCTTGCTGTCGTTCGCCATGAACATCCTCCTAAAATGCCCACGCCGCCGCGCTCGGGCGCTGGCGGCGGGGTCGCTTTGCAATCAGTCTTTCTATTGTATCCGCGCGCGCGGGCTAGAACGCAAACGCGGCCGCGATGTCGCAAGAAATCAGCAGGTCGGCATTTGCATCCTGATCGGTGGGCGCCAAATTGCAAATGGCCAGCGTATCGCCAGTAAAGTAACGCGTGAGGCCCGCCGCCGGATACACTACGAGCGAGGTTCCGCCCACGACGAGGGCGTCGGCTGCAGCGATGGCAGCAATGGCGCCGGTAAGCACACGCTCATCGAGCGGTTCTTCGTAGAGGACCACATCGGGCTTGATGCGACCGCCGCACGCAGGACACACGGGCACGCCCGCGGCATCCTCGTGCTCGCGCGAGCAAATCCATTCGGCGCTGTAGACCGCGCCGCACGTCTGGCAGATATTGCGGTGGACCGAGCCATGCAGCTCGAACACGCGCTGCGAGCCGGCCATCTGGTGCAGGCCGTCGATATTTTGCGTCACCACGGCGTCGAGCTTGCCGGCGCGCTCCAGCTCCGCCAGCTTGGCATGGCAGTGGTTGGGCTTGGCGTTAAGGGCGATCATCTTGGTCCGGTAGAAGTCGAAAAACTCCGCCGGATGCGCCTCGCAGAAGCTGTGCGAGAGCATAGTCTCGGGCGGATAGGAAAACCGCTGGTGATACAGACCGTCCACGCTGCGGAAATCGGGAATGCCGCTTGCCGTGGAAACGCCCGCGCCGCCAAAGAAGACCACGTGGCTATGGGTTTCGAACAGCTCCGCCAGCGCGGCGGAGGCCTGTTTGGGGTCCGATATTGCCTGCGTCATATATGTCCTCCGTCCGTGTCTCCGGGACGGCGGCGTTTGCACCATCACTCGCGGACTCCGCCCCGCCCCTGTTGCGCTAATCTTAAGCCTGCCAACCCCGTCGAAAGGACACCATGCCTCAGACTTACACTTTCGCCTCGTGGAACGTCAACGGCCTGCGCGCCGTGCTCAAAAAAGACCCGAGCTTTATCCAGATCGCACAGGAGCTCAATGTCGATATCCTGGCGCTGCAAGAGACCAAGCTGCAGGAGGGCCAGGTCGATATTGACCTGCCCGGCTATCACCAAACCTGGAGCTACGCCGAGCGCAAGGGCTACTCGGGCACTGCGGTCTTTAGCCGCCAGGAACCGCTGCGCGTGCTACGCGCCGACGCATTGCTACCCTACGCCGGCGAGGGCGAGGCAGCCGAGCTCGTCGCTCAAGCCGCAACCGAGGGCCGCGTCTGCGCGCTCGAGTTCGACAAGTTTTGGTTCGTGGACGTCTATACGCCCAACGCCCAAAATGAGCTCGCGCGCATCGATGTACGCATGGCCTGGGACGATGCCTATCGCGGCTTTTTGGCAGGCCTCGAGCGCGAGACCGGAAAGCCCGTAGTGACCTGTGGCGACTTTAACGTGGCTCACGAGGAGATCGACCTTAAGAACCCCAAGTCCAACCGCGGCAACGCAGGCTTTTCGGACGAGGAACGCGGCAAGTTTACCGAGCTGCTCAACGCCGGGTTTACCGATACCTGGCGCGCGGCAAACCCCGACGTCGAGGGCGTCTACAGCTGGTGGAGCTACCGCTTTAATGCCCGCAAAAACAACGCAGGCTGGCGCATCGATTACTTCCTGGTGAGCGACGCAATCGCCGGCAATGTGTGCGACGCCGGTATCCGCGGCGATATCTTTGGCAGCGACCACTGTCCCGTCACCCTCACGCTAGAGCTCTAGCCCCAACTGATCCCCTGGGGACGGAGGAAAAGGAATCATTTTCACTTCGCGAGGGCATCCACGCGGCCCGCTTGTCACGAAACTGGCCCATCTACTACGTTTAAGCCACCACCCTCAACCACAGCGAACAACGCAAAAAGAAAACCGCAGGTAGAAAGCCTGCGGTTTTTCATAAAACGCGGTTGTGTTTGGGGGTGTCGGGCCAAACATAGTAGATAGGCCGATTCCGTGGCGGGCGGGTTCAGCTGATTCCCTGGGAACGTCTGGAGGCGAAAGAAAACGGATCAATTTGGCTCTCTGAGGGCCACGATGCCCGTCGTATCAGCCGGCTATTTCAAAACTATGCCGGTTTACGGGGCTGAATCGCGAACCCCCAACCATACGCAATTCCGAAATAATAAAACCGCAGGTAAACGGCTTGCTCTATTTCAAAAATAGCCGGCATGGTCTGCTTGTGCCAATCTGGCCCCGTAAACCGGCATAGTTTTAAAATGGCACTTCGGCAGTATTGATTCCCGCCCCGGCGCAACCAGCCCTACAGTCCGTACTTCACGACGACTCGGTTGATGCGGCGACACCAAGGCTTGTACAGGGCGACCAAAAACACGCAGGTCGCAAGGCCGTGCGTGATATCGAACGGCACCGCCGTGGCAAGACGCGCCATGGCACCCGCCCACGTGAGCGGTTGAACAAAACCGATAATGTCGTAGGCGTTGATCACAACGCCGTACAGCAAACCCGAAGCAAAGCCGTAGGTCAGCAGCGCCGGCATACGCACGGTGCCATCGGCGCGATCAAAAGCGCCGGCATGCGCCAGCGCACCGCCAACGTATCCCACGAGCCCCCAGGCATACATCTGCCACGGCGTCCACATGCCCTGTCCAAAAAAGAAATTGCTGCTCAGCGCCGCCAGCGCGCCAACCATAAAACCATTGCGGCGGCCAAGCGTCGCCCCCGCGATAATGGCGATGGCACTCACGGGTTTAAAGTCGGGAATGGGGCCAAACAAGATGCGCCCCGCCGCGGCCAACGCCGCCAGAACCAGCGTTGGCATAATCTGGCGCAGGCCCGGTCGCGACGCCTCGTAGCCTGCAAAGAACAGCGCAAGCACCAGCGCCACCACGACAAGCATGGCGAGTGCCGCCTGCTCAACGCCCGCCAGCAACGCCGCAGCCATCACGGCTGGCACCGCCAGCAGCAGCGGAATCTCCAGTTTTGCGAGCAGGCGCGCGACGCGATAATCCGTCATCCCATCACGCCCTATAAAACACGTTGTCGGCAAAGAAGTCGGCCGGCGGCTCCATGCAGGCAATTTCGCCGTCGAACATCATGGCAACGTCGTCGGCAACCTGCTCGGCGAAGTCCAGGTCGTGCGTGGCCATGATGACGGTGCCGCCGGCTTGCGCATGCTCGCACAGGGCGCGGGCGATAATGCGGCGGCTCGTCAGGTCCAGCCCCTTCGTGGGCTCGTCGAGCAGCAACAGCTCCGGACCAATCAACAGCAGCTTTGCCAACGCGAGCAGCTGACGCTGACCGCCCGAAAGATCGTACGGATGGCGCGCATCCAGGCCGTCCAATCCCAGCTGCGCCGCGCGCTCCTGGGCCGCGTCCTCGTCATATCCGCAGGTCGAGGCCCATTCCATCAGCTCGTCGCGCACTGTCTCGGCAACCAGCAGGGCCTTGGGGTTCTGCGGCAGCAGCGCAGCCGAGGCCGCTCCACGCACCATGCGACCACGCTGCAACTTGACCGTTTTGGCCAGCACCGAGAGCATCGTCGACTTGCCGCAGCCGTTTCCGCCCACAATCGCATGCACCGCGCCAGTCGAAAACGCCACATCGAGTCCGCGCAGCACCCAGCCGGACGCCCGATCGTAGCGAAACCAGCTTCCTGTCAAGGTGGTGGCCGAGCCAGCGTACATTTTTGGGAATATTCTGCATCCACCGGCGCGCGATGACGCCCCCGAGTCGTCCTGCGGCAGGATTTGCGCCTCAAATTTAGCCGATTTGTCCGTTTTCGGTCCCTTTTTTGCACCCGCAACGTCCGCGTGCGGGTCCAAAGAGCCCTGCTGGTCACCAGCGATGCTGAAAATTCCGTTTTTTGCACGCCGCGAGCCACCCCACCCTGGCACCTCGCCAGAAAACAGCTCTTCGCGATGCCCCAAGGAGGCAATGTCGGCCACCTCGCGCACGCGGCCGCCCTCAATCCGATACGCGCACGTCGCATATTCGAGCATCGGGCGCGGCTGATGCGTTGCCACAACAACCGTGCAACCCAGCTCGCGGTTCACGCGAAACAGCGCGTGCAGAAAATTTTTCTCGGCAACAGGATCGAGCTGGGACGTGGGCTCGTCGAGAAGCAGCACGCGCGGGCGCAAGGCCAGCACGGCCGCCAACGACAGCAGCTGCTTGCGTCCGCCCGAAAGCGTATCGGTATCGCGGTGGAGCCAATCCTCCAGCCCAAAGAAATAGCTGGTCTCGGCTACGCGACGGCGCATCTCGTCGCGCGACATACCCAGATTTTCCAGGCCAAACGCCATCTCGTGCCACACGGCCTCGCACACGATCTGGTTCTCGGGGTCCTGAAACACATAGCCCACGCGCTCCGCGGACGCCCGAACGTTCATGTCGGCAACGCTCTCGCCCAGCACGCGCAGCTCGCCAGCGCATTCGCCCGTCGGCGAAATCTCGGGCTTGAGCAGCGAGAGCAGCGTTGACTTACCCGACCCGGTACCACCGACAAGCAGCGCAAATGCACCTTGGGGAACAGACCAGTCGAGCTCGTCGAGTACCGGCGCCTCAGCCCCGGGGTAGGTAAAGCTCAGGCCCCGCACCTCAATCGCAGGCACATCGGAGCCGCACGCCCCGCCCGTTACCGAGCAGTTATCCAACCGAGCCATCAGCCAAACCTCTTCTCATCAATCGCATGCAACGCGCAAGGCAGCACCATCCAGGCAGCGTACACGACATAGCCCGGCCACGGCGCCGGCACCGAGAGCTGCGGATAAAACGAATACTGCGTCGTCGCGGTCCACGCCACCGCCACCGCGGCAGCACCAAACAGCGCAAGCCCAACCAGCGCGGCAACGTCGCTGCGCCCCAGCCGATACCGCGCATACGTCGTTCGACGCGTCGCGGCGCCCCACCCGCGCGAGCGCATCGCGTCCGCACGCTCCAGCGAATCTTCCATGCCCCAGCCCATCAACACGCTCGACGCCCGCAGGCGCGAGCGCACGGGGTCGGCCGGCGTGCGCCCCGGCACATCAATCGCATCCTGCACCGCCAGCACCGTACGGCCGCGGCGCAAAAACTGCGGGATAAGCCGCATGCACATCGAGATCATGAGCGCAATCACCGGTACGGCATTGCCCAGCAGC
This sequence comes from uncultured Collinsella sp., assembly GCA_900549535.1. GTDB lineage: Bacteria > Actinomycetota > Coriobacteriia > Coriobacteriales > Coriobacteriaceae > Collinsella. The sequence continues at coordinate 1,554 of UROR01000052.1, read as the reverse complement.
GCGAGCACCTTGTCGTATTCGAGCATCGACGCCGCGGCCTCAAACCACAGCACGCTCGCCACAAACAGCCCGCCCATGCACAGGCCGTATACCATGCTCTCCAGATACACCGCGCGCATGCCAATACGGAACAGCTCCGTCAAGCCCGAGGCGCTAAACAGCGGATTGAGCACCGCGACGATCAAAATCACCGGCAGCTGCCAGCGAAGTGCACCCAGCGTGCGGGCAGCCCCACGCGTCGCAAATCCATACGCCAGCCCGCCCGCAAGTGACAGCGCAATCAGTACCGGCTGCATCGCGAACATAGTGAGCCCCAGCGTCAGCACTATATAGAGTGCCGGCACAGCCGGATGCGACATCGAGAATGCCGCGACGGGCTCGCCGCCAAACCCCTCTCGTATGTTGTCCACGGGTACCCCCGTCCCCTCGCTCAAACGACAGCTCCGCAGCACCGCCAACGCCGCACGCAAGCAGCGCAAACGCCCCGCCGGCGGCGCAAGCCTCAACCGCCGCAAACCAATCGTTACGCGCTCGTCATATGCCTGCGGTATCATATTGCGCCGTGTATCGTTTCCAAACACACGTCTCTATAACGTAACAGGAGATCACATGGACGCAACCGCAATTATCCTCGCTGCCGGCGAGGGCACCCGCATGAAGTCGAACCACTGCAAGGTTTCGCACAAGATCCTGGGCAAGCCCATGGTCCAGTGGATCGTCGACGCTACCATCAAGGCCGGCTGCAGCCGCGTCGTGGTCGTCATCGGCAGCCACGCCGACGAAATGCGCGCCCTGATCGACGGCGCCTACGCCAACAGCGCCACCAAGGTCGAGTGCGTCGAGCAGACCGAGCGCCTGGGCACCGGCCACGCCGTGAAGGTCGCACTCGAGGCCTGCGGCATCACGCAAGGCCCGGTCGTCGTGCTCAACGGCGACTTGCCGCTCATCACCGCCGACACCGTCGCCAAGTTCGCGCAAACCGTCGCCACCGGCGAGCTCGCCTGCACCGTCATGACCATGACCCCGCCCGATCCTTTCGGCTACGGCCGCATCAAGCTGGGCGCCGATGGTCAGATCGAGCGCATCATCGAGCAGAAGGACTGCACGCCCGAGCAGGCCGCCACGCTGCTGGAGTGCAACGCCGGCTGCTACGCCTTCGACGGCGCGCAGCTCGCCGCCCACATCGACGAGATCGGCAACGACAACGCGCAGTCCGAGTACTACCTGCCCGACATGCTCGAGATTCTCAAAGGCCACGGCCAGGCAGTCTCCATCTTCCACTGCGATGACTACCGCGACGGCCTGGGCGTCAACAGCCGCATCCAGCTCGCGCAGCTTACCGCCATCGCGCGCGACCGCATCAACGAGCACTGGATGGCCGAGGGCGTTACCTTCATCGACCCCACGCAGGCCTGGATCGGCCCCGATGCCGTCATCGGCCGCGACACCGTCGTGTGGCCGCAAACGCACCTGATCGGCCACGTCACCGTGGGCGAGGAGTGCCAGCTCGGCCCCAACAGCCGCCTCACCGCCACCCCCGTCGGCAGCGGGTGC